>JAGWXJ010000106.1 GCA_018969935.1 Alphaproteobacteria bacterium | reverse complement strand
CAAGGATAAGGGCCAGCGCATTATCTACGGCGAATGCACAATCATGACGCACGCGCCGTCTTTCACCGAAGCCGCACTCAGGCATTTAAGCTACGAAAACAATCAGGAACTGGGCATAGACAGATTGGAATTTGCCCGCACCATCGCCCGCGTCGCCAACATTTCGGTAAAGGAAGCCCTGAAGTTTGTAACAAAGGCCGACAAAATCACGACGCCGGAGCGCGCCTTGCAAATCCGCTTTGCCGATAAAATCGTACCCAAATAATCAGATTTTCAGGCCAAGGTTTGGCTTGGCGGCTTCCAGCCGCGCTAGTTCCTGCGCGCTGTAAACAGGCATGTCGGGTACGGCGCTGGTATCTTCAAGGTGCGCCTGCTGTTCGGGGATATAGGCAGCCAGAAAGGGCGAAAAATTGCGGTTAAACGGGTACCAGTACTCGCTTGAAACGGCTAAACGCTCGGCCATCAGTGCAAGCATGATGGGGCTAAACGCTAGCCCGTGGTGGCTGGAACTGGCAATCGCCTCGATATTTTCAGTCAGGGGGCCGCGGGGGTTGATGCTGCTGCTCCAGTGGATGAGTTCATCGTCACGGCTGTAAATGGATGTCGTGGGCAGGGGTGGGGGCACCACAAGGTCGCGCGCCAGCAAATCGCGGTCGCCGTCAGCGCCGTCACTCACACAGAAGTTGAATATTTTTTTGGTAGCCGGCGTGGCTTTGTCCAGCTGCGCGGCTATACCGAAAGGCGAGCCAAGCGTGATAACGCGGTCAACGCGCTCGGGCGCAAAGCGTGCAAGCTGCCGTGCAAACACGCCGCCAAGGCTATGCCCGATAAGCGCAGCCTTGCGCCCGTGCTTGTCCGTAACATCGGCCAGCTGGCGCTTGATGGCTTCAAGGGTATGCGGCCGTGGCCCGCGGTTGCGGCCCTGTTCCCACCCGTAGGTGCGATAGCCCTTCATCTCCAGAAAATACCGCATGCCCGCGGTATAGGCGTCATCGGATGCAAAGGCGGGATAGACAATAACAGGCATCCCGCGCCCGAAGGGCGTCATGGTCAGCAAAGGCCAGTGCACAAGGGGGTTGAAAATAGCCCCCAGCTCGGCCAGAAAACGGGCTTCCCGCGTCGCGTAATTCATGGGCAGCTTATAGGGTATATGGGGCGTGTTAGGCAAATTTCCCGAACCGCCCTATATAGGTAGGCATGATAGCCGATACCTTCCCCAACCCCGCCTTCAACCCAAGCACGCAAACCGGCACGGCTGTTCTGGCGGGCGGCTGCTTCTGGTGTACGGAAGGTGCGTTTCTGGCCCTAGGTGGCGTTACTGCCGTAAGGCCCGGCTATGCGGGCGGCAGCGCCGACACCGCAAACTATAAAGCCGTATGCGAGGGCACGACCGGCCACGCCGAAGTCATAGAAATTACATACGATACTACCCGTCTGTCATACGGCGACATCCTGAAAATCTTTTTCTGGCTGGCGCATGACCCAACGCAAAAAAACAGGCAGGGCCATGATGTCGGGTCGCAATACCGCTCGGCTATTTTTTATCAGGATGCCCTGCAAAAAGAGATTGCCGAAAAATACATCGCCCAATTAAACGCGGCCCGCGTGTTTGATGCACCCATAGCAACAACCGTGGAAAAACTGGATGCGTTTTACGTGGCAGAAAGTTACCACCACAACTACGCCGCCCTGAACCCGATGCAAGGCTACATCCGTGCGGTAGCCCAGCCTAAAATCGACAAGGTAAAACAGTATCAAAACAAATAGTTATGGGTGTTTGGCCATTCTTAAGAGTTTGTGGCACACAATACCCCTGTGAAAAGCATAACGATCCTTGAGGCGCTCGACGTCGTGGAATGGGTGCGTGAAAACAACCCGTGCGCCGTATTGTCTATCGAGCATCCGGGCGCCCGCCGCGTATCGGAAGGTGCAGCCCCGCGCCTGATTGAAGAAGGCATTGAAGGGGTAGATCAACGTATTCAGGTTTACTGGGATACGGAGGAGGACCATCCCAAAGGCCCATCCTTACGCATGGTAAAGGCAGGGCTCAGGTTCTTGCTAAAACACGAAAAACGATCAAAAAGACCGTTGGTTGTGCATTGTCGTCAGGGCAAATCACGCAGTGTTGCCATGGCGCTGGCCTATCTGGTGGCCGCCAATCGTGACAAATCCATCATGGAATGTATCGCACACCTCAAAACCTTGCGGCCCGAACCGGCGCCGAATATCAAAATCATCGAACTGGCTGATACGGCATTGGGACTAGGGAATGAATTGGTAGAAGCCGTAAAGGCCGATGCGCAATTTACGGCCAATCGTGCAGCAGCCAATGCATCCCGCGCCCGTTGGGCCGAAAAAAACCCGGAGTCTTTGAAATTACCCAAGTTGACGCCACAAAAGCGCGGACCGAAGCCAAAAACACCCTAGCTTTATTTGACTTGGTAACCCTGCCCGAATAGGTATGCTTTTATCATGCGTACCAAAACCGCTGCCATCACCCTGTCCTGCGCCATGCTGTTTTCTGCAGCCGCCAGCGCGCAGGATAACCGTGTGGTAAGGCTGGTCGGTGAAATCAATAACGCGAGCGCAAACCGCGTGATTGCCGAACTTGAAAGCCTCTCCGCTAAAGATAAAGATGCCCCCATTACCGTATGGCTTAATTCCAGCGGCGGATACCTCTACGAAGGTTTCAGGATCCGTGAAAAAATTACGGCTATCCCTAACAAGGTCGATATTGTATGCGGCGGGCAGGCTTCATCCATGGCTGCCGTACTATTCATCACGCACCAGAAAACAAAGGGCGAGCGCATTGTCTTTCAGGCCTGCGATATCATGACCCACGCGCCCTATCGTAAGGAAGGCAACAAGCTTGTTACCTTCACCAGCGCACGGGATCTGGCTGAAAGCAGGCACCGCTTTGCGATGATGCTGCATGCCGCAGCCAACATTCCTTACGGCGCCGCCCTTGCATACTTTGGCCTCAATGACCGCAAAATAGGCCTCGAGGAAGCACAGCGCTGGGGGCTGATAGACAGGCTGATACCAGCCCCGTAACCATTAAAAAACCCGCCATACGGCGGGTTTTTTTGTTATCTGTCCCTGTTCAAATCGCCCTGTTAGTCGCCTTTCAGGATACGGCGGACGCCGTTCACTTCATCGGCAAAAAGCGTGTCTTCGGTCATCAGCTCCTCGACCTTTTTGACGGCGTGCATCACCGTCGTATGGTCGCGGCCACCGAATTTGCGGCCGATCTCGGGCAGCGAGCGCGTGGTCAGTTTTTTGCAAAGATACATGGCCACTTGGCGCGGGCGTGCAACGTTGCGGCTGCGGCGTGCCGAGTGCATGTCGGTCAGGCGCAGGTTGTAGTGTTCGGCCACTTTGCGCTGGATTTCGTCAATCGTAATGCGGCGTTCGTAGGAACGCAGCACGTCGGAAAGAACTTCCTGCGTGGTATCCAGCGTCAGTGCGGCATTCGTCATGTCGCGGTGGACGGCAAGGCGGTTGAGTGCACCTTCAAGTTCGCGGATGTTGGATGTAATTTTACCGGCAAGGAAGTGCGTGACATCCTGCGGAAGTTCAACGTTCATCAGCGCGGCTTTCGACTTGACGACATCAAGGCGGAGGTCAAAGGTCGAAGGTTTGATATCGGCAACAAGGCCCCAGCCAAGGCGGCTACGCAGGCGCTCGTCAAGGCCTTCGAGGTCCATCGGCGCACGGTCACCGGAGATAACGATAAGCTTGCCTTGGTCAACAAGGGCGTTGAAGGTGTGGAAGAATTCTTCCTGCGTGGAATCCTTGCCGGCGATGAACTGGATATCGTCAATCATCAGCACGTCAACCGAACGGAATTGCTCCTTGAAGTTCATGCTGTCTTGGCGGCGCAGTGCACGCACAAACTGGTACATGAACTTTTCAGCCGAGAGATAAACAACTTTGCGGTTCTGGCGCTCGCGCAGGGCGTGGGCCATGGCGTGCATCAGGTGCGTTTTGCCAAGGCCGACACCGCCATAAATGTAAAGCGGGTTGAAGGGCATGCCATCGGCTTCGACAACGCGGCGGCAGGCGGCAACGGCAAATGCGTTGGGTTTGCCGACAACAAACGTTTCAAATGTAAAACGGGGGTCAAGCGGCGACGAAAGCTCGGAATAGATGTCACCTTCGGCGCTGGCACGGCCAAGGGCTACATCAAGGGCGGCGGCACCCGTTGCAGGGGCAGGGTCGCGCAACGTTTGCACCTGCACGACAATCTGTACGCGCTGGATGTCGGCGTTGGCTTCGCGGCACATGGAAACGATGCGGTCATGGTAGTGGCTGCCGATCCAGTCGCGCATGAAGCGGGTAGGGACGGATACTTCAAGCGTGCCTTGGTAAAAGGCTTGCAGCTGCATGGGCTTAAGCCATGAACGGAATACGGCCTCGCCGTATTCCTGGCGCAGGGATTCATGCACGGATTCCCAAACGGCCAGAATTTCGGGTGTCGGTTCGGTGCGCAGGCGCTCAAGGCCCGTCGAAGCCGCGGGTAGTGTTTGTTCGGATTTTGCGGCGCTGGCGTTGGACTTCTTACTCATATTAGGAATCCCCCTTGGTCCTTTTTGCGATTACTTAGCGGTGGATAACATTTTGTCCCACCATCCCCTACTTTAAGAAAAACAAAGGAATCCGCCCGCAAAGTGGCTTAAATCCTAGGTTTGTCTGTCTTGAATAAAGGCACCTTAATCTTTTTCTAAAACCTGTGCAAGACGCTTTCATTAAAAAAAATTTAAAAAGAAAGAATCTGACTCAATGATTATTTTACGCAGCGAAATAAAGCCGCAACGATTACTTGCAGCTTTAAAATGAATACTTGACAGGAAGAAAAGTGGGCGCGCAGTCCGTGCATGGGACGGACTGTCGCAGGCGAATGTAAATTAAGCCTTGAGGGCTTTGATGCGGGCCGACAAGCGTGAGAGCTTGCGGGCAGCTGCGTTCTTGTTCAGAACGCCTTTGGAAACGCCGCGGGCAATTTCAGGGCGGGCGGCTTTGAAAGCAGCTTCGGCAGCGGCGGCATCGCCGGCTGTGCAAGCGGATTCAATTTTACGAACGAAGGTACGGATACGGTTGCGACGCGCGGTGTTGGCGGCGGTTACGCGGGCCGTAGTGCGGATGCGCTTCTCGGATGACTTGTGGTTTGCCATGTGGCTTTCTCTGTCTTTTCAATTTGACGGCCCGTTTCGGGGGCTGTCTTGGTTATTTCGTTCACGACAATTAGCCAAGCTATGCACACCCTGTCAAGGAAAAGAATGGGGATAATCGAAAACGCCGATTCATCTCTGTTTGACAGGGCAGAAAAAAGTGGTGCGGCCAGCTTGTGTTACGCTTCGTACAGTGGCTTTACCGCCGCATGTGCATTGTGCGCATGGCTCCTGTGCGTGGTCGTAGACTGCAAACGCATGCTGGAAATATCCGGTCGTCCCGTCAAGCTGCCTGTGGTCACGCAAGGTGCTTCCGCCCGATGCAAGCGCCGTACGCAACACCTGCTTTATGGCGGCTGCCAGCCTGTCAGCCTTTTCGCCCTTGATGGTGCGCGCAGCCTTGCGCGGGTCTATACCCGCAATATAAAGCGCCTCGCATGCATATATATTGCCAATGCCAGCCACCACCTGCTGGTCAAGCAGCGCAACCTTGATAGGCGTATTTTTGTTTTTAAGGCGCAGGGCCAGCATGGGCCCGTCAAAAGTGTCGTCCAGCGGCTCCGGCCCGATTTTGGAAAGGGCTGGCCATTCGGCCTCGGCGCCTTTCGCGAATATCTCCATCTGCCCGAAGCGTCGCGGATCGTTGTAAATAAGCCTAACGCCGTTATCGAGTGTCAGCACCACATGGTCATGCGTTTCCGGCTCGAAGGGCTTGCCCTTTGCAATCACCCTGAAACTACCCGACATACCCAGATGCGCCAGCCACACATCGGCGCTATCGAGGTCTGTAAGCAGGTATTTGGCCCGCCTGCGTACAACCAGAATCCGAACCCCCGTAAGGCGTGTGGATAAGTCCGGCTGAAAGGGGCTTCTAAGGCCGTTTCTGCGCAGTTCTACGCGCTCTATGCGGCGGTTTGTAAGGGCTTTTTCAAGCCCTGTTCGTACGGTTTCAACTTCAGGAAGTTCTGGCATAGGCCTTGTATAATAGATCGTAAGAAAAATGGCAGGGGCTTCACGCTAATTCTTGGGGCAAAACTGTGGCACTTCCAATGGTACCCAAACGATACCGCCCTAGGCAGCACGGGAGTCCGTATAAAAAGTGCAAATAAGTAATAGAGTCAAGAACAGTAAATAAAATAGTATACTAATACTTAATATGTACTATTTATTTAAATCTGGATTCTGTTTGGGCTTTTAGAATGGCTTTACAGCCACATG
>JAGWXJ010000105.1 GCA_018969935.1 Alphaproteobacteria bacterium | reverse complement strand
TTTCGCGCCTCTCCTGAAAATGGAACTAAAAAAAGGCGGAAAAACCGCCTTTTTTTCAAATAAAACATAGGAATAAGGCTGAAATCAGCCCTGCTCGCCTTCGCTTGCGCTGCTACGGCGCAAGGACAAAGGTTTAACCTTGCGCTGGCCGTCATCATCGCCACCTGTTGTGGCCGGTGCTTCATTGCCTGCGTTTTCGGTAGGGGTACTCCCCTCCCCGCCCTGGCGGCGCATGTGCTGTTGCATGGGGCGGCGCTGGCCGCCACCTTGTTGGCCACCACCGGCGGGCGGCATGCGGTTGGCGCGGTTGTCATCATCCCCACCTTCCATCTCTGGTGCACCTTGGCGGCGCGAAGCGCGGTGGGAAGGAATGGGGATAGGCTCGCTACCCTGTGCCTTGCGGTCGCTGACAGCCAGTTCGATTTCAAGGCGGGCCGCTACTTTGCGCAGCTCGTGCACGGCTTCTTGCAGGCTTTCGCGCGCGGCGTGGTCGGCCGCTTTGGCGCGCCATGCCTCATAGGCCTTGATGCAGGCTTCGGATGCGGTTGAAAGGCGTTGTTTGATCTCGTCCATAGTATACGTCCTGTTTTTCGGGGAAGTTGCGTTACCCTAACCTTAAGGGCGCAAAAGCGCAAGCAACTTACGATTCTCCAAACACGTTGTTGATCTGCTGGGTTACGCGGATAAACGTCGTGCGCTTGGAAAGTTCCTTGAGTTTGCGTGCCCCCACATAAGTGCAAGCTGAACGGATGCCGCCCAGAATATCCTGCAAAGTGGCCTTCACGTCACCACGGTATTTGACGTGCACGGTCTTGCCTTCGGATGCGCGGTACTCGGCCACACCGCCGCTGTGCTTCGTCATGGCGGTCTTGCTGCTCATGCCGTAGAACGTCACGAACTTTTGTCCGTTTTGCTGCGTTATTTCACATTCCGATTGGTCATGGCCGGCAAGCATCCCGCCCAGCATTACAAAGTCGGCGCCTGCGCCAAAAGCCTTGGCCAGATCACCCGGTACCGTGCAACCGCCATCAGCGCACACAAGGCCACCAAGGCCGTGCGCGGCATCCGCGCACTCGATGATTGCAGAAAGCTGCGGGTACCCGACGCCCGTCATTTTGCGTGTCGTGCAAACACTGCCGGGACCAATACCAACCTTCACGACATCCGCGCCCGACAGCAGCAATTCTTCCACCATCTCGTGCGTAACTACGTTACCCGCCATGATGGTCATTTTGGGGAATGTATCGCGCATCATTTTGACATACGAAACAAACGCCTCCGAATACCCGTTGGCAACATCGATGCAAAGCTTGGTCAGGATGTTTTTATCGGCCTTTTTAAGCACGGCCTTCAGCTTGTCGGCATCGGCCTTGGTGGTTCCAAGTGAATACCAGGCGTTGTGCGCGTCTTTGGTTTTGAAAAACGCAGCAAGCTCGTCCACCGAGTAGTGTTTTGTAAGCGCGGCAGAAAGCCCCTCGCCGTGCTTGGCAAAAGCCTTGGCCATGGCCATGGTGCCTACACCGTCCATGTTGGCGGCAACAATCGGCGTGCCGTTGAAAGTGCGTCCGCTCCATTTGAAAACGAAATCGCGCTTGATATCCACTTCCTTGCGCGAGGATAGCGTGCTGCGCTTCGGGCGTATCAGTACGTCTTTGAAATCGAGCTTAAGGTCTTCTTCTATTCTCATTGTGCTGTCCATCCACCATCTTGTACCCATGCCGAGCCGCGCATCTGCGCAGCATTTTCCGAACACAGGAATACGATCATTGCTGCAATATCTTCAGGCTTCGTAAACTCGCCCGAAGGCTGTTTTTCGGTCAGAAGTTTTGTCTTGGCCTCATCACCCGAAATGCCGTCGCGCGCGGCAATCGCATCAATCTGCTTTTGCACCAGCGGCGTATGCACCCAGCCGGGGCAAATGGCGTTGCAGGTGATTTTCTCGCGCGCGGTTTCCAGCGCCGTCACTTTTGTAAGGCCGATAAGGCCATGCTTTGCTGCAACATACGCAGCCTTCTGCATCGATGCCACAAGACCGTGAACGGATGAAATGTTTACAATGCGGCCCCAGCCGTTTTTACGCATGACGGGCAATACTTCCTGAATGGCCCAGAAAGGCGATGAAAGCATAAGCGATATGATCAGGTTCCACTTGTCTGACGGAAACTGTTCGACAGGCGCCGTATGCTGGATACCCGCATTGTTGACCAGAATATCCACCTTGCCTGCTTTAGCCACGGCGTCCTTGATAAGTGATTTGGTGCCATCTTCGGTCGAGAGGTCAGCGCCGTTGTACCAGCACTTCACGCCGTAATCTTTTTCGATTTTGCTGCGTTCGGATTCAATGGCGGCAGCATCGCCAAACCCGTTGATGACAACATTGGCGCCTTTTGCTGCCAGTGCCTGTGCAACGGCAAGCCCAATCCCGCTGGTTGAACCCGTAATAACCGCTACGCGGCCTTTCAAGTCTGTCATGCTGCTCTCCTTCTCTTGGTACCCGCCTCGGGCACATGTTTTTTGAGGAACGTATCTTCTATATCTATTGTCTGGCGGATGCCAATTTGTTTCTTGTTGGCCACAAGCCACTTATCCATCTGCGCCCGCCCTTGGTCGCGCAGATACTGCAGGAAATCCCAGTTCGCATTCATTTTGCTGGAAGCATCAAGGTCGTGCAGCACCTCGCTAGCCGCCACCATGTGCATCCGCAAAGCGCGGTAGCGCTTGGGGTCCAGCTTGTTGTCGTGCACCAGTTTTGCCACAAAGTTGATGGCCCGCATCTCCGCCATCAGCGAGGAATTGAAGTTGATTTCGTTCAGACGGTTGGCGATATCATAGGCCGTTTTTGGCAGTTCTTCGCGGTAAAGCGGGTTGATTTGCACCAGCAAAACATCGCTCACGGGCGTCTTGTATATCAGCGGCCAGATAACAGGGTTGCCCATATAACCGCCGTCCCAATAAGGCTCGCCGTCAATTTCCACCGCCTGAAACAGGAACGGCAGGCACGATGACGCCAACAACGCATCAGGCGTCACTTCCTTGCAGGTAAATATGCGCGCCTGCCCCGTGCGCACGGCAGTTGCAGACACAAAGAGCTCGATTTCGGATGCAGCAAGCGCCGCGCGGTCCACATGCCGCTCAAGGATGATGCGCAAGGGGTTGATGTTGAGCGGATTGAGCTCGTAAGGCGAAGCCACGCGCGTCAATGCCTCGAATGCCCCGTACAGAACCGAATTTTTGAGGTTATGGTTGCCCGTAAGGTAATCCAGCGGCGTCATGAAGGGCATGGCGGCCATACCTGCAAAGCTGATATCCCGCCAGAAAAGCTCCAGCATCTCGCGCGCCTTGGCGGCCCCGCCCTTGGCAAAACCTGTGGCAAGGATAGCTGCGTTCATCGCCCCCGCCGAAGTACCGCTAATCGCGTTTATCTCGATGTCTTTTTCCTCAAGCAGGCGGTCAAGCACGCCCCAAGTGTAGGCACCATGAGTGCCGCCGCCTTGCAAGGCAAGGTTCAGCTTGGTTTTCTGGCGCCTGGCTTTTGCCTTTGCCATTTCAGCCTTTCTTGAAGAATGCGCTGGCAGCATCGGCGCTGGCCTTCTTGCGTTTGATCTCGTCTTCCGTACGCACGATCTCCGACTTGAGTTCGGCGATATACTCATGCAGTTCGTCCACCGACAGCGTGGTCAGGTTTTTAAGCTGCGGTTTCTTTTTCTGGGGCAGGAAATCTTCTTCAAGCATGGGCGTGAATGTACCACGCCAAAGGCCGCGGGCAAGATGCCCAAAACCACCCGAATACCGCCCCAAACGCCCCTAAACGCCCACAATGTGCGAAAAAACGTCCTGAAAAGTTAAGAATTTGTAGAAATCCGTCAGGATTTGTTTATAGTCCGGCCTCCAGAGCACGGTCGGTAACAATATAGAAAACCGTGCGGCAAACATGAGGATAGAACCATGACGGCACCCCTGATGCCCAAATCCACCGCAGTGTGGCTGATTGAAAACACAATGCTGACCTTCGAACAGATTGGCGCTTTCTGCGGCCTTCACGCGCTCGAAGTACAGGCCCTCGCTGACGAGGAAGGCCAGAAAATCATGGGCCAGAACCCCATGACCCAGCGCCTCCTGACCGCTGATGAAATCAAGCGCTGCGAAGCTGACACCTCGGCCCGCCTCAAAGGCATCGAAACCGACCTGCCCGCACCCAAAACCCGCGCCAAAGGCCCGCGCTACACCCCCATCGCCAAGCGTCAGGACAAGCCGGATGCCGTGGCATGGCTCCTCAAACACCACCCCGAACTGAACGACAACGTCATCGGCCGCCTTGTTGGCACCACCCGCACGACCATCATGTCGATCCGTGACAAAACGCACCCCAACACGGGCAACTTCCAGCCCCGCAGCCCCGTTGAAATCGGCCTCTGCACCTACGACGAATTCGATAAAGCCGTCCAGAAAGCCCGCAAACAGCTGGAAAAAGAAGGCAAATGGAAGCCCCCTGTAGAAGAAGTACAGGAAAAGGAAGAACCCAAAAACACGGGCTTCGACTTCTCGAACTTCCTGAGAAACACCGGCACCGGAAACAACTGATAAAAAAAACGCCACCCCCAAGGTGGCGTTTTTACTGTGTGTATGGTGACCCCTCTAGGCCCTACCGCGGGAGCGCGCTTCTTCAAGAAGATCTGTACGCACGCCGGACAAAATATCTTTGATCATCAACTTCTGGCGTTTCAACTGACGGACATAACTTTCGTTGCTTGACGGCAGGTTTTCCTCCCGCTCGATAAGCATCGACAGCATACCGTGTTTGCGTTGCAAGGCTTCTAGGCGTTCTCTAGCTAACATGCACTAACTCCTTCTCTAACAAACTAAGGTGGGACCGAATTATTCAGCTGAATACTCGAAACATAGCACAAAATGGCTCAAAAACCACCTGAATGCGGAATTTTCTTTCAGCCGAGCTAACCCGTTCTTATGTGGTGATAATTTAATTGTGCGGTGCATCGCGTAAAAAAATGGTTAAGTCGTTCCGTAAAAAGAAGGGCGCAAAACAGGGCACGGAAGAGTCGTTTCAGGCAAAATTCACCTACTGCAAAAAACCGCCCCTGGTGAGGAGGCGGTTTCGTGCAATCTGCAAGGGTTTATGCAGGACATGAATGCAATGGAGGTTGCTATTCATAAAACAACCGTAGCACCCCATTCCTTAATGGAACCTGAATTTGATACGAAAAAAATCAGACCTCGAAAACAACGCCCTGCGCCAGCGGCAATGCATCGGAATAATTGATGGTCTGGGTCTGTCGGCGCATATAGGCCTTCCAGCTGTCCGACCCGCTTTCACGCCCGCCGCCGGTTTCCTTCTCGCCGCCAAAAGCCCCGCCGATTTCGGCCCCCGATGGCCCGATGTTCACGTTTGCTATCCCGCAATCGCTGCCTGTATCGGATGTAAATTTCTCGGCCTCGCGCACATCGGTCGTAAAGATGCACGATGAAAGCCCCTGCGGTACATCGTTTTGCATGGCAACCGCGTCCTCGAAACGCTCGTAGGTCATCACATACAAAATGGGGGCAAAGGTTTCGGCTTTCACAATCGCGCTTTGCGCGGGCATGGACACAAGCGCCGGCCGCACGTAATAGCCGCCCTGCCCCACGTTTACACGCGTACCGCCAACAAGCACGCTTCCGCCTTGCGCGGTGGCATCGGCCAGCGCTTTTTGCATGGCGCTAAACGAACCTTCGTCTATCAACGGGCCAACTAGCGTGCCTGCCTCAAGCGGGTTGCCGACACGGATGTTTTCGTAAGCTTTGGTCAGCGAGGCCGTCAGTTTTGCTGCAACATTTTTGTGAACGATGAGCCTGCGAAGGCTGGTGCATCGCTGCCCAGCTGTGCCCACGGCACCAAACAGAATGGCGCGCACGGCCATATTCAAATCAGCGCTTTCAGTGACAATCATCGCATTGTTGCCGCCAAGCTCCAGCAAGCTGCGCCCTAGGCGCGCGGCAACCACCTTGGCAACCTCGCGACCCATGCGCGTACTGCCCGTGGCGCTTACCAGCGGTACATCATGGTGCGCGCACAACGCCTCCCCCACATCGCGCCCGCCAATCAAAATCTGGTTAAGCCCATCAGGCACCGTATGCCCAGCCGCCTTGAAGGCCGCAACCGCACGCGCAAAAACAACATCGCAGGCCAGCGCCGTCAGCGGCGTTTTCTCGGATGGCTTCCAGATAATGCTATCGCCGCATACCAGCCCCAGCGCAGCATTCCACATCCATACGGCAACGGGGAAGTTGAAGGCCGTCACAACGGCAACAGGCCCAAGGGGCATCCAGCGCTCGCGCATGTGGTGCCCCGCCCTCTCGGATGGAATGGTAAGCCCGTAAAGCTGGCGTGATAAACCAACCGCAAAATCGCAGATGTCGATCATCTCCTGCACTTCGCCGTG
>JAGWXJ010000104.1 GCA_018969935.1 Alphaproteobacteria bacterium | reverse complement strand
TGGGAAACATTACGCACGTTTATCCATCGCAACGAGTTGCAATCCGGCCAGCAAGATAGCGCCATTTTGCGCTGGCTAAAAACCCTGCCCTACCAAACCACGTATAACACCAGCGGCGTGAGCGTGAGCATCCTTGCGCCTACGTTTATCGGATTTTCCAGCGGGCTCATGATTTCCATTCTGGGGTCGGGCGGCGGGTTTATCATTGTACCGGCCATGATTTACTTCCTTGGTATGCCTGCCCTGATGATCCGCGGGACATCGCTTTTGCAGCTCATGGTTCTGGCCAGTTTTTCGTGTGTCATGTACTCGGTATCCAGCCATAGCGTTGACCTGATGCTGGCAGCTTTGCTGATATCGGGCAGTGTTGTCGGTACCATCCTTGGCCTTCGGGCATCAAAGCATATCAAGGGGGTGGCGGCGCACCTGCTGCTTGCGGCACTCATTATTGTGGTGGCCTTCAAGATGGCTTACGGGCTTGTGATACCACCTGCCGACCCCTTCAGCCTGAGCGTGGAGCACTGATGATGCCGCGCTTTTTAGCACTCCTGTTCTTCCTGATGATGGCGGTTGCGGCCCCTGCCCGTGCGGCCATTACCGTTGATGTATCAAGCGACCTTATCCGCGTGACGACAGGTTTTAACGGATCATCCATCACGGTATTCGGTACGCAGGACGGCGTGGGTACGCTTGTGCTGATGGTGGAAGGCCCGTCACGCGCCATGACCATCCGCAAAAAGACACAGCTATTCGGGCTCTGGACCTTTACCGACAGCCGCCGTTACGCAAACCTGCCCGTTTACTACGATATGGCCACGAGCGGGCCATTGGCCGATGCCGCCCCGCCCGAGGTGCTGGGCAACCTGCATATCGGGCTTACCAACCTGCTTTCCGCCCCTGCGGACGGGATTGACGATGGCACATCCGCCTTTTCATCGGCGCTTGTGCGTATCCAGCAACAAAAAGGGCTTTATGGCGATAACCCGCGGGCCATTACGTACGTTAGCCCCATGTTGTTCAAGGCCGTGTTTGACCTGCCTGCCCTTGTAAGCGCCGGGAATTACAAGGTATCGGCTTATTTATTCCGTGACGGTGCGCTGGCCGATCAGGCATCGGTGCCTTTTGTCGTGGTGCACGAAGGCCTGAGTGCCGAGTTGCGCCGCTTTGCAACCGAATACAGTTTCCTTTATGGTTTGGCGGGGGTTTTGATGGCCCTTGTGGCCGGTTGGCTTGCCACTGTCTTGCTCAAGCGGGAGTGAAATCATGGCCGAGAAAAAAACACGCCGCAGGCAAAGCGATGGGGGTACCTACCTGATTATCGCTGACGACACGCCTGAATTTACTGTGGCCCTGAATTATGCCGCGCATATGGCGCGTATCCACCGCGGGCATGTCGCCATGGCGCGCATCATCGAGCCATCCAGCTTTGTGGGCTGGGGCAATATCGAGAAAGCCGCCAAGGAAGAAGCCCGCGCGCAAGCCGAAGCCGAAATGCAGGCCAAGGCCACCCGTGTGAAGGAGGAAACGGGCATCACGCCATCCTTCATCATCCGCGAGGGGGATACGCACAGCGAGATTATCGCGATTGCAAACGGCAACCCTTGCCTGTCCGCCATCGTATTGGCTGCCAGCACCAGCAAGGGCAAACCGGGGCCGCTGGTTGCTTATTTTACGGCCAAGGGCCTGACCGAGATATCGGTGCCCGTGATTATCGTACCGGGGCATCTGAATATGGATGACCTTCGCAAACTGCATTAGGCACTCAATTATTGCGCCCTAAAGGGCAGCCATATTATACAAAAGCCATGGGATACACCCTTACCACCACCCCTGACACCCTGACCGCCAGACACCACGTGCTGGCCGACCCCATGAACGTGCGCGTGGCTGGCCGCGCCATATACGACGCGATTAAAGCCGAACAAGGTTTGCTTGATGACGGGCAGATACTGGCCGTCGTGATTGGCGAAGACCACGCGCGGCCCATGCAGGTGCTTACACAGGACTACCTGCTTCACCGCCTGAAGGCCGATGCCGCCAGCGATTTTGTTCTGGGGTGCGAACTTCCTTGCAATACCCTCTCGCTCCTTGCGCAGACCATACTGGAAACCCCCACAGAACAGAGAAAGACCATCGCCGACAGCATTCAGGCGATGGACCATGACGGACATCTGGCACTAAGCGCAAGCATGGCGTTCAATCCTTCCGATTACGCGCCTGTGGCGCGGAGCTTACTCATGTCTTCGGCTTCGGAGCTGGGCGTCACCACCGTATTCGCGGATGCGGCCATGGCTGCCAGAAGCGGTAAATTTTATGTCGCCGCCAGCGATGTTTTTGCGGGCGCGCTTTACGGCACCATAAGCAAACCCATCCCCTATAACAGTGTGGACGGGCATGTGGTGCGCAATACGGGTATGGCTTTCAGGGCTTTCAAGGCAGCCAAACAGCAGGGCGCGCGTATTATCCTGATGCCGTGCGGACTGAACCACGCTTACGGCAATGCTACAGAAGGCCATGCCTTTGAAACATCCATGATCGAGGCTTTCAACAGCCTTGGATGCCGGACACTTGGCGTATCCTTCCCCTACCCTGATGGGCATACCGCGCCTGTATCAGTGCTGAAACGCAGGCCGCAGGATGTGGTTATCGGGAATATGTCGAACGATTACTTCTATTATAAGAATGACCCTGACCGTACATCCGAAACCGCATATGTTACCAAAGCGGCGGGGCCATACGACTATGCGGCGCGTTTGAAAGAACTCAAGGCGACACTGCCTGCGCCCGAGGCTATCAGGGCCGAGCTTGGCCGGCTGGCGCAAGCCGCCTGCAGGCTATAATCAGCTGCCTGAGCCCGGATTGGGCGAGAAGTCTTCTTCCAGCTTGTTTTTCTTGTCCTTGAATTTCTCGGCATCGGGCATGGCATCGACCTTGCGGTTGATGTTGGGCCATTTGGCGGAGTATTCGCGGTTCAGTTCAACCCACTTGGCGGCATCGGGTATGGAATCCGGCTTGATGGCGTCGATGGGGCACTCGGGCTCGCAGACGCCGCAGTCGATGCACTCATCGGGGTTGATGACCAGCATGTTCTCGCCGTCGTAGAAGCAGTCTACGGGGCAGACTTCCACGCAGTCGGTGTATTTGCATTTGATGCAGACGTCGGTAACGACAAAGGTCATTGTTTTTGTTCTCCCTCTGACGATGGAGGGTTATACACCGCTGGTTCGGGTTGTCCAGCTTCGCGTTCGTCGGCTTGGGTCGGGGCGGGATCCAGCATGGCGTCCTTGACCAACCCGCGCTTGACCACCGTTTCGCGGTACAAAATGAACAGGCCGGATGCGATTACAATGCCAGCGCCTACCAGCACATGCATGGCCGGCACATCGCCCCAGATGGCCCAGCCGAAGAAGGTCGCAAAAATGATTGATGTGTAATTGAAGGGGGAAACATAGGCGGCTGGCGCCTCGGCATAGGCCTTGGTCAGGAAGACCTGCCCTGCCCCGCCAGTAAGCCCGCACAGGATGAGGTAAGTAAAGCTGAGCAGTGTCGGCGGCTCCCAATAAAAAGGCAGGAAGGCCGCGCTGATGACGGTGCCTATAACCGAGAAGTAAAAGACGATGGTGAGCGCGTGCTCGGTGCGGCCCAACGTACGGACAATCATCATGGTGGTAGCCGTACAGCAGGCAGCTCCAAAGGCTACAAGGCTGCCGAACAAGTTCGTATCCCCCGATGGGGCCGCGATAATCAGGATACCGATAAACCCGACGACAACCGCACCCCAGCGCCACGGGCCAACTTTTTCCTTAAGAATGGGTACAGACAGGGCGGTCAGGATAATGGGCATGGCAAACTGGATGGCCGTGGCATCGGCCAGCGGTAGCAGCACGAATGACCAGAAGAAGCAGGTCATGCTGCCCATGCCGACCACGCCGCGCAGCAGATGGCCCTTCAGGTTTTTGGTTTTGAAGAGCTGGAATTGAAGCGGGTGCAGCAGTATCAGCATCATGACCGGCACGATGGCCAGCGCGTTGCGGAAGAACATGATTTCTATAACGCTGTGGTTTTCAGCCGCCAGCTTTACAAAAACGTTCATGATGGAAAAAAGGGCCACGGCGGTGGTGGCCATGGCAAATACGCGTAAAGGGCGGATGACAGGTGTTTCGGTGCTCATTATTCGGCGGCTTGGGGCAGGATTTCGTTACGGTTGCGGGTTTTTTCGAGGTACAGGGTCATGAAACCTGCGGATATCACAATCGATGCCCCTACAAAGACAGCCGTGTGCGGCCATTCACCCCACAAGAGCCAGCCAAAGAACGTGGAATACACAATCGCCACGTAGTTAAAGGGGCTGAGGAAGGCCGCGGGGGCTTCAGCGTAGGCTTTGGTCAGCAATATCTGGCCCAAGGTGCCTGCCAGACCAGAGCCGACCAGATAGACCAGTGTTTCAAAGCTTGGGGTTGTCCAGTACCACGGCAGGAAGCAGGCCGCGATGATGGTCGAGAGCGTAAAGAAGTAGAATACCGTGCGGATTTCTGGCTCCGAGGTTCCGAGGCGGCGGACATTGATAGCCACCAGCGCCGTAAAGAAGGCGCCAGACAGGGCGATGAGCACACCAAAGCCATTCAGGTTACCCGTTGGCCTTGCGATAATAAGGATGCCGATGAAGCCGAGGGCCACCCCTACCCAGCGGCGCCAGTCCACATGCTCCCTGAGGAGCGGGATGGCCAGCAAGGTCAGCATCAAGGGCATGGCAAAGAACAGCGCCGTCTGTTCAGCCAGCGGGAGGAGTTTGACGGCATAGAAGTTGAGGCACAGACCAATCAGACCAACGATGGTCCTTATCAGGTGGTCGCCCTTGCGGCTGGTTTTGAGGACGGCAAAGCCACGGGGGTCGGAAGCAACAAAGACAAACATGCAGATGGCGCCGACCAGATTGCGGAAGAACGTGACTTCGATGATGGCGTGGTGCTGGGATGCGAGGCGGGCGAAGACCGTCATGAGGGTGATTAACGCACTGCTGCCCAACATCATCAGGGCGGCCTTTACAGGCCTTTGCACGTGCGTTGCATTCATAACCAGACTAACTTTCGCTACGGGAATCTCTATGGTGCAAAACTAGGGTTCAAAAATGTTTTCTTTATGGTTTGTGTTTTGCAAATTTACCGTGCGCGGCTAAGGTAGCTGCATGAACATTCTTCTTGTCGGATGCGGGCGCATGGGCAGCGCCATGGTGAAGGGTTGGCTTGGCCAACCTGCGGTTAAACGCATTGATATCATCGAGCCCCATTACACCCCTGCCGCTACCGATGCGCGTATCCATGTCCATGCGGATGGTCAGGGTTGGGCTGCCCAAAAAATCACCCCTGATATTGTCGTGCTGGCTGTTAAACCCCAATCGATGAACGAGATTAATACGACCCTACCGCCCCTCGTGGCCGAGGGGGTGCCCGTGTTGTCTATCGCTGCCGGCATTACCCTGACCAAGCTGGCCAGCGCATGGGGGGCGAAACGCCCGATTATACGGTCCATGCCCAATACGCCAGGGGCCATTGGCCAAGGCGTAACCGGTTACATTTGCAACAATAATATTATTGAAAAACATAAGGTTATAGCCGTTTCTTTACTTAATGCATTAGGAAAAAGCTATGAACTCACTGTAGAAGAACAGATAGATGCTGTAACGGCGATATCAGGCAGCGGCCCCGCCTATGTTTACAATTTTATAGAAGCCCTTGAAGAAGCTGGAAAAAATGTCGGTCTACCTGCCGATCTGGCAGCCGCCCTTGCCAGACAGACCGTTATCGGTAGCGCCGCCCTGTTGGACCAGAGTGGCGAGAGCCCGACCAACCTTCGAATTGCCGTAACCAGCCCAAAGGGGACTACGGAAGCGGCTTTAAATGTATTGGGAGGGAATCAGGCCCTATTTACCCTCCTGAAAGAGGCTGTATTGGCAGCCTACAGGCGCTCGAAAGAGCTGGCTAACGCTTAGGAATCGTTGATTTTTCTAGGTCAGGCCAAGTAATTTATTGAAAAAATCTAAAAATTTTGTTAAGAACATAGACATTCGAGCTAAATCGGCTTGTTACAAAGGTTGCGGATTCCGCGGCCTGAGTCTTTGTTATGTGAATTTTGGGTCTGACGATTTTTTAAGAGGCGAAAGAAATGACAGCTAAAATGAAGAAGGCAGCCAAGAAACAAGTTAAGAAGGTTGTGAAAGCCAAGGCTAAAATGAAGCCCGTGGCCAAGACCGTTAAAAAAGCCGTGAAGCCCGTTAAAGCTGTCGCCAAGAAGCCCGTTGCCAAAAAGGCTACTAAGCCCGTCAAGGCCACCGCGAAGGTGAAAGCCCCCCAGAAAGTTGTGGCCAAGGCCGCCCCTGTTAAAGCAGCGCCTGCCAAGGTTGTGGTAAAGGCCGTGCCTGTTGCAGCCCCCAAGACGGTTGTAGCCATGCCGGCCCCTGCCGCCCGCCCCGTCCAACCGACCATGATGGCCCGCCCTGCCCTGCAGCAGCCCCGCCCCGGTATGACGCCGGTTGCACGCCCCATGGTTAATGGCCGCCCCGTTGT
>JAGWXJ010000103.1 GCA_018969935.1 Alphaproteobacteria bacterium | reverse complement strand
TGCTTCGGCCTGTTTTTCGGCATCCGCCTGTGGAAATTTTTTCTGATTATCCCGATGGCGCTGCTGCTTGCCGGCGTCATGACCTATTCCACCAACAAATTCAACTGGCGCCAGAGCTATATTGAGCTGGCCAACATGGGGCAGCCCTTCTTCCTTGAAGAACTGATCGACCGATACCCGACCTATGAGGAATATACATTTGCATTCCTCAAGGCGCCGGACTGGGTCCGTTTTAATGACGAGTGCGTGCAGCCAGCACTCCTCAACCAAGTCGTTCCACCGCGTTGCGCTTCGATGGACCTTATCCAGCGCTATTACAACATCGATATGACCATGACGATGTCGGCCTACTACGCCAAGATGAAGCGCACGGCCAAAAAAGTCGAGGAAGGCAAACTGAAGAAGCGCAGCGAGTACGCGCAGTGCATTTCCAACAAAGAGTGCGCGACCATCCCGCTTCTGCCCAAAGGGGTTGATGCCGAGAAAGTCGACCCGACATCCAAGGACTATATCGGCGTGCGACAGGCTTTCTGGTCGCTGATTACCGACAAGAAGATGTCGCAGGAAGTATGCTCGTTGACGCCTATCTGCCGCGCGCTTGTCAACATGAAGGCGATTGACCCCGCCAAAATGCCGTTCTAACAACGGGGCATGCAAAAATTCTACAAACAAGTTTCTACAGGCCCCGCTGTTGGCGGCGGGTTTGTTGTGCTGCTTGATGGCAGGCCCGTGCGCACGCCTGCCAAGGCGCTTATGGTTGCGCCCAACAAGGCGCTGGCTGATGCCATGGCCGATGAATGGGCCGCGCAGGGTGAGCTGGTTATCCCCGATACCATGCCGCTCACACAGATGCTAACCACGGCCCTAGACCGCGCCGATGCCCGCGCGGCCATGGAAGAAGCCGTACTAGCCTATATAGACAGCGACCTGCTTTGCTACCTTGCGGACGAACCAGAAGGCCTGCGCCTTGAACAGGAAAAAATTTGGGCACCGTGGCTGAAGTGGTTTGAAAAACGCTTTGGCATCGGCCTTGCGACTACGTACGCCCTTGCACGACTGGACCAGCCAGACGCCGCGCACAAGCAAGTTGAAGCCACTGTAAGGGCCATGGATATCCATACATTTACGGTATTCCATACGGTGGCATCGATTGCGGGTTCGATTGTCATTGGCCTAGCATTTACGGAGGGTGCCATATCACCCGTTGAAGCGTGGCGCTGTGCCCTGTGCGAAGAATTATATTACGAGCGCCTGCATGACCTTGAAAAACACGGGCTGGACCCCATCGAACAAAAGCGCCGCGATGCGCTGGCGCGTGACCTTGATGCCGCAAAGGCCTACCTAAAATTTATACAATCAGCCACGTCTTGAGATTTGCTATCAGCTCGTCCTTCTCGGCCTTGCGATAGCCGATGAAAAAGCGTGCCAGCACAAAGAACATGACAGGCCCGAAGCAGATGAGCGTGGTGATGAGGATGAGATCCTTATTCGCTTCCTTGTAAGCAAGCAAAATGGCCGCCATTTCCTCATCCGTCATTTCTGGCGTAATGGTCGAAAGGACCGTCGCATCGCCGTTTGATGATACGATGGAGGATGAAACCAGCATGCCGATCAGGAAATAGAGAGAGCTGATCCAGAACGTACGGATCATCCAGGAAGCGTGGTTTTTAAACAGCTCGCCATCCTGTTTACGGAGCCTGTAGGCCCAGATTGTACCGCACACCAGCGCGACCATGCCGATAATACCGACTATGCGGTAGGGCAAGAAGGCCGTCAGCATGCCGATGGCCAGCACCACGTAGCAACGCATGATGGATGAAGTATCGGCAACGGCCGGTGCTGTCGGGGTTTGTGTATCTTCGGTCATTTGCGTGCGAACAGTTTTTCCAAGTCATCCAAGCTTAGCGCAACGTGGGTGGGGCGTCCATGGTTGCATTGGCCTGATAGGGGCGTTTCCTCCATCTGCCGCAGAAGCGCGTTCATCTCGTCAATATTCAAGATGCGCCCTGCCCTGACCGAACCATGGCATGCCTGCCTTGCCAGTATGGCCAGCAGCGCATCGCGCAGGGTTTCAGCGGCATCGTTTTCAGCAAAACCGTCGGCAAGGTCTGCAAACAGGCCTGCATAATCGATACGGTCTGCCAGAATGGCGGGGATTTCACGTACGGCGATTGCGCCTTCCCCGAAGGCTTCGATGCCCAGACCATAAGCCGCAAGTGTGCCTGCATTTTCCAGCAACGAGGCCGCATCATCGGGATTGATGTTCACGATTTCAGGTATAAGAAGCGGCTGACGGGGCACGCCGCCGTGGGCCATGTTGTGCTTGAGGCGTTCGTAGACGATGCGTTCATGGGCGGCGTGTTGATCGGTAATAATAATGCCGTCATCGGTTTGCGATACAATATACGTGCCGTGCAGTTGCGCGCGTGCAGCGCCCAGCGGGTGGTGCTGCGGCATGACAACAGGTGCGGGCTCATCGGTAAACTGTACATCCGCCCTTGCCATAGGTTGCCAATTTGAGGCGCCGGTAAAACCGCTTTCCCTGACCATCGGTATCGGCGCGACATGACGTGGCTGTGTGTACTGGATATCATTTGAAGGGAATGAGAAATTGGCAGGCGCAATGGTGCGGGCGGCCGTGCGCTGGCCATGGGCCTGCAATGCCTGCTGGATGGATGATACAAGAAGGCCCCTGATGTGTGCCGGTTCCCTGAAACGGACTTCAAGCTTTGCGGGATGGACGTTGATGTCTACATCCTCGTTTGCGATATCGATGAACAGCACCGCGACGGGGTGCCTATCACCCATCAGGGTATCGGCATACGCCCCTTTGAGGGCACCCAGCAAAAGCCTGTCACGCACCGGACGGTTGTTGACGAACAAAAACTGGTGCTGCGAGTTGCCGCGCGAAAAGGTGGGGAGCCCTGCAAACCCGCGCAGACGAACGTTATCGCGCTTGCTATCAAGTTCCATGCTGTTTGAAGAAAAATCATCGCCGACGATTTGCGAAACACGTTCCACATGGCTGGTGCAAGGATTGTAGGAAGCAACTGTACGCCCCTCCGACACCAGCGTGAAACGGACATCGGGGTTGGCCAGCGCATGGCGCGCCATCACCTGTTTTATTGAGGTGAGTTCAGCCGTATCGCCGCGCAGGAATTTGAGGCGCGCAGGCGTTGCATAAAAAATGTCACGGACCTCAACACGGGTACCGCCCGCGCGCGCGGTTGGGGCAACCGCACCTATTTTGCCTGCATCGACTGTTATCGCGTACGCCTCGGGCGCGGATTTGGCGCGGCTGCTGATGGAAAGGCGAGCAACGGCCCCGATGGAGGGAAGCGCCTCACCCCTGAAACCGAAGGTTGCGATGTTGACGAGATCATCCTCCGGCAGTTTGGAGGTTGCGTGGCGCTGGACAGCGAGCGCCAGATCATCAGGGCCCATGCCGCAGCCGTCATCATCGACGGCAAGCCAGCTTTTTCCGCCTTCGCGTACATCGACCGTAATATTACGCGCGCCGGCATCGAGGCTGTTTTCGACCAGCTCGCGCACGGCGGCGGCAGGGTTTTCAATAACCTCGCCCGCAGCGATGCGGTTGATAAGATAATCGGGCAACTGGCGGATAACAGGCATGAACCAAATTGAGCATGGCAGCCCGCCAAACTCAACCGTAATGAGCGGATTTTCCTAGAGGTATTCGGTGCCGCCGTCCATCAGGACGTCTTCCATCAGGGCATTTGCGAAGATAGCACCCTCGAGCTTTGCGCCCGTAAGATCAGCCTTGCGCAAGTCAGCCCCCGTGAAGTCGGCGTAGGACAAATCAGCGTTTTTAAGACGGACGCCCGCCATTTTGGCATTACGCAGTACCGAGTAGCGCAGTGTTGCACCCATCATGCTGACAGGCTGGATGCGTTTGATGGCGCCATCAGAGCCATGGAAAATTAGCGGGGAAAGGTTTGCGCCCGTGAAATCGCAACGTGAAAGGCGGGCATCCTTGAAGGTGGAGCCGCGTACGTCGGCGTTTACGAACAGGCAGTCACGGAAGTCGGATTCATCGAAGATGGAGGACTGCATCTCAACGTTCGAGAAATTCTGGTTCAGGAAGTTGGCTCCCACTGCTTTCATGGCTGTCAGCGAGTATTTGCTCAAGTCCTCAAGTTCGCGGAGGTCAAAGCCCGAAAGATCGAGCTGTTTGCCGTTTTTACCGCCGGTTTTAACCCATTGGACGTGGTCCTTGAGAAGCTCGGAGAGCGGGCGTTCGAGGTTGCTGACTTCATCGCCTGTCGGTTTTTCCGTGACGGTATTCGAGAAGTCTGCGCCTTCGGTTTCCACCATCGCCATCGTCGTTTTTTCGAGAATGGCGTTTTTGAGGGCAGCGCCGCGAAGGTCGGTGCCCGACAAGTCGGAGTGAGAGAGGTTTGCGCCCTCAAGGTTTGCGCCACGGAAGTCAGCGCCTTGAATGCGGACGTTTGACAAATCCGCATCAGAAAAATCGGCAGAACCTGCACGGACGCCCGAGAGGTTGGTTTCCATCATACGGGCGCCGGTGAATACGGTTTTTGCTACAGGCGCATTCTGGCCGTCACGGCGGACGCGGTCAGCCAGATAGCCTTCGGCGCCTTTTTCCATGATTTTGCCCTCGCGCAAGTCGGCCGATTTAAGGTCGGCACCCGAGAGGTTTGCGCCAGCCACAAAGGCACCACGGAAGTCGGCACGGACGAAGGACGCGTGTTCAAGGTTGGCGCGGCGCATATCGCAGGCGAAGAATGTAGCCGATACGAATTTGCCGCCTGAAAGATCGCAGTTGATGAGGCAGGAGCCAGTAAAATCGGCGTGGCTCATATCCTGCCCGCGGAAAGAGAGGCCTGTCAGGTTTTTAAACTTGATAACGGCACGCTGGCCACCGTGATGGCCTTTCATATACATCTGGTGCAATTTCATGATGTTATCCAGCTCGCTTTGCGAGAGCTGGGCCATCATGATTTCACCGGGATTGGATTTCTGCGCGCACATCTGTTTAAAAAATTGTTAAAATTTTAGGCTATTTCCCTAGCATCTACTCTGGCTGATAAAAGTGAAAATTCAGTTTACTTGTTGAAAAATCAAGCGATTCATTTTGCGCTAGAACCTCGGGGGGCGCAAGAAGCTCTTTCGCCAGTTGCTTGCCAAGCTCGACACCGAATTGGTCAAACGAATTAAGGTTCCAGAGAAAGCCCTCGGCGGCTGTTTTATGTTCATAAACGGCCAGCAATAACCCCAGATTATAGGCGTTTATGGCCGGCAACAGGATGGTTGTGGACGGGCGGTTGCCCGGGCAAACCCTTTCAGGCGTGCCGTCACGGCCCAGCATAAGGGCACGGGACTGTGCAAACATGTTGGCGATTAGGACCTTATGGCGCTCGGGGCAGCCATGGGGCGTTTTGGCCCCGATAAAGTCCACGGGGATGGTATCCGGCCCCTGATGGAGCATCTGGAAGAAGGCATGCTGGCTGTTGGTACCCACCTGCCCGAATAAGACGGGTGCTGTTGCATAATCAACCACCTGCCCATCCCTATCGACGCGCTTGCCATTCGATTCCATGCCCAATTGCTGCATGTAATCCGACAAATGGGAGAGGCGCTGGCTGTAGGGCACCAGTGCCAGCGACCCCATACCAAGGAAACTGCGGTACCATACCGACAACAAGGCCATGGTTACGGGAATATTACGTTCGTATGGAGTTTCACGGACGTGGCGGTCGGCTGCGTTACAGCCATCCAGAAACTGTTTGAAGACATCAAAGCCGCAACCGATGGCAATTGGTAGGCCGACTGACGAACAAACGGAATAGCGCCCGCCCACCCAATCCCACATGGGGAGAATGCGGTCTTCGGTGATGCCCATTTCGGCCGCGGCCTTGACGTTTGATGTCATGGCAATCACGCGCTCGTCACGGCCCTTGAGCCACATGCGCGCGGCCTTGAGGTTGAGCATCGTTTCGTGGGTTGTGAAAGTTTTGGATGCAACCGTTATCACTGTTTTAGCGGGATCAAGGCCCATGAGGACAGGGTCAAGATCATCGGGGTCGACGTTGGCAACAAAGTGCATACGCGGGCCTTCATGCAGGCCATTCAGGGCCTTGCAGACCATGCGGGGGCCGAGATCGGAGCCGCCTATACCTATATGTACGACATCGGTGATTGATTTGTCGGCACGGACCGCATTTGCCATACGTTCCATTTTGGCAAGGCAATCGCGCACTTCCTGCGGGGCGTTGGGATCACGAAGGGCGGTGTGCATGACCGCGCGGCCTTCGGTGTGGTTGATGATTTCGCCCTGCATCATGCGGGCAAACCAACCCGCAACATCCTGCTGCTGGGCCAGCGCAAAGAGTGCGCGCAGCGTTTTTTCACTGACAAGGTTTTTGGAAAAGTCGAACAACGCGCCATCGAGTTTCAACATCATGCGGTCAAGGCGGCCTGTTTCGGATGCCAGCAACTGCGCGATATTGAGCTGGCCAACATTTGCGGCCTCGGCCTTAAGGGATTGCCAAGCGGATGAGGCGGAGAGTTTTGTTGTCATGGTTTTTGTGATTTTTCTGCGTTTGGAATTGTTGTCAGTGTTTCGTAATCCACGCCTGCGGG
>JAGWXJ010000102.1 GCA_018969935.1 Alphaproteobacteria bacterium | reverse complement strand
GTCGTTGTCAAAAACGGCGGCGATAAATTTTTTGACGACAACAAACAGCCGACCCAAATCGCCAAAAACGCAATTGAATTCTGCCGCTCCTACCATGTTGCAGCCAAACATACGATGGCCTTTGGCGAGGCGCTGGTGGCATCCGGCCTTCTGGTTGACCGTTCGGCTGATATCACGCTCAAGAATGGCCAGCGCATCAGCTTCTCGGGTTTCCGCATCATTGATGAGGAAAAATTCAACAAACTCCCGCCCGAAACTTTGATTGAGTGGCGCAGCAAAGGCTGGCTCGCAGCCGCCTATGCGCATCTGTTCTCGGGCCTGCACTGGGGCACCATCACGCGCATGGTCAATGACCGCATGCCTGAAGCCGCCGCAAAACCGGCTGCAAAACCGAAAAAATAATCAGATTTCGGGGAAGGGCCTGCCATTGAAGCGCGGTGCAACGCGCTCGAGGTAGGCCATGTCCTTTGACAGTACAAGGCAACCGTGCCCGCGCAGATTCACAACAAAATTGCTGGCGGTTCGGTCAGGTACAAGGCTCGTGACCTCGTCAAATTCCTCGATATGCCCGCAGGGGATGCGGTTGCCTGTCATGGGCGCGCCCTCAACATACACATGCCCGTGTACCATAAAGTTCACATTGGCATAGTGGTTGAACAAGCGCACCTGTATGGGTGAATCGACGGATGGCTTGCGGCTGCCGAAATACCGCACGCGGCTTTCATCCAGAAGCACTGGTACAAAATCGGCATCTGTCATCGCCTGCTTATCGACATTCCTGCGCGATATCATCACGACATCGCCCACGCGGGCGGACGGGAAACCATGGCAGCAGCGTGTAATGCGGTCGGTAGGCCGCGCGGCAGCATTGCCAAGGAAGCGTTCGGGGTTGATGGCATTCACATGGATTGAAAATATGTCCCCAAGCCGTTTTACAATCGGCACAAACCCTTCTGGCACTTGCACATCGGGGGTTGGCGCGTCCGTTACTTCCTGCGATCCGATGCGCGACATCTCGCGGATTTCCGATACACGTGCACCCAGCGCGGCCGCAAGCGTACCCGCGTTATCCGTATCGCAAAACTGGTTGCCGAGCGGGTCAAGGATGCGGAAGCGCAGCCGGCCCGCATTCTCCGTAATCATCACGCCAAGATTGGAGTGCGATTTAAGCAAGCGCGATACAACATCGAATTCCGAGTAAGGTTTTTCGATCACGCGTTTGGATGAAATAAGCAGAAGCTTGGGGTTGGCTTTCTTGATGTCGGGCAGGAATTTTTCCTCATCGTTGCTGATGTTCGGCATCCACAACAATGTGTCGAAGGCCTTGAAATCCAGTTTGGAAAGCGTATCAAGCGTGCCGCCGTTGATAACGGGCCACCGTAATTCCGATGCAAAAGCCGCAATGATTTTGGAAGGCTTGCCGCCCGCTTGGTCAAACGTGCCGCCAACGATAAGTGCTTTCATGTCCCCTGCTCCTTTTTTCGTAACGTATGCTATAGTGATGGCACGGGAGGCAAAGTTTGCCAAGCGCCACCCGTTCTGATAGCCAGAAGCGGCTTTTTTATAGGGATGCACCCGTAGCTCAGCTGGATAGAGCGCCGGTTTCCGAAACCGTAGGTCGCAGGTTCGAGTCCTGCCGGGTGCGCCAACCTAAAAGGCACGAAAAAAGCCCGCCGGTAAGGCGGGCTTTGAGTTTCTGGCAATTTAGAAGTTAGGCGGCTGCCTTGTATTCCACTTGCTCGGCGGCAAGGGCTTTTTGGTAGGCAGGGCGTGCAACCATTTCTTTCAATACACGCTTAACATTGGGGCCGAGGTTGATTTTGCCGGGGAAGTAGCTGTTCCAGTTGGCAATCACCGTCATGAGGATATCGCCCATCGTAGGCTGGTCGCCGGCAAGGTATTTCTGTTTGGAAAGCACGGTTTCAGCTTCATCCCATAGTTTCTGGATGCCTTTGAAAGCACTGGCCAGAATCATTTCCTGTACGTTGGCATCATCGGAAATTTTCTTGGCGCCAAAGGCTTTCGAATAGGCGGGGTGCAACGTGGCGTTGCCCCAGCACAGCCACTCGAGGGCGCGTGCACGCTCAATGCCGGACTTAGGCATAAGGGGTGAGGAAAACTTGTCGAGCAGATAGATCATCTGGGCAGCGCCCTCGCGGATAACTTGGCCATCCTCAACAACGACAGGCACTTGCCCGCGCGGGTTGGATTTGACGAAGTCGGCGTTGCGGCCCGCGGCATTATGCAGATCGGCATTCACGATTTCGGGGTTTTGCCCGCACTCAAGAAGGCAGATATGCACGGCCATGGAGCACGCGCCGGGGGAATAGAAAAGCTTGTAGGCAGACATTTTATATCTCCGAATGAAAGGAACAGGCCATTGATTTGGCCACCCGTGACGCTAATCTAGTCTTGTAGTATAGTTTGTATAGTAGCAACAATTTTGATACCGATATACCTATGTATACCAAGTGTGATGAAAACGCCTGCCCCGTTGCCTTGACGCTTTCGCTTCTCGCGAACAAGTGGTCGATCCGTATCCTTTACACGCTGTTCATGGCGCGCGGTAATGTCATGCGCTTCAACGAAATGCGCCGCGCACTCGAAACCATCACGCAACGTGAACTCTCCCGCCAGCTTCGTGAATTTGAATCGGCGGGAATTGTCATACGTACGGTACACCCCGTTGTCCCGCCGATGGTGGAATACACCCTCACATCCCTCGGTAAATCCCTGAACGAGCCCATCGAAGGCCTTTCACGCTGGGCAGAAACCAATGGCGAGAAAGTCAAACGTAACCGCCTCAAAAAGCCCAAGTCATGAAGGTCCGTGGCATTTTTTTGCTGGCAATGGCCTGTTTGCTGGCTGGTTGCCTCAAGCTAAGCTTTGCGGCTGCAAATCTTCCCGCGCTTTTCTCGAACACCAAGACGGCCAAGGATATATTTTATGGTTCGGCCCCCCTTCAAAAACTGGATATCTACACCCCGAAAACGGATGGCCCTCCACGCGACGTAATTGTGTTTTTGTATGGTGGCCGCTGGGAAACCGGCAACAGGGAAGACTACAGGTTTGTTGGCGAAACATTCGTAGATCGCGGCTTCGTGGTGGTCATTCCCGACTACCGCAAATTTCCATCAGTCCGCTTTCCTGTATTTGTTGAGGATGCGGCACAATCCCTTGCGTGGGTTCATGACAACATAGCCCGCTATGGCGGCAACCCCGCGCGCATCCACATTCTGGGCCATTCGGCTGGTGCCCATATTGGCAGCTTGCTGGTGGCCGATAGGCATTACCTGAAGGCCTTGGGCAAGGATGCGGATACGGTTGTAAAAAGTTTCGCAGGGCTGGCAGGGCCATACAGCTTCACGCCTGACGAACCGGATCTACAGGCCATCTTCGCACCGCCTGAAAATTATGCCGCCATGCAGGCCGATACGTTTATCAATGGGCGCGAGGCACCGATGTTATTGCTGTATGGCTCGGCTGATACGTTGGTTAAGCGTAGCAATCTCGACAAAATGGTAGCAGCTATCAATGCAAAAGGCGGCCATGTGGAAACAAAAATATACGATGGCGTAGACCATATGTGGATTGTAGGCGCGCTAACGTGGCTGGGCCACAACAAGCCAGATGTAGCAGCGGACGTTGCTAGGTTTTTTGGCAGCGTTCGATAAAACTGGAATCCCCGTACGAGTAAAAACGATACGCCTGCGCAATTGCATGGCGGTAGGCTTCTCTCATTTTTTCGTATCCTGCAAAGGCGGATACCAGCATAAGCAGTGTCGAGCGCGGTAGATGGAAATTCGTCATCAGTGCATCGACAATCTTGAAGTCATACCCCGGGGTAATAAACAGGCGTGTTTCAGCCTCCCCAGCCCCGACGGTACCGCTTTTTCCGGCGCTTTCAAGCGTGCGCATGCTCGTGGTGCCAACGGCTATCACGCGCCGCCCCTCGCGCTTTGCCGTGTTTATGAGCACGGCCGTTTCCGGTGTCACGTGCCACCATTCCGCGTGCATGACATGGTCATCCGTATCATCGGCCTTGACGGGCAAAAACGTACCTGCGCCAACGTGCAGCGTTACGTGCGCGCGCGTAACGCCCGCGTCATCAATCGCTTTCAAAAGCTCCGGCGTAAAATGCAAACCGGCTGTTGGTGCCGCAACCGAGCCGGGGTGCAACGCATAGGCCGTCTGGTATGTTGCCTTGTCGGTTTCCTGTGCGCGGCGTTGCATGTACGGCGGTAAGGGCAACTCGCCGTATTTATCCAGCATGGCAAAAATATCGTCTGTTTCAAATGCAAGGCGCACTTGCCCGTCTTCAGCGCGGCCAAGCACAAGGGCTTTGAAGTCATCCGCAAAAATAACCTCCTGCCCGTCCTTCAGGCGCTTGGCAGGCTTTGCAAAGCACACCCATTCGCGCTCTCCCGTGCGTCGATGCAAAAGCACCTCTACACTCACGTCGCCGCGCTTGCCCATGAGCCTTGCTGGTATAACCTTGGTATCATTGAAAACCATGACATCCCCACGGCGTAAAAGGGATGGCAGGTCCCGTACCGTGCGGTCTGAAAAACGCCCGCAGGCGGGTACATGCAAAAGCCGTGCGCTATCACGCGGGCTCACGGGCGCCTTGGCAATAAGCTTTTCAGGAAGCTCGTAATCGAATAGATCGACGCGCATGCGTTATTCGGCAACCGGCTTGTCGGAATGGCTCCATTCCATCACAAGCGCATAGGCAACAGCCAGCAGTGTGGGGCCAATAAACAGCCCGATGAAGCCGAAGGCCAGCAAACCGCCAAACACGCCCAGAAGGACAAGCGGCAACGGCAGGCTGCTGCCAAGGGAGATAAAGTAGGGCCTGATGATGTTATCAACGCCGCTGATGATGATTAGGCCGTAAAGCGCAAGAAAGATCCCCGCATTGGTAAGCCCGTTGGTGAAAAGCCAGATAGCGGCAGGCGCCCAGATAAGCGGCGGCCCCATGGGTACAAGCGACAGCAGTAACGTCACAAGCCCGAGGAAAGGCGCGCCCGGAACTCCCGCAAACCAGAAACCAAGCCCCGCAAGCGCACCTTGCGCAAGCGCGGTACCCAAAACCCCGTAAACCACGCCAATGGCCGTGCGCTTGGAAATACCAAGCAGGTGCCTGCCACGCGGGCCGACAAACCTTTCGATCAGTGAGTTGATACGCTCCGCTGCAGAAATACCGTGGCGGAAGAAGAAGAAGGTAATGAGCACGCCAAGCGCAAGGTCCAGAACACCGCGGCCTACGGCGGCCCCGACTGCAATCAGCTTGGGCGCGATATAATCTCGCGCGCTCGCGCCTTCATTGGCACCGCTGGTCACGAAGTTGTCCCAGATGGAATCGATATGCGGCCCGATTAATGGTAGTTCGCGTAACCATGACGGTACATTGCCCGGGTTGTTGAGTACAGGCTCGATCATCCCCGAATAAAGATGCCCGAAGTTTTCGGCAAGGCTGGACCCAAGGAAAACCATGGGCACTAGGAAGCAAACGGCAATCGTAAGCGTCATGAGGCAAGCAGCCAGCGTGCGCCTCCCGTTCAGTTTCTCAGTAAGCCACACATAGGCAGGCCATGTCGAAAGCGCAAAAATGATAGCCAGCAGAAATGCAGGAATAAACGGCTGCAGAATAACAAGGCATCCCCACAGGATAAGGGATACGGACACAACAATGACTAGTGTGCGGTAAAGCGTGAATTTGTCGATATTCTCGAAGCGCATGGCCAGATACTAGCAGTGAATGAGAGTAAAGGCTATGGACGGCCCACAGCTTTGTCGGTCACCCCGATACGCCCGATAAACGGCAACTTGAGGGCAGGGCTGGCTACATCCACCCCGAATGTCAGCCCTAGGATGTTGATTTCAAGGCCCTCGGCCTTGCCGGCAGTAAACCCGAGTGCCCCAAGCAGCGATACCTGATACCCCGTACCCGTTTCACTACGGGCAGACAATGCGCTGCCATTCAACCAGTCGCGGCCAATGGCATGCGGCGGCAATTCAACCCCCAGTTCAGGCACATTTCTGATGATATGCGATACAAACGTATTGCTGTTTGGCCCGGGCCATACGCGGTATGTGTCGTTATAAGGATAGCTGGCGGCAGCAGCCTTGATTTTGGGTATGGCGGCAGCAGCCTCGGCACCGCGTAGTTCTTCAATGATATACGGCTTTGCCCCATACCAGTATCGGTCGGGTATATCGTCGGCAATCATGACGCTATAGCCTGTACGCCTGAGCTGCCAGCCCATAACCTGATAAACCGTATAGTGGTTTGCGTTGGCTTCCTTTGTGGCAACCCACGTATGGACGGCGAACCATCCGCGCCAGTTTATGGCGCGTGCAGCGTATACCTGCACAACTGCCTTTGGCTCTTTCTCTGGTAATGGTGCAAGTCCCGCGCTATGCCGTGGCGCCGTCCGCCAGTCCTGAAAACCACAAGAGGTGAGCATAAGGGCGTATAAGCCAACTATCAGATATGTAATAATTTTTTTCACCATAACGAGCCGTTTTCCTATGAGGCTAAGTCAATAATTAGGCTAATTTAGCTAAAAATTAAGTTGTTTTTTGTAAAATTGTTGATGGAAAAATTAACGGCAACGTAATGGCATCAAAAAGTACGGAAACAACCTCGGATAAAT
>JAGWXJ010000101.1 GCA_018969935.1 Alphaproteobacteria bacterium | reverse complement strand
CAGGTTGGCGCCCAGCAAACCACCGGTTTTTCGAGCGCGATTGGCGCCATCAAGGACTGGTTTGGCCCCGCCAAGCCCGAGGCTGCGGCCCCGCAGGCGGTTGAAAGCGATACGGCTGCCGTTGATGAAAACATGCAGGTCCCGCCCCCTCCGGGCGCTGCGGGCGTTCAGGAAATCGAACCTGCTGCCGGTTTTGACGAAGACACGCTGCAAGTACCGCCGCAATACACCGGCCCGCAATCCAACGCGGCACCCATGCCATCCAATGGCCGTGAACGTGCAAGCGCGTTTGACAACAACACCTCCGTGGCCGCTTTCAACGACCCTGCCGCGCAACCTTCCGCCGCCGCTATTGCTAACATTGCGCCTGCCGCCGGTGAAGGTGCCGCGCCTGACCTTTCCAACATCGATTGCGAGGCTGTACGCAAAGCCGCCGAGAACACCGAGGAAGGCGCCGATGTGCCCGATACGGCCCTCATCGAGGCGTGCGAAACGCCGACCGATGCATCGGGCGAGCCTGTAAAGGATGCAGCCCAACCCGCCTTTGGCGACCCCGAAGGCGCACCTGCCATGCCGCAAACGTTGCCTGAAACGCAACCCGCTGCAGGCGAGCCCCCGATTGGCGGCGCCACCATGCCGGGCGAACAAAAAGCCCAATAACAGCATCAAGGTAACAACACACAAGCCCCCGCCCTCAAGCGGGGGTTTTGCTTTATGGCTTACGTTGCCCTAGTATCCATCCATGCTTTTAAACAAACGCGTTTTGCTCATCATCAGTGGCGGGATTGCCGCTTACAAGGCGCTTGAACTTATCCGCCTTCTCAAAAAGGAAGGCGCATCGGTGCGCTGCATCCTGACCAAGGGCGGCGCGCAATTCATCACGCCGTTATCGGTGGCCGCGCTTTCGGGCGAGAAGGTTTATGACGACCTGTTCTCGCTGACCGACGAGAGCGAGATGGGGCATATCCGCCTTTCCCGCGAGGCGGATGTGGTGGCCGTTGTGCCCGCCAGTGCCGACATGATTGCAAAAATCGCGGGCGGGCATGCCAGCGATCTTGCTTCGACCGTCATTCTTGCATCCGACAAGCCGCTGGTTGTGGCCCCTGCCATGAACCCGCTGATGTGGGCGAACAAGGCCACGGCTGCGAACATCGAAACCATCAAGTCGCGCGGGATTGCCGTAGTGGGGCCGGCCGCGGGCGAGATGGCGTGCGGCGAGGAAGGTTTGGGCCGTCTGGCCGAACTTGCGGACATCATGGAGGCGTTGCGTGCCACACTCAAATAACCTTGCGGGGCGGCACGTGATTGTGACATCAGGCCCGACGCGCGAGCCGATAGACCCCGTGCGCTATATCAGCAACCGTTCCAGCGGCAAGCAGGGCCACGCGATTGCGGCTGCGTTTGCAGCGGCGGGTGCGCGCGTGACGCTAATTTCAGGCCCTGTTGAAATACCGGACCCCGCGGGCGTGCATGTGGTGCACGTTGAAACCGCCGAGGAAATGTTACAGGCGGCTTTGGCCGCCCTGCCCGCCGATGCCGCCGTGTGCGCCGCCGCCGTGGCCGACTGGAAGGCCAAAAGCATCGCAACCCACAAAATGAAAAAGCGCGAGGGCGATGACGAGCTGACCCTGACGCTGGTGCGCAACCCCGATATTTTGCACACGCTCGGGCATTCTGCCGCGCGGCCTGCCGTGCTGGTCGGTTTTGCTGCCGAAACGAATGACGTGGTGGATTACGCGCGCGGCAAACTGCAAAAAAAGAATGCTGATTTGATTTTGGCCAACAACGTTGGCGGCGGCGCGATTTTCGGGGCTGCCGATACGCACCTGATTGCCGTATCCGAAACCGCCGCCGATGACTGGGGCGCGCTTGATAAAACTCAGGCCGCCGAGCGCATTGTCAGCGCCGTTGCAGGGATGATGCGGTTGAGAGTTTCTTGAAATATCCGCATTTAATTACTTTGCATCTCTAGACGCTTAAAAATTGTATCAAGGATAATTTTTTTTCTAGAATGAACCTACTTATAAGCACACCCATACCCGCCCTCGCTGGCGGGTTTTTTATGGCCTTGGTGCGGGGTGGGAACAAAAACGTGCAAACGAACTGATAGACCCCTGAAAGTTTACGCTGTTTCAATGACTTGGGTGGTTTCAGTTTGGCATCAGGCTAGCGGGTTATCCTGTACGGTATAAGGAAAGGATTTCCCTGTCATGGCCATATCGAGTTTATCTTTTTTGCAAACGCCTGTTGCCGCCCAAACGCCGCGCCCTGCGGCTGCCGAGGCGCCGAAGCCGCAACCGCAAGCCCCTTCCGCTGAAGGGCCGGGGGAGCGCGAGAATGACGGCGATGCCGATGATATGGGCGCTGGCGCAGGTGCGCGCGGCGGGCTTGTGAACGTGAGGGCGTAACCGCCCCCTTCCGCCCCACCCCTTACCGCCTGTGGATTGCGGGCGGTTTTGCGGTGATTTCGCGTGCCCGTTTCCGTATAGTTTCGGGCATGTCCCAGACAGCAGAAGCACAACACGAAGCGCCCGAGGCGCATACGCCGATGATGGCCCAGTACATGGCCGTCAAGAAGGCGCATCCCGATTGCCTTGTGTTTTACCGCATGGGCGATTTTTTCGAGCTGTTTTTCGAGGATGCGCTGATTGCATCCAAGGTGCTGGATATTGCGCTTACCAAGCGCGGCAAAACGCAGGGGACGGATATCCCCATGTGCGGGGTGCCCGCGCATTCCCATGAAAGTTATCTCGCGCGGCTTATCCGCGCGGGGCACCGCGTGGCCCTATGCGAGCAGACCGAAACGCCCGAGCAGGCCAAGGCCCGCGGGGGGTACAAGGCGCTGGTCACGCGCGATGTCATCCGCATTGTGACGCCGGGCACGCTGACCGAGGATACGCTTTTGGATGCGCGCGCGGCCAATTACATTGCCTGTGTTGCGGGCCCGCCGCATGCGATGGGCCTTGCGTGGTGCGATATGTCCACGGGGGCGTTTTGTACGCAGCCCATACAATCGCAAAATCTTGGCGGGGCACTTGAACGGATTGGCGCGCGCGAGGTGCTGGCGCCCGAGAGATTGGCGCAGGAAGAGGGTTTGGGCAGCGTGGGCCGTGCGCTTACCATGCAGCCCAATTCGCTCTTCGATTTTGAAAACGCGGCCAAAAAGCTGCGGGATTTTTACGGTGTCGGTACGCTTGATGCCTTCGGCAGTTTTTCGGATGCCGAGGTAACGGCGGCGGGTAGCCTGCTTGATTACATTGCGCGTACGCAAAAAGGGGCGATGCCGCATTTGCTGCCGCCGCGTGGGGTGGGCGCTGCGGGTGTTGTCGATATCGATGCCGCAACACGCCGCAACCTTGAAATCGTGCGCACCATTACGGGCGAGCGTGCGGGCAGCTTGCTGGACTGCATAGACCGCACGCTGACATCGGCGGGTTCGCGTTTGCTGGCGGAGCGTTTGTCATCCCCTTCCCGCGATGTGCCGGAGATACGCCGCAGGCTTGCGCAGGTGCGCCTGTTTGTGGAGCGGGGCCTCGACCGCAGCGCGTTGCGCGAGGCCCTTCGCCGCCTGCCGGATATGGAGCGGGCTTTATCGCGCCTATCGCTCGGGCGCGGGGCGCCGCGTGACCTTGCCATGATCCGTGACGGTTTGGCCGCTACTGCCGACATCAGGGCTTACCTACTGCAAAAGATGGGCGCAGCTGCGGAACCGGTTGCAGATATATCAGGTGCGCTTGCGGCTGATGCCGCCATTCATACGCTTTACGAAACATTACACCGTGCGCTTGCGGCTGAGCTGCCTGCCCTGCTGTCCGATGGCGGGTTTATCGCACGCGGATATTTGCCCGCCCTTGATGAACTCAAGGCCCTGCGTGATGACTCGCGCCAGCATATTGCCAAGTTGCAGGCCGATTATGCGGGGCTTACGGGCATCAACACCCTGAAGGTGAGCCACAACAACGTGCTCGGCTACTACATCGAGGTGCCCGCGCGGCATGCCGATGCGTTGATGGTCCACGGCAAGCCCGCGAATGACGATACCGCGCGGGAAAACCCGTTCGTGCACAGGCAGACGCTTGCGAACGTGGTGCGCTTTTCAACGCCGCAGTTATCAGAGCTTGAATCCAAAATCATATCCGCTGCCGATAAGGCCTTGGCGCTGGAGTTACAGGCCTTCGAGGAACTGCGCCGCATGGTGCTGGGTGTTGCGGGCACGATTGCCGGTATGGCCGCAGCCCTTGCCGCCCTTGATGTGTGTACGGCCCTCGCCGATCTGGCAGCGGCGTGCAACTACACCTGCCCGCAGGTGGATGAGAGCCTTGCGTTTAGCATCAAAGGCGGGCGCCACCCTGTTGTAGAAGCGGCGCTTGATGCAGGCAAATTCGTGCCTAATGACAGCGACCTTTCAGGCGATACGCGCCTGTGGCTGCTGACTGGCCCGAACATGGCAGGTAAATCGACCTTCCTGCGGCAGAATGCCTTGATTGCGCTTATGGCGCAGATGGGAAGTTTTGTGCCTGCAGCGTCAGCGCATATCGGCGTCATTGATAAATTGTTTTCCCGCGTTGGCGCATCGGATGACCTTGCGCGCGGGCGTTCCACCTTCATGGTGGAGATGGTCGAAACATCGGCCATTCTGAACCAGGCGACCGAGCGTTCCCTCGTGATCCTTGATGAAATCGGTCGCGGGACCGCCACGTTTGACGGGCTTTCGATTGCGTGGGCGTGCCTTGAATACCTGCACAATGTATCGCAGTGCCGCGGGCTGTTTGCCACGCACTACCACGAGCTTACGAACCTGACGGACAGGCTTGCGCGTCTTTCCTGCCATGCCATGAAGGTGAAGGAATGGAAGGGCGATATCGTGTTTTTGCACGAGGTGATGGCGGGTGCCGCCGACCAATCGTACGGGGTGCATGTGGCCAAGCTAGCGGGCCTGCCGCCCGTTGTGGTTACGCGCGCGCAACAGATACTCGACGAATTGCAGAAGTCCGAAACATCGGGCGCGCTTGCGGCACTGGTTGATAACCTGCCGCTGTTCCAGACCGTGGCCGCCAAGCAGCAGGCAGTTATTCCGCCAGCACTTCAGGCATTCCTTGATACCCTCGAGCCCGATGCGCTGAGCCCCAAGGAAGCACTTGAAGCGCTGTATAAGCTCAAGGAAATTACAAAATAATCGTGCGGTGGCCTGCAAGGCACACGCGGTCCTGACAATGCAGGGTGACGGCGCGCGTCAGTACACGGCGCTCTATATCGCGGCCCACCGCCACCATGTCATCGGGGGTGGCTGCGTGGGTAATACGTTCGACATCCTGTTCGATAATCGGGCCTTCATCCAGATCGGCTGTCACGTAATGGGCGGTTGCGCCTATCAGCTTAACGCCGCGCGCATGCGCCTGATGGTAGGGTTTGGCCCCTTTGAAACCAGGCAGGAATGAGTGATGGATGTTGATGATGCGACCAGCATGGTTGCGGCAAAAATCATCGGAGAGGACTTGCATATAACGGGCAAGCACAACCAAATCAGCGCCTGTTTTTACGACGATATCCTGTAGTGCCGCTTCCTGCTGTTTTTTGGTAGAAGGCGTTACGGGCAGATGATGGTACGGCACGTCATTCAAATCGCGTACTTCCAGTACGTCGCGCGGGTGGTTGCCTACGATGGCCAAGATATCGGCAGGCAAATCGCCGATGCTCTGACGATAGAGCAGATCGGAAATGCAATGCCCTGCCTTTGACACCATAACAAGAATTTTGGGCTTTTTACTTTCGGGGCGCATGGACCATTCCATCCCGAAGCGTTTGGCGATGGGCGCGAAGCCCGCGCTTAAATCGGCATCGGATGCGAAGACGGTGCGGAGGAAGAAGTTGCCGCTATCAGCATCCTCGAACTGGGCGGAGGACGCTATGTTTGCGCCTTTTTCAAACAGGTAGCCTGAAACGGCGGCAACGATACCCGGCTGGTCCTTGCAGGAAAGTTTGAGAATGTTTTTTTGTGTCATGGCATTACCGTTGTCATGTCGGTTGCTGGTAGCGCCGTTGCGCCAATATAAAGGCCCACGAATATGAGGCCGAGCGATGCCACGAGATTGAGGTTGCGCACAAATGCGCGCGGGATAAAGCGGCGCGACAGGGCAATTGGCACCGCATAGGACAGCGCCACCACACAATCAGCCAGTACGATGATAAAAGCGCAGAGCGCATAATCGGCTACGCCTACTTCCTGCACCTTGAAGATGGCGGGAAGCACGCCTGCAAAGAAAAGAATATCGAACGGGTTTGCGATTGTGAGCATGAAGCCGGCCGTAAAATTCTCGGTAAAGCCTTTCTTTTTGAGAATGCTTTCATGCGGGGACGCATCGGGGTCACGTTTTTTGAAACCCTGCGCGCCAAGCCATATCAGGTATGCCGCCGTTGCGGCCTTGAGCGCGATAGATACCACAAGCGCGCGTTCGGGCAGCAGGCCATAGCCCATGACAACGAGCACGAAGAAGATGATTTTGACGAGGTTGGTACCGACCATGAAGGCGAGCACGCTGCCTAGCCCCTCGCCCATCGCTTTTGTGGCGACCGTCATCATGCCGGGGCCGGGTTTGGCGGCCAGAAGAGCCACGCCAAAAAAGAGGGTCGTCATTGCTTCGAATGTCATGGGTTCCGATTCTACCAGCGA
>JAGWXJ010000100.1 GCA_018969935.1 Alphaproteobacteria bacterium | reverse complement strand
AATGCAAAAAATGCATGAGGTCAAAGCAAACGGCATTGGCGGATATTTTTTATATTTCATAAGGTGCCATGGAACAGGGAGATAACCATGACAGCCGTCACAGCCTTTACCACCGCCGATAGGGGCGAGAGCGTTTCCTACAGCCTGCTATTGCGCGATGTGAAAGATACGAAGCGCCTGATTGACATCATGCCTGCCGGTTCGGTTGTCAAATTGCCTGGGCTTCTTGAAGGTTGCCCGAATATCGATTCAGGGTATCGCGGGATCATGGTTTACCAGCGTGATGCCGATGCCTTCCTTGGCCGCCTTGCCGCTGCTGATATTGCCGAATGCATTTACCGTGTCGAGCCGCGTGCCCTAAGGCCCGTTCAGCTGCCCGCGCCATCGGCATCAAGGCCGTAAAATTTCTGCCCGATCTCGATTTTAGGCAGGCCTTTGGCCATGCGTTCCTTGTTGGTATCGCGCCACGAGTACACACACCCGCAATATTCCTGCATGTAAAAATTCTCGCGCTTTGAAATCTCGATCATGCGGTGCGAGCCGTGGTTTTTACGCCAGTTGTAATCCCAGTATTGAAGCCCTTCGTAGCGGGCGGCGGCCCTGTGGCCGCAGTCGTTTATCTGGTTCATGTTTTTCCAGCGGCTGATGCCGAGGCAGGATGTAAACAGTTTGAAGCCGTTTTCATGGGCGTAGAGGGCCGTACGTTCGAAGCGCATGTCAAAGCACTCGGTGCAGCGCTTGCCGCGTTCGGGTTCCCATTCCATACCTTTTACGCGCTCGAACCAGTTGGAGGTATCGTAGTCGTTATCGATAAACGGGATGCCCATTTTTTCGGCGAAGCGGATGTTCTCGCTTTTGCGGAGGTCATATTCCTCCCGCGGGTGGATATTGGGGTTGTAGAAGAAGATCGTGATATCGAGGCCGGAGGCTGCCATTGCCTCCATTACCTCGCCCGAGCATGGCGCGCAGCAGGAATGCAGCAGCACTTTATCGGCCCCGTTCGGGACCGTCAGGTGCATGCGCGGCTGGCTCAGATAATCCAGATCACTTGTGCTCATGGTGGGTATCTATAACCAGTTTCCGCAGTTTTGGCGAGAAAAACGCAACCGATGCCACAACCACCAGCGACATGACGCCGCCGAAAACCACGGAAGGTACAAGGCCCATCAGCCTTGCTGCCAGCCCCGATTCAAAGGCCCCGATTTCGTTGGAGGAAATAATGAACATGGTGTTGACCGAGGATACGCGGCCCTTCATGTCGGGCGGGGTAAGAAGCTGCACGATGCTTGTGCGTGTGACTACGTTTACGCAGTCGAATGCACCTGATGCTGCCAGACAAGCCAGCGATAGCCAGAAGGACGTGCTGAGGCCAAAGCCAATCATGGAAAGTGCAAAGCCCGCAAATACGGTTAGCAATAGCTTACCTGATAGGTGGCGTAGCGGACGTACTGCCAGATAAAGCGCGGTAAGGACCGAGCCTACGGCTGGGGCCGCGCGCAGGGCGCCCAAGCCTTCCGGCCCTACATGAAGCACATGGTCCGCAAAGGCGGGGAGCATGGCTACGGCGCCGCCAAAAAGTACGGCGAACATATCGAGCGCCATGACGGACAGGATGACCGGATTTTTGAAAATGAACTTCCAGCCGTTTTTGATGCTTTCAACGGCAGGTTCACGTTTTTCAATTTCACCGCGTTTGTGCGGTGTCAGCGCACAGGCCAGCGTGATGGCGATAAGCAGCGAGAATGCTGGCAGAAGCCATGCCCCGTGGGGGCCGTACCCGCCATAAATAATACCTGCAACGGCAGGGCCGCCTACGGCCGCGGTTTGAAAACCGGTGTTCAGCCATGCGGTTGCGCCCGACATATCTTTGCGGCTGACGTACCCTGAAAGCAGGGCAAAGGCAGACGGCATGACGAAGCTTCGCGCGATGCCCGACACAAACACCCCTGCAAACAGGCATGGGACTATCCAGCCTTCTGGGGTGTTGATGTAGCCGCCCGCAATAATTGCCATCGTCAGGGTGTTTACGGCCAACAAGCCTACACATGTGCGGTATATCAGATGCGGTTTGCCGACATCGACAAAATGGCCGGATACAAGTGCGCACAGTAGCGCGGGAATGGCCTCGGCCAAGCCTGTCAGGCCAAGGAGGAATGGGTCCTTGGTGATGGAGTAGATTTGCCAGCCTACCACCACCGCCTGCGCCTGCAGGGCCAGCGTGATGAAGAAGCGGGTGAACATGAGGTGGCGGAAATCGCGGATCCGCAATACGGCAAAGGAAAGCATGGCCACAAAGTGCCTTGCCCGGGCTTGGGCGTCAAAGGTAAAATCACGGGATGCGATTCCTTCTTGTTTTACTGACAATTATTGCAATTTTATGCCCGCAGGCCCGCGCGGCCGAGTGGACCGAGGAAGGCCGCGCCTTGATGATGAAGGTGATGCGCGAGGCCACGCACAAGAAGCCCGATTTCATGCAGCCTTATTCAGAGCCCATGGAAAACGGGCGCGGATTTTTTCTTATCTGGAAGCCGGAAGGTGAAACACCTTCACGCTGGATCGTATCCTTGCCGGGGTCGAACGGGCTTGTGAGCGATGAGCTTTCCCTGTGGGGAAATGCTCTCGAGGGGCGCCATGTCGGGATTGTGGAAGTACAGTGGTGGATGGGCACAGGCGACCAGATACAGGATTATATGTCGCCATTCGAGGTTTACCGCGAGCTCAAGAGCTTTCTGCCCCGCCTCGGGGTCAAGGAAGGGCATGCGATGCTGCATGGATTTTCACGCGGGAGTGCGAATATCTATTCCATAGCCGCGGTTGACCACGTTTTTGGTAACAAGTTTTTCGATGTTGTCGTTGCCAATTCAGGTGGTGCCAATCTCGGGTATCCGCCTACCCGCGATATCGAGATCGGGCGTTTAGGTGCCCAGCCATATCTGGGCATGCGCTGGGTTACCGTCTGTGGCGAGAAGGATCCCAACCCCGAGCGTGACGGTTGCCCTGCCATGCGCCGCACAGCCGAATGGATAGCCAAGCAAGGCGGCACGGTTGTCATGGCGATCGAGGATGCCAAGCACGGCCACGGGGCCCTGCACACGAACATCGATAACGCCAATAAACTGCTTGATTGGTATCTGGCTGATTAAGCCGCGGATTTTGCGACCGATGTCAGGATAACGGTATCGCCTTCCGAAACGGTGGTTTTAACAGAACCGTCGGAATAGGTGGTGATGGTTGTTACCTTGCCGGTGATGCTGGTGGTCGAGAAGTTGCTGACAACCGTTACGGGGTCTTGCTGTTGCGCTGCTGCAGTGCTTGCATTTTTAAGTGCAAGCACGGATGCGGAAACATTATTGATAGGTGAGGGCATAGCGGCCTCCTTCGTCAATAAATCAAGCCTCGGCTTCGTTTCTGCAAAACGCAATGGTTAACAAAGAATTAATCCACCGCTTTGTTCCCGCCATTTACGGTGGTTGACCTATATCGGCGTGGCATGCACCATATTTTCGTATTCAAATCAAACCGATGGGGGTTTCACGATGGATTTGCGGCTTCAGGCAGTAAAGCTTGTAACTCAATATTATGACGCGTTTAACAATGGCGATAATGCCACCATGCTGGCCTGTCTGTGCGATGATTTTGTTCATGACGTCAATCAGGGCGGGCGCCGAGTCGGCAAAAAGCTGTTCGCCGAATTCCGCGACCACATGGATAAATGCTATTCGGAGAACCTGACGGATATGGTCATCATGGCATCGGAGGACGGTACGCGCGCTTCGGCCGAGTTCATCGTCAATGGCGTCTATAAATCCACCGATTCCGATTTGCCGCCTGCAGCAGGGCAAACCTACAAGTTGCCAGCTGGCGCCTTCTTCGATGTGAAGGGCGGAAAGATCGCCCGCGTTACCACCTACTACAATTTGCAGGACTGGATTGCGCAGGTGTGCAAGCCCGCATGATTGATGTACGGACACTGGCGGGGGATGAGCTGCGCGCGGCACTGCCGGCGCTTGCGGGCCTGCGTATCCGCGTGTTCCGTGAATGGCCGTATTTATATGACGGTACGTTGGAATACGAGGCAGGCTACCTCAAGAAGTTTGCGGAGGCGGCGGGGGCCGTTGTTGTTGTGGCGCGGGATGGCGATACGGTTGTCGGCGCTTCCACGGCGTCGCCACTTTTGGGCCATGCCGATGCGTTTGCAAAGCCATTTGCCGAGCGCGGGCATGACCCTGCCTGTGTTTTCTATTTCGGGGAGTCCGTATTGTTACCGGAATATCGCGGGCACGGTATAGGCGTTCAATTTTTTGAACGGCGCGAAGCGGCTGCGCGGAAAAACGGTTTATTCGATATCGCTACATTTTGTGCGGTTGTGCGTGACAGTAATGACGCTCGCAAACCTTCGGGTTACGTGCCGCTTGACGCTTTTTGGCGCAAGCGCGGATTCGAGAAAGCCGCAGGACTTACAACGGATTTTTCGTGGAAAGAGCCGCATCAGGATGCCGATGTAAACCACACCATGCAATTCTGGGTTAAGCCGCTCTGATTTTTTAGTAAATGGCGGAAGGGATGAGATTCGAACTCACGATACGGTTTCCCGTATACACACTTTCCAGGCGTGCGCCTTCAACCACTCGGCCACCCTTCCGTATCTGACATTTGTACCTGGCGTGGCTTCGCCCTTGGTTTTGTTTGCTACCGCAAACGGTGCCACCCTTTTCGTACCCGATAATGCGGCGCACGTTACCCAAAGTAAGCGTAGGATGCAACTAGACTAATCTTCGGCAGCGCGGACAGCGCGGACGGGTTCGGCGCCGCTGGCCCAAAGTGCTTCGAAGGTGCGGCGCTCGGTTTGTGCGAGGTCGGCGCTTTTGAGGACCAGCACTTCCTGCTGGCTCCAGAAAATACGGGCCGTGCGGTCAGCGTAGATAACGGTATCAACCGGGCCTAAAAACGAGGCATCCACCACCCTGTAGCTTTCGGAATGGCGGGGGTAGAAGCCGGGCATGGCGCGGGTTATCAGGCGCTCCTTGAAGCCGCGGGCGGCCTTTTCCTCGTAGTATTTTTTGTTGCCTATAGGGTCGTGGGTATCGAAGTTGCGCATATCGGCCAGAATGCTCAGGACCTCATCCCCCTTGCCCTTGGCTACGCCCAAAATGTCGGATGTCAGGGCCTTGAGGAAACTCTCCCCCTCCAGTTTGGTGACGCTAACGGCCTGTTTTACCAGTTCCACGCCACGACTGCCTATGAACTGGATGCCGTTGTCCTCCAGCGTTTTTTTCAGGCGTTCGATGGTTTGCTGGCGGGGGTTGGTGATGCCGCGCTCGATATTATTAATGACGTTAAGGTGCATGCCTGCGGATTTGGCGAGGTCTTGTTGCGTCCAGTCCAGTAGGGCGCGGGCAGCTTTAAGCTGGTGAGTCGTCATCATGGGCATATTTCACGCTGATTTGTGCATGAAGGCAAGGATGCAGCTTGTAAAATATGCCTAAATCTTATTTCGCACATCAAAAAGTGCATTTTCCAATAGTTGTAGGTCTTCAGGGCGGTTGAGGCGGTGGTCGCCATCAGGCACGAGGGTTACTACCACCTGCTGCGGCTTTTTGAATTTACAGAGTATGGCTTCAACGGTTTCCCAAGGCACTTCATCGTCCATCTGGCCTTGCAGGAGGTGGACGGGGCCTTCAAAGCTCCAATCCTCGTCCATAACGTACTGGTTTTCTGCCTCGGCCATCAAGGCGTCGGTAAAGCCCTGTGCGCGGCGTTCTTCAGTGGTGCCTTTGGCGGCCACCCATTTGGTGAAGTCGGGTGCCGCCGCTACGCCTACTATGCCTGCAATCCTGTCCGCACGTTCTTCCATGGCCCTTAAGGCTACCCATCCCCCCATGGACGAACCCACCATGATTTGCGGGCCTTCGGTTAATGTATCAAGCACCAAGAGGGCGTCATGGACCGCGCGGCCGATTGTAAAGTCAGCCCAATCGCCGCCGCTTTCGCCGTGGGCAAAGAAATCGAAGCAGAGGTAGGGGATGGAGGCTTTTTCACAGACCTCTTTAAGGAAAGAAACCTTGGTAGCCTTGCGGTCGGAGCGGAAGCCATGAAGGAATATGACGCCAGCACCAGCCGCCGGATTTTCCGGTGCAAACTTGTCGTATGTCAAAGCTGTGCCATCAGGGCGGATTAGTGTTTGTGCATTCATGTATCTCTGCTATCAAATTTTGGACCATGCTGCACCTCAAAACCCAAAAGACGCCTGTCGTCATGCAAATTATACCTGAACTTGGCCCCGGCGGGGCGGAACAGGGGTGTATCGACATTGCAGGGGCGCTTGTAGCTTCAGGCGCGCGGTCAATTGTTGTATCGGCAGGCGGGCCACGCGTGGGCGAGATTATCCGCGCGAAGGCGGAATTCATCCCCATGCCGGTGCATTCAAAAAACCCTTGGGATATGTACTGCAACATCGGGCGCATCCGCCGCCTTATCAATACATGGAACGTGGATATCGTGCATGTGCGCAGCCGTGCGCCCGCATGGTCGGCGTATTATGCGTGCAAAGGCACTGCCGCCAAATTCATGACAACCGTGCACGCCCCCTACAACATGGGGAACAGTTTTAAAAACGCATATAACAGCATCATGGCGAAAGGCGAGCGCGTTATCGCCATATCGGGTTATGTTGCGAAATACATCACCGATAATTTTACGGTAGATCCCGCGCGCATCAGGCTTATCCATCGTGGGATTGCGATGGACCGTTTCCACCCCCATATGGTGGGCATGCAGCGC
>JAGWXJ010000003.1 GCA_018969935.1 Alphaproteobacteria bacterium | reverse complement strand
CATTTTGCAATTTCAACTTCGGCATCTTTTGTGCAAGCGGCTATAAGAAGTGTCGTAGATGCCAGTATAGTAAGTAGATATGTTTTTCTCATAGTTCAGGCTCCTGTTGGGTGATGCAGTGGAAGGACCCGCCGCCCATCTCGCCGCTGCCCAGAAGGCCGCGGGAGTTGACGCCGATGACCTTGCGGTCAGGGAATACGTTTTGCAGGGCTGCCAAAGCCGCGCTTTCCGTTTTGGTGCCGTAGACGGGCACAACCACCACGCCGTTGGCGATGATGAAGTTCATGTAGGAGGCGGGGGAGATACCGCCCTCGGGGTTCACATACTTGCCAACGCCGGGGATGCGGATGACATCAAGTTTATTGCCGTCGGCATCGGTGGCGGCTTCCAGTGTGGCGGCGATGGCGTTGAGCGTTTGCGCATTCGGGTCATCGGCATCGGCGGGGGCTTGGCAGACGACGCGGCGCGGCGCCACAAAGCGTGCGATGTTGTCGATGTGGCCGTCGGTGTGGTCGTTCAGCAGGCCTTCGTCTATCCAGATGACCTTGCGGGCGCCCAAGGCTTCCTTCAGCGCGGCTTCGCCTTGTTCCTTTGTCCAGCCGTTGCGGTTGGGGTTGAGGAGGGTTTGTTTGGTGGTCAGTACCGTGCCGTTGCCATCGTGGTCTACCGCGCCGCCTTCGAGCACGAAGGGGAAGGGCTTGATGGGTTTGTTTGCGGTGTTGGCGATGGTGTCGCCTACCGTTGCGTCATCGGGCAGGTCGTATTTGCCGCCCCAGCTGTTGGTTTTGAAGCGCAGGGCCACGTGATTGTTTTCTGGGCCGTTGGCAAAAATAGGGCCGGTATCGCGTAGCCAGATGTCGCCGTATTTGGCGGGTACGTAGGTGGCGGCATCGCCTAGGGCTGCTTTGGCGCTGGCTTCGGCCTCGGCATCATGGACGAGCAGCATCACCTTGTTGGTGGGGGCAAGCGCACGGATGAGGTTTGCCACGTCATGGCGCGGGGTATCCAGATCGTCATTCCATTCCTCGCGGTTGGCGGGCCATGCGGTCCAGATCGCCTTTTGCGGTGCCCACTCGGGCGGGATGGTTATTTGTGCGGTCATCGCGTAAAATCCTTCACATGAGCAGTTACAGCCTTGTTAGCGTAAATGACACGAATTTGGAAGAATATCTGCGCCTTTTCAGGGCGTTGTTTCCAAAGGATTCCCACACGACCGACCCTGCCAAGGTGGTTGGCTATGAACGCTGGCTTGTTTGTGACCAAGCCGGCGCATTTGGCATCTGCGGTATTTATGGCCTCAGGCAGTATCCGGGCGATATCTGGATGGATTGGTATGCCCTAGCGCCCGAGCGGCGTGGCGAGGGGCTAGGCAAAGCCATATTGAACGAGATGCTGGCCAAGGCAGCGGCGCGCGGGGCTTCGCGCTTTTTGATCTGGACGACGGTGATGGAGCTTGAAGGCACGCGCCTTGCGCAGTTTTACAAGGCCAGCGGGTTTACGCAAACGGCATGGCCGCAGCTGGCATACAACAACTCGCCCGTGTTTACTTTTGACAAGCTGTTAGGCGGGCAACCCTGCTGCGAGCTATCGAAGCTACAATCAGAAGACTGGTTACATTGATATTTTGACGGGGCCGCCGACGCGGCGGAGGAAGTCTTCGTAACCGTAAGTCTGGACTACTTCGTAGCGGCCGTCTTCGTGCAGGACAGCCATATCGGGCAGCGGGGTGCCGTTGAAGGTGGTGTCCTTGACGAAGCTGTATTGCATCTGGTCGCAAAAGACGACTTTATCGCCGATTTTGAGTGGTTCCCTGAAGGCGTAGGCGGTTGCGATGAAGTCGCCCGTCATGCAGGTTTTGCCGCCCATGAGGTAGTGGTGCGGGTATGCGCCATCCATCAGGTCGCGGGTTGCGCCGACAATTTCTGGCGTGAATTCGCCGTTGGTTTCGATGATGTCGGGCATGTGGCAGGAAGCCGAGCTGTCGAGGATGGCGATTTGCGTATCGCCGTTTTTGTGGACATCGATGACGGATGTAACCAGATAACCCGCATCATACACAAGCGTACCGCCGGGTTCGAGGATGACTTCGACGCCGTATTTTTCGCGGAAGGCTTTGATGCGGGCGATTAGTGGCTCGATTTCAAAACCGGCATCGTTGAAGAAGTGCCCGCCACCCAAGTTCACGGCTTTAACGCGTTTAACGTAGGCGCCGAATTTTTCATCGAGGGTGTCGATGAGGCCGATAGTGCCCGCGGCGGTACGGCTTTCGCACAGGACGTGGGCATGGAGGGTGTGGATGTGTTCCCACGGCAAATCATCCAGCTGGTCCTTGCGGGTGCCGAAGCGCGAGCAGGGGGCGCAGGGGTCGTAAAGCTCGCCGCCGACGGTGCTGAGCGAATATTCGGGGTTGATGCGGATGCCGATTTTCTTGCCCTTCAGGATGGGCAGGTAGCGTGCGAGCTGGGATGGGGAGTTCACGTAGATGTGGTCGGTCAGCTTTGCCAATCCTTCCAGTTCGGCATCGGTGTAGGCGGGGGCGTAGACGTGGATTTCCTTGCCGAAGTAATCAGCGCCCATTTTGGCTTCGTAGAGGCCGCTGGCGGTCGTGCCGTCCAGATAGTCGCGCATCATGGGAAAGAGGGCGGTAAACGAAAACGCCTTGGTGGCCAGCAGCACCTTGCAGCCAGCGCCTTTGCGGATTTTGTCAGCACGTTCGAGGTTCTGGCGGATGGCTGCCACATCTGCGACATAGGCGGGTGTGTGCATGGTTGCGAGTGGCAGGCGGGATGCGTTTTTCATGTTGAAAAGATAGTGCGGGGTTAGGGCTTGCGCCATAAAAAAATCCCCGCCGTAGCGGGGATTTTTGCTTATGCGGCTTTGAGTTCTTTTGCGCCTTTGAGTTCGGCTTCTGTTTTGGCGTCGAGGTCCTTGACGTGCCACGGCAGGCCTTGTTTGGCCACTTCTTCCATGAACGGCTCGGGCGGCAGTTGTTCTACGTTGAACACGCCCGCACCCTTCCAGATGCCTTTGAACATCATCATCGCGCCCGTGACTGCTGGTACGCCCGTGGTGTAGGACACGGCCTGTGCGCCCAGTTCGGTGTTCGTTTTGGCGTGGTCGCAGACGTTGTAGATGAACTTTTTAACGGGTTTACCGCCTTTGGTGCCTTCGAAGATGCAACCGATGGAGGTTTTGCCCGTGTAGTTTTCAGCCAAGGATGACGGCTCGGGCAGCAGGGCCTTGAGGAACTGCAGCGGGATGATTTCGACGCCGTTGTAAATAACGGGGTCGATGCGGGTCATGCCCACGTTTTGCAGGACATCGAGGTGCTTGATGTAGTTATCCGAGAAGGTCATCCAGAAGCGGATTTGCTTGAGGCCACGGATGTTCTTGACCAGAGACTCTTCTTCCTCGTGATAAATCAGGTAAGACTTTTTGGGGCCGACTTCAGGGTAATCGACCATGCAGGCGATGGAGAGCGGATCAATTTCAATCCACTGGCCGTCTTTCCAGTATTTGCCGCGTTGGGTTACCTCGCGGATGTTGATTTCGGGGTTGAAGTTGGTGGCAAAGGCGTGGCCGTGGTCACCTGCGTTGCAGTCGACGATATCGATGGTATGGATTTCATCGAACAGCTGGTTTTGAGCGTAGGCGCAGTAGATGTTGGACATGCCGGGGTCAAAGCCGCAGCCGAGCACGCCCATGATGCCTTTTTCCTTGAACTTGTCGTGGTAGGGCCACTGCCATTTGTAGGAAAACTTGGCTTCGTCCTTGGGTTCGTAGTTGGCGGTGTCCATGTAGTGGACGCCTGTTGCCAAGCACGCATCCATGATCGTGAGGTCCTGATACGGCAGGGCCATGTTGATGAGCAGATCGGGCTTCACCTTTTCGATGAGCTTGATGACCTGTTGCGTGTCATCGGCGTCCACCTGCGAGGTCGTGACCGTGCTTTTGCACTCGCGCGCGATGGCCTCGCACTTCGAGAGCGTACGGGACGCCAAGTGGATTTTCTTGAACACATCGGGGTTCATGGCGCATTTTTTGGCCACAACCGAACCTGCGCCGCCGGCGCCGATAATCAGTACGCTATCCATATTTTTCTCCTTAAATCTTTTTCATCACGATTTGGTCGGCGTGACCGAAATCGTTGAAGTTCGACCTCAGGGCCTGAGAATAGGCGCCCATGGTCTGAATTTCAATCCAGTCGCCTGCCACGATGTCGGAGGGCAGCATGAACGGCCCTTTCATCATGTCGATGGAATCGCAGGTAGGGCCTGCGAAACGGTAGGGGACGAGATCCTGCTCGCGGCGGGCGGTGCCGTTACGCGAGATGACTTTGGTGGCATAACGCGCGCGCACTTGGGCGCCCGCGTCAAAGAGGCCGCCGTAGGTGCCGTCGTTGATGTGCAGCAGGTTGCCCTTGCGGCCTTCCACGCGCACCACGAGGGATACGGCGTTGGCCACGAGCGCGCGGCCCGGTTCGCACATGAGGGGGATGGTATCCATCTTCTGGGCCTTGAGGGCGCTCGTGATGGTGTCCACGAAATCCTGGAACGGGGGCAGGGGCTGGGAGCCGGGGTATTCCACGGGGAAGCCACCGCCAACGTCGAGGACGTCGATGGATACTTTGGATGCCTTGAGCACTTGCGCCGCCACTTTCACTGCGCGCTTGTAGGCGGCAGGGTCGGTGCACTGGGTGCCCACGTGCAGGCAGAGGCCAAGGCGCGAGGCTACGGGGCGGCAGGCTTTAAGCAAGTCTGCTGCATCGTAGGGCAGGGCCCCGAATTTGGTCGAGAAGTCGATCTGGGCTTTGCTGTTTTTCGGCAGGGCCATGCGCACGAACAGCTCGAGGTCCTGAGCGAGTTCGGTTGCGCGCATGATCTTGTAAAGCTCATCCATGCTGTCGAGCACGAAGGCGCGGACGCCGTGGACCTTGTAGGCCTCGGCAATCGCCTCGGGCGACTTGATGGTGTGCATGAAGTACAGCTTGGCTTTGGGGGCCAGCTTGCGGACGAGGCGGACCTCGCCGATGGAGGCGACATCAAATGCGCGGACGCCAGCGCGATACATGGTCTGGATCGCGATTTTGTCTGGGTTGCATTTGGTTGCGTAAACCGTTTCGCCGGGGAATTGGGTCAGGAATTGTTTTGCCGCTTCGGCAATGCGTTCCGGCCACATGATGTACAGCGGGTTGACGGGGGCCAGCTGGCGCACAACGTCCGATACCTCGCCCGTATAGGCATGAGGGGGCAGGGCCACTTGGCGCGGCGTGCGGTTGGCAAAGCTTTGGGGGGTGATGATGTTTGACATCGTGCGCATCTCCATCGAGGAAAGCGGATAGGGCTTCGTTCCCCCGGCCATATTAAAAGCCGGAAGTTCTAAAGCCTTGACCGTTTATCCGTTGCGACGGGTCGATGCGTGCGAAAGCACGCCGTGCCCAATCAGGTGAGTGGAAGAACCAATTTCCATTCCTATGGGGGGCGTGTGGCCCCAGGCAGTTGTAAAAGTGATCATGACATAAAACCCTAATTCAAAGTTGTGGGGCTTGGTCCCCAATTCAACCCAAGTTTTACGCCGTTACATAAACCACTATTTCAGGCCAGAGGCACGTACGTGATGACTCACATTATGAGTCAATTAGGGGCGTGATACAAATATTTTCTACCCCCTGTCAAAGAAAAAAATTAACCTATCCGGATGACTGATTTCCGCGTTGCCCTCTGGCCTATCGATTTTTCGTTTCCCGTCGCTTCGATGGAGGCGTGGATTGCGCTTCTCGAAGAAAAGGCATTAGCCGCAAAGGCGCAGAATGCGGACATTCTGGTGCTGCCCGAATATGCATGCGTGCACTGGTACCAGTTTGCGCCGAAGGATCTGAAGGCGGGTGACGGCTTCGAGTGGACGGAGTCACAAAACGAAGCGGGGTTGGCTGGCGTTGCCGCCGTTGCCAAAAAAACGGGGTTGGCGATTCTGGCGGGCTCGTATCCCGTGCGGGCGCCCAAGCCGTATCCGGAGCCGTATTTCAAACAGTTTAACGACACCCGCAAGAACGAGGCGCTGACGCGGTATTTCAACCGCGCCTATGTCTTCGGGGCTGATGGCACGTTGGTGCTGACGCAGGACAAGATGGTGCTGACGCCGTGGGAGCTGGACGAGCAGGGCGACAACATGCAGGGCGGGCAGACAATATCGTCATTCATGCTGAACGGCGTGAAGGTGGGCGTGCTTGTATGCCTTGATGTCCAGCAATCGGCTGTGGTGCATGCCCTGATGCACGAGGGGATCGAGGTGCTTCTAGTGCCTTCCATGACGATGCATCCATCAGGATACAACCGCGTGTTCCTGAATTGCCGCGCGCGGGCCGTCGAGGGCATGATGGGCGTGGCGGCTGTCGGCGGGGTTGGCGTGCCGCCCTACCTTGTGGGGCGCGAAACCAATTTTGCGGGTGCCGCCATTTACGGCCCGTGCGAGATGGATATGGCTGTAGACGGCATCATTTTGCAATCGGAGCCCAGCTACGGCATGAGCATGACTCATGCGGGTGATGTGCATGTGGGGGCGGTGCCGATTGATGCCATCCGCCGCAAGCGCCGCGAGGGTGCCGAGGCGTGGCCGGGCGGGATTATCGCCTTTAAAGGATGAAGCGGTGGCGGTCGTAACGACCCTGTTTGTTGACCAGTGGTATTAACCAGCCTTCCGTTGACTGTCTGCCTTTGTGGAAGCCGCGGCGCAATTGCCTTTCCATGCGGTGGAAATCGGGGTGCTTTTCGGGGTCGAAGCCGCGCACTTCATAAATCCCCCTGATGAATTCGGCGATGCAGCGGTACTGCGGATATTCCTCCGTTGCGGGGTGAGGGAAGGCAATCAGCATCATTTTGTCGGATTTGTCGGCAGGGTCGGGGCCCAGTTGCAGGCTGTATTTGATGGGGACGCGAAGGCCGCCCATTTTTGCGTACATCTCGATGCGCTTGCGCGGGTCCATCACGTCTTCCGAGGATGGCATCAGGGCGGGGTCATTACATTCGGCGAAGATGCCGCCGAGCTTTTTGCCTTCCTGTCTTGCAGCTTCCAGCATCAGTTTGCGGCGCATTTCTACTTGGGCCGCGCCCAAGCCCGAACCTTGCCACTGGGGTTTTACGATGTTGTAGGCCAGTACACCCGCATCGGCCTTCTTGTAGTAGATGCCGACAAACAGGCCCATGAGCTTGCGTTTTTTCGGGTTGTCCAGATGTTCGCCCGAGATGCCGATTATATAGCGGGAGGGAGCGTCGGCGGCTTCAAGGCGCCTGTGCCATTTTTCGAGCGTTTCGTAGGGGGCTTCCTCGGGGAAGGTTGTGACAAGCATCTCGTTATACGCTTGCTCCAGCAGTTCGTAAGAGCCCGCGATCTTCGGGTCGACAACATGCACCTGCGCAGACGCGGCGCGGAAATGCATGCAGATGTCGAACGGCTTCGAGTCCATTAGCGCATAGTTAGGGCTAACGGTTTCCAGATGCAATTTTTTTGAAGCGGTGGTTCAGCTGAACGTCAGCGTGCCGGGGCAGGTGTAGCAATCACCGTAGGTTTTGTACTTTTCGGTTTCCTGCTGGGGGCAAAGCCATTTGTTGCCGAAGATAGCCGTGAGATCACCGGGGAAAAACTCCGTAATTTTGAGCGATAGACCAAACATCACGTTTCTCCTTTCACGGCTCTGGCTTTCTGCGGCAGAGAAAAAAGCGTTTTTTGAAATTGAATGCAAGAGTTTTTTGAGGCTTCGGAACGATTGTCCCGACTCAAAAATTTTGAGGCAAGTTGCTGGGGTTCGCAAACGGTTTTTTAGTGGCAGCGTGATTTTTTACACGCGTATTTCAGCGCGGCATCAAGCTGTAGAGAGTTGTGAATTTCTCAAATATTCCGCGGCGCGCGAGGCCCTTCGGATAGCGGGATTCAACCATTGCCGCCACTTCCGAAACAGAACCGCGCATGTTGAAAATATCAACTATGGCGGCGCCATCATCGTTGATGTAGGCGATGGCAGGTTTGCCGCGGTTGTTCATGCCGTGCCAGATGACGATGCGGTTGGTACGTATGTTTTGCGATTGCGCCAAAATTCAATCAGGCAACTTTTTCCTGTTCCTCGGGGCGGGTGAAGAAGGAACGCGTGATGTGGATGGCTTCATCAAGCGGTACGCGTTGGACTGCGACGCCTTCGGGGAAGCTATCCTCAAGGCGGCTGGGGAAGCCGCTGTCCAGCAGTACGAATACCCCGTGGTCGGTTGGGCTGCGTACCAGACGGCCATAGGCCTGGCGCAGCTTCATGCGCGTTAGGGACTCTTCGTAGGATTTGCCGCCCATGGCTTGCTTGCGGGCGCGGTGCATTATGGTTGGGCGTGGCCAAGGCACGCGGTCAAAGACTATGAGGCGCAGGCTGCGGCCAGGTACGTCGACACCGTCACGCACGGCATCGGTACCTAACAGGCAGGCATCTTCCTCGGCCCTGAAAATATCAACGAGGGTGCCTATGCCGATGTTATCGATGTGCTGCGCGTAAATAGGAATGTTTTGGGCTTCCAGTGCGGGGGCCAGTTTTTCGTGGACCATGCGCAGGCGGTGGATGGCCGTGAACAGGCCCAGTGCACCGCCGTGCGATGCTTTGAAAAGGCTGCCGTAGGCTTTGGTCATGCGGGCTATATCGTCTTTTCGGATGTCGTTTACGACCAGCACGCGCGTTTGCTCGGCGTATTTGAAGGGGGATTGGATGCCCACGCGCACGGGTGCCAGCGGGCTTAATGCTTCCATGCCTGTCATGCGGTCGGCTTCCATCCATGCGCGCTCGTCATCGGCGCGGGATGACTTGAGCGTGGCCGACGTTACAAGTACGCCGTGGGCATGCGGACGTAGCTCGGTGCCGAAGGGGATGGCGGGGTCCAGATAGTGGCGGTAGTAGCCAACATCGTAATCGCGGCCATCGTTGCGTTCTATTGCAAACCAGTCGATGAAGGCGGGCGGGGTTTCCTCCCTGAGGTTTTCAAGCATGGCTATCCATGCGGCGACAACACGGGTGGCCCTGCGTTCAAGGCCGGTTGCCAGTGAACCGAGGCGCATGCGCGTTTCCGCATTCATGAGGTCGGCGTCGGTGTCCAGCTTTTCGCGCAGGTTGCGGGATAGTGCAAATAGCGGGCGATGAAGGTTTTTGAGTGCCGATACGCATTCGTCCGCCTTTACAATCACATCGGGGTTTAGCGGATGGATATCGCATTCCAGCGACCAGCTGGATTGCGCGTCTTTAGCGTGTGCCTTTACCTGATGGTAGATGGCCTGCAAAAACGCCTCGATAGGGCCTTGCGGTGTGTCGCTGTTGAAATTTCGTTTCCAGTTGGGTGCGGGCAAAACGCGGGCAGCCATCACGGCCTGTTCAATCAGTTTTGCCGTGTCATCGGTTTCGAGCACCAAGCCTTCCATCCGTTTTTTCAGGCCCTTGGCGCGGCGCGCCCGGCGGGGGCCGCTGCCGTCCTCAGGACCCAGAATCCAGCGGCGCAGTTCGGCCCCTTCAAGCCCGGTCAAGTGGATGCCGAACATGCTGTCGGCAGCATCAAACAGGTGGTGCCCTTCATCGAATATGTAGCGTGTGGGCAGGGTGTCGCCTGCTTCCGCCTGTGCCAGCGTAGAGAGTGCAAGGGCATGGTTTGCGACAACAATATGGGCCCGGTTGGCTTTGCGTTGTGCGCGCTCGATGTAGCATTTTTTGTAGTGCGCGCAGGCGGCGTAAATGCATTCGCCGCGCCTGTCGGCCAAGCCTGTCGTGTGTTCGAATTTCAGGAGGCCTTCGAGCCAGCCGGGGAAATCATTGCCTGTAAGGTCGCCGTCCTTGGTGGCGGCAACCCAGCGCGCCATGATGCCTGCCGCAATGACCGTGCGCGGGTCACGCGCGGTTTGGGTGGCTGCGACCAGATCATCGAAGTTGAGGAGGCATAAATAGTTTTCCCGCCCTTTTCTGATGACGGCCTTGCGCGCGCGTTCCTCGGCGTTGGGGTACAGGATTTCCAGTTCGGAATCGATTTGCCTTTGCAGGTTGCGGGTGTAGGTCGCGACCCAGACCGTGCCTTCGTTTCTTTCGGCCCACAGATGCGCGGGGGCAAGGTAGCCCAGTGTTTTGCCTACGCCTGTGCCGGCCTCGGCGGTTACGACATTCGGTTCGCCCTCCTGCTCGCGGGGGGCAAAGGCGGGGATGATGCGGGTGGTATAATTTTCCTGTGCGGTACGGCCTTCGCCAGCGCGGCCAAAGCCGCGGCGGCGCGTCACCAGATCGCGGAGGTGGTCACGCGCTTCCTCGCCCGTGATTCCATAGGAAGACGCCGGGGTGGGTGGTGCTTCATCGGCCCATTCGGGCAGGGTTTCCCATGCGGCCAGCACATCGCGCGAGCGGGTGATTTTATTGGGGTCGTAGGTGCTGCCCAAAGCTTCGATGATCCATTGGCTCCAGCCCCATCCCTGGCCTTGCTGGCCCATGGCTTCCGCCAGCGCGATGATTTGGGGGCGCGCGCTTTCGGGCGTGCCTGTTTGCAGATGTACCAGCAGTTCGCCCGCAAGGGTGGGCAGCAACATGGCTGCGTCTTCGGCTGATTGGGGGATAGGGTGGCCCAACGCTTGCGCCAGCCCGCCGATGGTCGGGACGCAAAATCGGGCGGGTTTTACGAAGGCAAAGAGTTCCAGCACGTCGATGGTGGGCACATTCAGGGCCACGCGTGTGGCCACAAAGGGCGCATGGCACAGCATTACCGGCGCGTTTGCGGGCAATGCCGATGCATCGGCCAGCGGGCCGGACAGCAGTTCGCCATCGGGGGTCAGGGCGGCCCACTGGCCGGACTGGACGGCCAAGGCCGTTGCATAGGGCAGTTTTGGTTGCATGGGCCTAACCTAGCGGGATTCAGGGTTTACGCAAATGACGGATTGTTGACTTTCATCAAAGCGCATTTTGGCGTGATTGCTAGGCTTGGAGCTGAAACAAAGGAGTTACCATGACAGTAGAACACCACGCTTTGGTCAACGATTTACCGGAGTACAAGGATGCCATCCATGCACTCAAGGTATCCAACACGCATTTCGAGAAGCTGATGGAAGCTTACCATGTGCTTACAAAAGAGATCGAGAAAATCGAGAATGGCGGCGGTGCCACGTCCGATGATATCGAGAAGGACCTCAAGCAGCGCCGCGTCCATATCAAGGACCAGTTGATGGGCATGTTGCAGGAAACCAAATGCGGTGAAGGCGATAAATGCTGCGGTAAATGCAAGGAAGGCCACTAAATTACGCGGTCATAAATTCAAAAGGCGGGCATGGCCCGCCTTTTTCATTCGTGCCTGCGGCGAGGGGCGTTTGATGCCATGCGCTTTTTATCGTTTGCGCTTCTGGTCTTGTACCAGCTGGCGCTTGCGCTTTCCCATTTTGCTGCGTTTTTGCCAAACACGCGCTGATGGGCTTCGGCCCTTGGGGCCCAGTTGCTCTGGTGCGCTGTTTCCTGACACAGATAGGCGTGGGCGAGGCCCCATTTCCAGAGGAAGCTGTCGGCGAAATCCGTGTCCGTGAGGTCAAGGATATCGTAGAGGTTTCTGAACTTCATACTTAAATTGCGGCGGCGCGGATAGCGTGTGAGCATAAAGGGATAAACACGCTGGGGCATCAGGTCCACCATCGTGAAGAAGCTCTCGCCCATCGGCGCTACGCGCGCGAGTTCGACATCGAATTGTTCGGCGATATAAGCGCGGGCTTCATCGATATTCGTGACGCTGGCTGGCAGGGGCAGGGTTGGCAGGTTCATCATCGGGCCTTCCTGCCCGAAGCGGCTTGGGACTGGCAATTCCTTGTATTCAAAACCGACCAGCGTGTTGCCTTGAAAATCCTCGGTGAGAGGCATAATGGCCGCGATGTTCTGCATGTCGGCCTGCGGGTTTGCGAATTCGAGGTCGTGGGCGGCAAGGCCCCTTACCACGCCGTCTTTTTGTCCGCGTTCAACGAAGGACGAACGATGGGCCGTGACCTGCCCCGCATGCCCGCGGATGGGTTTGAAGGAGCCTGCGCGTACCGGCCATTTTTCGGGCGGGGCCCATTTGCTGGCGGATGGTTTTTCCGGCTTCTTCGGTTTCTGCTTCAGGATTTTCGCTGCCCTTAACATCTGGTCTTCGGGCGGAGGGTCGTAGGAAAGGGGGACGGCCTCGTGCAGCCATGGCTTGGGTTTCAGGCCGTTGCGCTTCATGAGGTCCTGTAGCTGGATATCCAGCCAGGCATTGGGAATAAAGCCTGCGCCCGTAGCACGCAACACATCCTCGGCGTCGTAGACCTTAAGGCGCAGTTCATCGAAGGGGCTGGTTGCGCGCGGGCCCAAGGCCATAGGTGGCTGGACGTTGATGTATATCGTATCCATCCGTTCATCGATCATGGCGGGGGATGGATAACCCTTGAGGCCGTCTTCAAAGCCTTTGCCGTGCTGCGGTGTGAGGCCGAATTTCTGGATCATCAGGCGGGCGATGGCGCCCAAACTTGCGTGGTCAAATCCTTCGAGTTCGTAAACGGGAAGGGATGGTGCACATACCATGTGGCCGGACCAGCGTTTGCCATCAAGGTTATTGCGCGTGCGCGGTGTCAGGTTGGCGATGCCCTTTTCGGCCTCCGCCTGCAATATCACCTTCAGGCTACCGTTGGTGGCCATGAAGTAGGGGATGATTTCAACGCGCGGGGTTACGCGGCTGACAACATCGGCTACCTCGCCGTTCTTTTCGTCGCGCACTGTCTGGATGCTGATGGATTGCGCGGCGTGGGAAGAGGGGCGCAGTTCCTCAAGGCGCAAGGGGCGGCCCTGCTGGATTTTTTGTGCGACAACAATATGCCCTGTTGGCATATAGCCGCGTGCCTTGCCTTCTGCCGTATACAGCCTGAATGCGCCATCGTAATGCGAGCGCGTGATGTGGGGCTGGCGCTGCGGGGCCGTAAGCAGGATGCGCGCGCCTATGTTACGCCCAAGCACGCGGTCGTAATCGGCTTCCGTCAGGCAGGTGTGCTGGTGGCCGATATTGGCTTTGAATTTGCGGATGTTCTGTTTGCGGATGATGAATTCGTAGGCCCATTTGGCAGGCAGGCGGAAGCAGCGCGTGTAGGGTACATGGGGCGGCAATTCCTCAAGGTAAAATCCTTTAACGGCGTCACGCGCGCTTGCGTTTTCCGAGAACCATTGCAGCAATTCGATTTCGCGCTCGCCTTGCGTTTTGCCGATGGGGGTGCCGTAGAGCCTGAAATGCCGCGGGTCGCGGATGGGGACAGGGAACTCGATTTGCACGTATTCGTCCGCCTCGGGCATGGCGTAATCGTGGATGACCATGAGGCCGTCGGCTTTTAGAAGCTTGAAAAGCCTGCCCATCATGTCGGCGATGCGGGTTTCATCGTAATTGCCGCGGCTGTAGATATCGCCCAACAGATTGGAAGCGACGATGGCGTCCACGCTATCATCAGCGCGGCGCAGGTTCAGGGCATCGCCTACTTCAAAGCCGAGGTTATCAAGTTGCGCCGTTTTGAACCGTGCGCGGGCGCGCATGATCAGTTGGCGGTTACGGTCCAAACCTATGAAGTTGAGGCGGGGGTTTAGATACGCCATGGCGGCTGTTAGGGCGCCCGTATCGCACTGGAGGTCAAGGACAGTTGCGCCTTCAGGCAACAGCAGGTGGGATACGATGTATTTTGCGCGCAGCACGACTTCGTGGGGCAGGCTTTTCAAAAAGCTGTCCTCGGCTTGTTGCGCGGGTGTTTCGTCCATCGTGGTCATCTGGTATGCATAGATATAGACCATGCCTGCCGCACTTGCCAAAAACATCCTGAAACTGGCCCAAAACGGGCTTGATTGGCTGCTTCCGCCCTTGTGCCCTGCAACAGGGCAGGAGGTTGATGCCCATGGCACCGTGGCCTATGATTACTGGGCTTCCCTCAGGTTTATCCGCAAGCCCTATTGCAGCCAGTGCGCCTTGCCTTTCCCCCATGATTTGGGCGGGGTGCAGCCGGAGGGGCTGATATGTGCCGCGTGCATGGAATATCCACCTACCTTCAGGCGCGCGCGGGCGGCCCTGATTTATGATGATGCGAGCCGCAAGATCATCCTTCGCTACAAATCGGGTGACCAGTTGCAGGCCGTACGGGCATTTGTGCCCTGGATGCGGGAGGCGGGGGCCGATGTGCTGGCCGAGGCAGACGTGCTGGTGCCCGTGCCGTTGCATCGTTTCAGGCTGTTGCGGCGGCGGTACAACCAGTCAGCCCTCTTGGCGCAGCGGCTGGGGCGGCCCGTGTGTGTGGATGCCCTTGAGCGTATCAAGCGGACAGTACCTCAAGGCAGCTTAAGCCGTAAGGAGAGGGATAAGAATGTACGCGGGGCATTCCGCGTCAATCCTGCGCGCGTGGGCCAAATTGCAGGTAAAACAGTCTTGCTGGTTGATGATGTGTTTACGACAGGCGCAACGCTGAATGCCTGCGCCGATGCCCTTTACAAGGCAGGGGCCGCCGCGGTGGATGTGCTGGCCATAGCCCGCGTACCCAAGGATTAGCGGGCGTAAAGCACCTGATAGTAGTAGTTGTCGGCCGAGCCGTAAGCGCCGCCCGAGCGGGTGATGCAACCAGCCGTTTTGCGCTGGATGGCTGTGGCTACGTCGCCAATCTCGTCCGTTGCGTCATTGGGGCCGGTGAAGGCGCCGGTGTAACGCGTGGCGCCCGACCATGAGTCAGCCGGTGGGGCATTGGAAGGGTTGGTAACGCCAAGGGTGTTGTTGATTTGCATGCAGGTGTTTTTGTCCAGAATGGCAATCATCATGACAAGGTCGTGCGCTGTGGTGCCTACGCCCGTGACTTTGAGGGCGTAAACAACGCCATGCCCGCTCTGGACATCCGTATTGGCGGGGGATGCAACGGTTTGGGCCGCAAACAGCTTGGGTTCCTGACCGCCGCCAGCGGGGTCAAAGATTTTGCAGGCCGATGAGGTGCAGTTGGCGTTGGCGCCCATGACGTCCGTGCCGTCATAGAACTTCCAGATGGTGTTTTCGAAGCTGAGGCCGTTTTCCGAGATATCGTTGGAAAGCATGCGGGCTACGATTTTTTCCATGGATTGGCCGTAGCTCAGGTAGTCGGTGGCGCTGATGCTCCCGCGTTCGCGGTCCATGGTGGTATTGCCACGGTTTGAGCTGGAAAGCGCGTATGTCAGGGCCGCAAACAATACGACCGCGATGAGGATAATAAAGAGAACGTTACCCTTTTGAGCATGTTTCAGCATGGACGGACCCACCGTGTTTGTTATAAAACAGCACAAAGTCTATTCGAACCTTAGTGAAATGTCATGTCCAAAACTGCTGAAAAGACCGCAACCGACCAAACCCTGACCGACCCGCGCGCCGCGCGCCTTGCCAAGCTGAAGGCCGTGCGTGATGCCGGTGGCAACCCCTACGCCTATACCTATGGCCGTACCCATGAGGCGGGGGCGCTTCAGGCCAAGTATGCCGAGCTGGCATCGGGCACGGAAACCGAAGACGAAGTATCGGTGGCAGGCCGTATCATGGCCATGCGCAACAACGGCATGTTTATCGACCTGCATGACGCATCGGGCAAAATTCAGGTGTTTTGCCACAAGGACAGCATGAATGCGGACGAACTTGCGAAGCTCGATACCCTTGATATCGGCGATATCATTGGGGCCAAGGGCAAAATCCGCCGTACGCCGCGCGGTGAGCTATCGGTGCGCGTGTCGCATGTCCAGCTTTTGACCAAGTGTTTGCTGCCGCTTCCTGAAAAATACCACGGCCTTACGGATATCGAGCAGCGCTACCGCCAGCGTTACGTGGACCTGATTGTGAACGAGGAAAGCCGCGATACGTTGCGCAAGCGTTCCCTGATTACGACGGCCATGCGCGAGTACCTGACAAAGACATGGGGCGGGATTGAAGTTGAAACGCCGATGCTGCACCCCATCCTTGGCGGCGCCACGGCCAAGCCGTTTGTGACGCATCACAATACGCTGGATACCGATTTCTTCATGCGTGTAGCGCCCGAGCTGTATCTCAAGCGCCTTGTGGTTGGTGGTCTGGCTGATTGCGTGTTTGAAATCAACCGTTGCTTCCGTAACGAGGGCATCAGCCCCAAGCACAACCCTGAATTTACATCCGCCGAGCTTTACAAGGCCTATACCGATGTTTCCGATATGATGGACCTGACGGAAGGCCTTGTGCAGCATATCGCGCAGACGGTATTCGGCGCGCTTGAATTCAAGTACGGCGACCGCACGATTAACGTAGGCGGCAAGTGGCCGCGCAAATCCATGTGCGGGCTGGTGATGGATGCCACGGGCATTGATTTCATGACCATTTTCGATGCCGCCGAGGCGCGGGCGATTGCCAAGAAGCTGGGCGTGCATGTTGAACCGACCGCCAAGTGGGGTGAGGTTGTTGCAGCCGTATTTGAAGAAAAGGTGGAAGATACGCTGATACAGCCCACGCATGTGACGGACTTCCCGCTGGATATATCGCCGCTGGCAAAAGTGCATCGCGACAACCCCCGCCTGACGGAGCGTACGGAAACGTATGTGAACGGCTGGGAAATCGCGAATATGTTTACCGAGCTGAACGACCCTGCCGACCAATACGCCCGCTTTGAAGAACAGGTAAAGGCCCGCGAAGCTGGTAACGAGGAAGCGCAGATGCTGGATGCCGATTACGTGACGGCCCTTGAGTACGGCCTGCCGCCATGCGGCGGCTGGGGGCTTGGTGTTGACCGCCTGACCATGATTTTGACAGGTTCACCCAATATCCGTGATGTCATTTGCTTCCCCACACTGAAGCCATTGAAAGACTAAACCTTAGCCATGCCGACAGACCTTGAGATTGCACGTAGCGTTACCCCTAAAAAGATAGCGGAGGTGGCGCATGCGGTTGCGATTGCAGATCATGCGCTTATTCCTTACGGGCACATCAAGGCAAAGATTGACCTTGCGTGGTGCCAGAGCCGCATCGCGGCGAACCCCCGCGGCAAGCTGATATTGGTAACGGCCACAAACCCGACCCCTGCGGGCGAGGGTAAAACCACGACGACGATTGGCCTTGCCGATGCACTGAACAGGGGCGGCCATAAAACCGTGATTGCCTTGCGCGAGCCATCGCTGGGCCCGTGCTTTGGCCGTAAGGGCGGCGCTACGGGCGGCGGGCGGGCGCAGATCATTCCGATGGAGGATATCAACCTCCATTTCAATGGTGATTTCCATGCCATCACGGCAGCACACAACCTGCTGGCCGCGATGCTTGATAACCACCTGCATTTTGGCAATGCGCTTGATATCGACCCCTCGACCATCACATGGGGCCGCGTGCTTGATGTGTGTGACCGCGCGCTCAGGAATATCGAGGTTGGTACCAAACCTGAAACGCGCCATGCCTCGCGCTTCGATATTACGGTTGCATCCGAAATCATGGCGATATTCTGCCTTGCGGAAAGCCTTGAGGATCTGGCTGCGCGTCTTTCCCGGATTGTTGTGGCGTACACGCGTTCGGGCAAACCTGTAACGCCTGTTGATCTCAAGGCCGTGGGCAGCATGGTTGCCTTGCTGCGTGATGCGCTGGCGCCAAACCTTGTGCAATCTCTGGAAGGCACGCCTGCCATTGTCCATGGCGGGCCGTTTGCCAATATCGCCCACGGGTGCAATACCGTGATAGCCACGCGTACGGCACTTGCCTTGGGGGATTATGCCGTTACCGAAGCGGGCTTCGGGGCCGATTTGGGCGCTGAGAAGTTTCTGGATATTAAGTGCCGCCAGACGGGCCTGTGGCCCGATGCCGCCGTGATTGTTGCAACGGTGCGCGCGCTTAAAATGCATGGCGGCATGGCCAAAGCCGATTTGAGCCACGAGAACGTAGAGGCGCTTAAAAAGGGTTTTGCGAACCTGCAACGCCATATCCGCAACATGAAGTCATTCGGGTTGCCTGTTGTTGTCGGCATCAACCACTTTGTGAGCGATACCGATGTGGAGTGGCAGACGCTGAAGGCGCTGGTGGAAGCCGAGGGCGTGCCTGTTGCGCTTTGCCGCCACTGGGCGGAAGGCGGCAAGGGCTGTGAGGAGCTGGCCACGATTGTTACCAAAATTTGTGCAACTAGCGCACCCAAATATCTTTACGGCGATGATTACCATCCTGCGGATAAAATCGCGGCTGTGGCGACCAAGCTTTACGGCGCATCCGATGTAACGCTGGGGGATGGCGTGCGCGCCAAGCTCGACCAATATATCAAGGAAGGGTATGGCCGTTTGCCCGTGTGCATGGCCAAGACGCAGGAAAGTTTTGCTACAGACCCTAAATTACTGGGGGCACCCGAAGGCCATACGCTGCATGTGCGCGATGTAAGGTTATCGGCTGGGGCGGGGTTTATTGTTGCGTTATGCGGTACCATCAACACCATGCCGGGCCTGCCGCGCGTACCAGCAGCTGAGGCTATCGGGCTTGATGCGGACGGCAATATCGTAGGCCTATTTTAGCAAGAACTTGCTGAAGTTAATGCCGGTTATATCCCAGCGGGGGGCGCATACCTCGCGGATACGCAGGCCGAAGCGTTTGCCAAGCATGGGGGCTATTCCTTCCGATGTTTCGTGTGCGGCGTAGCCCATTGCCAATATACCGGCCGAGAATACAACCAATTCAGGATTGGCAAATCGGAAGAATGTGCAGGCCAGCTGTGTTGCTTCCATGGTCAGGCCACCTAGGGATACGCTGGCTGCGCCCACGCATGCCGTACCTACGGCTTTGCCGGTGAATGTCGTATCGAGTACGAGATAGGTTTCTTTTGGTTTCATTTGCTTTTGTAAACGCTGTTGTCAGGGCCGTGGGTTACGTAGCCAAGTCCCTGTTTGGCGTATTCGTTACCGCGGTTTGTTGCGTTTCTGAAGTCGTCGTTGCGTAGCGTTTCGGGGGCGGGGCGGGGGCGTTCCTCCGGCGCTTTTTCGGGTGTGCCGATATAAATAAAACCTGCCACGCTTTCGGTTGATTGCAATTTGAGGCTCGCGCGTATGGCGGGGTCAAAAGCATACCATTCCGTCAGCCAGTTGGCGCCGTAGCCAAGGGCGTTTGCGGCGAGGCAGAGGTTGTAGCACGCGGCGCCTGCCGATAATTGCTGTTCCCATACAGGTACCGTGCTTTCACGGGGGGCGGAGATAACGGCGATAACCAGCGGGGCCCGCATCAGGCGTTTTGCCTCATCGGCCAGTTTTTCGGGTGTTGATTGCGGTTCGCGCGCAGCCCATGCGGTTTTTATGATTTCGCCAAAGGCGGCGCGGTCATCCCCTTTGAAAACGATAAACCACCACGGGTTCAGTTTGCCGTGGTCGGGGACGCGCATGGCGGCCTCCAGCATGGTTTTGATGTCGGTTTCAGGGGGGCAATCGCCGCCCATGGCCTTGGCGGAGGCGGATCTGCGCTTTAAGAGCGTTTCGATGACGGCGGGGTTTTTGCGGGCGTAGATAAGTTCGGTCATAAAGGCTATATAGCTGTTATGACGAATGCTGACCAGCCGTTCAAACTTGTATCCGACTTCAAGCCATCGGGTGACCAGCCGCAGGCAATTGCGGAGCTGTTGAAGGGGCTTGCGGCGGGCGAGAAGGATCAGGTTTTGTTAGGCGTTACAGGCTCGGGCAAAACATTCACCATGGCGCATGTGATTGCGCAGACGCGCAGGCCGACCCTTATCATGGCGCCGAACAAGACGCTGGCAGCGCAGTTGTACGGGGAGATGAAAAGTTTCTTTCCTGAAAACGCGGTCGAGTATTTCGTTTCCTATTACGATTACTACCAGCCGGAGGCGTATGTTCCGCGCACCGATACGTATATTGAAAAAGAATCCACCATCAACGAGCAGATAGACCGTATGCGCCACTCGGCCACGCGCGCGCTGTTCGAGCGACCGGACGTTATTATCGTTGCGTCCGTTTCCTGCATTTACGGTATTGGTTCCAAGGAAGATTATCAGGGCATGGTGCTTGATGTACGGCGCGGCGACATGGTTGGCCGCGAGGACATGATCCGCGAGTTCATCAAGTTGCAATATGCGCGAAACGATATCGATTTCCATCGTGGAACGTTCAGGGTGCGGGGGGATACCGTAGAGCTTTTGCCGCCGCACTTCGAGGACCGCGCTTGGCGTTTTTCCTTCTTCGGGGACGAGGTGGAGGAGATTGCAGAATTCGACCCGTTGACGGGAGATGTTGCGGTCAAGATGGATGCGGTACGGATTTACGCCAACTCCCACTATGTAACCCCGGGGCCTACGATGCAGCAGGCCATCAAGGGTATCAAGGCGGAGTTGAAAACACGTCTTGAGGATTTGCGTGCGCAAGGCAAGCTTCTGGAAGCGCAGCGCCTTGAGCAGCGTACCACGTACGATCTGGAGATGCTGGCGGCCACGGGCATGTGTCAGGGTATCGAAAACTATTCACGGTATCTGACGGGGCGTGCATCGGGCGAGCCGCCGCCTACGCTCATCGAGTATCTGCCCAAGAACGCCATCATGATACTGGATGAAAGCCACGTCATGATCCCGCAGCTGACGGGCATGTACGGTGGTGACCGCAGCCGCAAAAGCACGCTTGCCGAGTATGGTTTCAGGTTGCCTTCGTGTGTGGACAACCGCCCCCTGAAGTTCGAGGAATGGAATGCCCTGCGCCCGCAGACGGTGTTTGTATCGGCAACGCCGGGCCCTTGGGAGATGGAGCAGACCAAAGGCGTGTTCACCGAGCAGGTGGTCAGGCCCACGGGGCTTATTGACCCGCCTGTCGAGGTGCGCCCGACGAAGCACCAAGTGGATGACCTGATGGAGGAATGCCGCCGTGTTGTAGGCAAGGGTATGCGTGTGCTGGTAACCACCCTTACCAAGCGCATGGCCGAGGATTTGACCGAATATCTGACCGAAAACGGGATGAAGGTCCGTTACGTGCATTCGGATGTGGATACGCTGGAGCGGATCGAGATTATCCGCGATTTGCGTTTGGGCGCTTACGACATACTGGTGGGCATCAACCTTCTGCGCGAGGGGCTTGATATACCCGAGTGCGGGCTTGTGGCGATACTGGATGCGGACAAGGAAGGGTATTTGCGTTCCAAGACGTCGCTTATACAGACAATCGGTAGGGCTGCGCGTAACGTTGAAGGTAAGGCCGTGCTGTATGCCGATACCATTACCAAGAGCATGCAGGGTGCGATGGAAGAAACGGCGCGTCGCCGTGAAAAGCAGATTGCTTGGAACACGGCTAACGGCATTACGCCTGAAAGCGTGAAGAAGAACATCACGAGCGTGATGGATAGCGTGTACGAGCGCGGTGACCGCGTGGTGGTTGCCAGTGCGGGGCAGGAGGCGTTGGGCATGTCGCCCGCCGAGTTGCAAAAGCACATCAAGAAGCTTGAAGACCAGATGCGCAAGGCGGCCAGCGACCTCGAGTTTGAAGAGGCCGCGCGCATCAGGGATGAAATCCGCCAGCTGGAGGCCGTTGATCTTGGGCTCACGGGTACGGTTGCAGGGCCGTTACAGAAGGGTGCCAAGAGGCCTCAGAAGCGCAAATCGCGCTGAGGACGCAAAAAAGTTCAAATAAAATCAGCAGTTTCATTCAATTGTATAATTTTATGGAAACCCATGGTTTCTGCCACTTTTGGACTCCTCGGATATCCTGAGTGCGGGTAGGGCTTAGGGAATCCGCCATGTAGGGCATGAAGATTAACCAACCGTTAACCACCCGCTGATAATTTACATAAATGTAAATACAGGGAATGGTTATCATGGCTAAGAGTGCAACGAGATTTAAAAGAAAAAAGAAGACGCTTAAATCGGGCATGAGCATCAAAAAAGTGTTCAAGCACCTAACAGCGCGCAAACGCATTCGTGTTGCGTTCAAATACCTTGCAAAGCGCGGTTTTGACTCGTTGGTTGATAAAGCCGTGAATGCGGCGACTGCTGCCGGTATTGCGGCGGTGGTTAGTGTGGCTTCACACACGCCGACGGCCATGGAGCCCGCAAAAATGCCGCCTTTGAAACCTGATGTGGCCATGCAGGATGTGGGTGATGCGGGGCAGCCTACGGATACCAGCGTGCAAGATGCAAAAATGCGTGCCCTTGCCGATGCTGCCGTTAAGAAAGCCATGGAAGAGGCAGGTTTGAGTAAAGGTTATGCAGGCAAGCAAGTCGCGATTGTCAAAACGCCTGCGCCCAGAAGCCCAACTGTCCTGCAATAGCGGCGTAATATTAACTGCAAATCACTTGCAATTCGTATGTTTCCGTATCAGGATTTTCTGAAATAAGAAAAATCTGACAGGGTAGGGAACGTGCGCTTTTTCGAGCAGGTCCAGATAACGGTTCTGGACAATGGTTTTACCGTTGTTACCGATTATTTCCCCGGGCACCCCAAGGCTGCGGCCTCGCTTGTGCTGGCTTCGGGCGGCTTCCATGACCCGTTGGACCAGCTAGGTTGCGCCCACTTCATGGAGCATATGCTGACCCATGCGCACCCCGAGATGAACCAGCTTGCTTTCAACCGTATGCTCAAGCGCAAGGCCATTCGTGGCAACGTGACGACAGGCAAGGATAATATACAGGCCTTTGCCGAAGCGCGGTGCGACAGCGTGCAGGAGTTTATGGATGTTGTGGCGCGGATGTTCGTATCAGGCTCGTTTACGAGACCGCAAGTCGAGCACGAGCGCCAGCCCATCGTGGACGAGATGGAGGAAGAACATAACAGCCGCGAGCAGATTGCTACGCGTGCGCGTCTTAAGGCCATTTACGGGGATGCGGCCCGTGCAACGTTGCCGGTTGGCGGTGACCCCGAACATCTGAAGCGCATTACTTACGAGCAACTTCAGCATTTCTGGCATGATAACGTTGTCGGCAAAAACATGATGTATGTCAGCGCGGGTGGTATATCGCACGAGGACAATGTCGTTTTTTGCGCCCAACATTTCGGCCATCTTAAACCCGGTTACCGCCGCCCGCGCTTTGGCGGCAAGTTGATGATGCGGGATTTCAAATTCCCCATGCCTGAGAGGCAGGACGACCGCGTTTACATGAACATCATGTTCGATGCCTCGCAGGCTTTTGCCAATCCCATGGTCAAGCCGAAGCTAGAGCTTGTTGAATCGTACTTCCAGACTGCCCTGAGCGAGGATATCCGCTTCAGGGGCGGGCAGCTTTACGATATCGGTGCGCAAATCGTGCCGTTTAACAATAGTACGCAGGGTGTGCTGGCGATTGCGGCCAACTGCCATCCTGACAATTACGGCAAGCAGCTTGTGGCCATCAGGTCATCACTGCACGACATCATGGGCGGGGACCAGCGCCACCGAGAGGCCTTCGAACTGAGCCGTGAATCTATTGGCAACATCGTGGCCGAGCATGCGGCGGATCTGGCCGAAAGCATGTCTATGCGCCGCCAACGAATAATCGACAGCCTGTTAAAGGTGGGTAAGCTGCCTGATGTGAAGGCCGAGCAGGCAAACCTGATGGCCACGACCTTCGAGGAGGCTACGGCGGTTATCAGGGATATTATCCATGCTTGCGTTCCTGTTGTGGACCACCGCGGGCATATTGACGACCAGCAGCTTACGGGCGCGCAGATGGGCAAGTTTCTGGGCCTCAAGGGCAGGGCGCTTATACCGGCGGGCAGCGCCCCGAGGGTGGCTGTAGCCTAAGCCCTGCAAATCAGGCAGAATCAGCGCATGGTATCGATTGCGGGCCTCATATTCTGGGTTCTGGTTGCGATTGTCGTGCTGTCGTACATGTTCATGACGACAGGGATCGACATGGCGCGCCTGAAGGCGTGGGAAACATTTGCCTCCCGCTACAAGCTGGAATTCGAGCGCGGCAGGTCCAGTGCCGACCCTATTACTGTGAGCGGGCTACTCAATAACCGCCGTATTGTCATTTATACCCAGCCTGAACAGACGGAGGACGAGCGCACCGTCCGCCTTTACTCGCATATCGAGGTGTATCTGAACCGTTTTCCGGCTACACGGTTCATTATCTCCAAGAAGCATCTTCACCCCGATATGGCTGCGGATATGGAGATGCCGGAGGTTTATACATCCACCACGGCAAATTGGCCGCAGGTTGCCGTGTCTTCCACGGAAAACCGTGCGGCCATGGAATCCTGGATGACGCCCCAGCGCATCAAGGCGCTCAAGTCTTTCATGGATATTGCAGGTCCGCATGACGAAGTCATGTTCATGGGGGATGGCGAGATATGCTTCCTGCTATGGCGGTCGGAGAACGCGTTGCCTGACGCCCGCGAACTGAATGCGCTTGTGCAAAAGATTTATGCTGTTGCGCGGGAAATGGATTCCGACGCAACGGGTACAACGGCAAATCCGAATGCTTCGAGCGTTACGGTACCGCCCGAAATAACAGCCTGATTAGCCAGCCCGCCTGCTTTTACATCCAGATCATGTTTTAACGTGGCTGTGGTATCCTGAAGGTTGAAAACGCACAAAAAGGCGTTTTTGCCTTCCTTGCGGGTATATGCCAGCAAGTTTTGCGGTGCATCGAGGAATGCAATATCACCCGTTTTAAGCGCAGCATTGTTTTTGCGCAAAGTGGCCATACCCATCGTGAAATGCAGCATCGATGTTGCATCTGTTTGCTGCGTTTTCTGGTTTTTTGTTGTGTGGTCCGGTGCGATGGGGAGCCAGGGTTTGGCAGGCGAGAAACCTGCGTTGATGCCGTCATCCCACGGGAAGGGTGTGCGGCAGCCATCACGGCCCTGCCATACCGGCCAGAGGTGTTTGCCCCATGGGTCCTGCAACTGGTCAAAGGACAGAACAGCTTCCGTCAGGCCCAGTTCTTCGCCCTGATACATGCAAATGGTGCCGCGCAGGGTTAGCAGCAGGGCCATCAGCATTTTTGGCCAATCCGGGTTGGCAACATTGCGGCTGCCCATGCGCGTGACCGCGCGGGGCATATCGTGGTTGCCGAAGGCCCATGTGGGCCAGCTTTGGCTGCCCGATGCCTCCAGCTCCTCCAATATGGCGGATTTGATGTAGTCGGCTGTCAGGTTGATGTCGAGGCCGATGAGCATGGCAAAGCAGTATGCGCTGTGCAGGCGCTTGTGGCCTTGTGTGTATTCGGCGGAGCGTTTGACCTGATAATCATCACCAATCTCGCCCATCAGGAAGCGGGCTTCGTAGGTGTCTGTCAGGGCGCGCATGCGCTCGATGAAGGTCAGGTTTTCAGGTTGGGATTTGTCGTGGATGTGGCGCTGCATGTTGTACGGGTCGGGCTTGTCGTACTGGGTTGCTGCGCTTAATTCCTTTGGGCGTGGAGGGTTGTCGGCCAGATTGCGGTTGTGGAAGTAGAAGTTCACGACATCGAGGCGCAGGCCGTCTACGCCGCGGTCCATCCAGAAACGCACAATTTCCAGTATCGCATCCTGTACGGACGGGTTGTGGAAGTTCAGGTCGGGCTGTTCCTTCAGGAAGTTATGAAGGTAATACTGGCCGCGCATGGGGTCGAAGGTCCAGGCCGGGCCGCCAAAAAGGGAAACCCAGTTGTTGGGCGGGCTGCCGTCGGGTTTAGGGTCGGCCCATACGTACCAGTCATCCATGCCGTTTTGTTTGCGGCGGGATTGCGCAAACCACGGGTGTGTTTCCGATGTGTGCGAGAAAACGAGATCGAAGATGATTTTGAGGCCCAGTTTGTGCGCCTCGGCAATCAGCCTGTCGCAATCATCCATGGAGCCGAATAGCGGGTCGATGTCGCGGTAATCCGATACATCGTATCCGAAGTCGCGCTGGGGGGATTTAAAGAAAGGGCAGATCCAGAGGGCATCAACGCCAAGGGATGCTATGTAGGGCAGGCGGGCCGTAAGCCCTGCCAAATCGCCTATGCCGTCGCCGTTGCTATCCTGATAGGAGCGCGGATAGACCTGATAAATAACGGCGCCCTTCCACCACTGTGCGGGGTTTCGGGGCGCCGTTGTATCCATAGGATATAATTACTGTGCAGCGGCAGGGGCTGCGGATTCCGCATCCACGGCCATTTGCATTTTCACGATTTTATCGGGGTTTGCTGGCGGCTCACCGCGGGCGATTTTGTCAACGTATTGCATGCCGTCAATGACCTGACCCCAGATGGTGTATTGGCCGTTGAGGAAGCTGCAATCATCGAAGCAGATGAAGAACTGCGAGTTGGCCGAGTTAGGGCTTGCGCTGCGGGCTGCGCCAACGGTGCCGCGGCCGAAGTTGGCGTTGCTGAATTCTGCAGGAAGGTCGGGGAGGTCGGAGCCGCCCATGCCTGTGCCCGTCGGATCGCCTGTCTGGGCCATGAAGCCTTCAATCACGCGGTGGAAAATAATGCCGTTGTAGAAGCCTTTTTGTGTAAGCGTCTTGATGCGTTCCACGTGTTTGGGGGCGAGATCGGGTTTCAGTTCGATTACGACGCGGCCGGCGGGTACGTCCATGTATACGAGGTTGGCTTTTTCCTGAGCTGAGGCAGAAGCGGTGGTCATGAGCAGGGCTCCGAGTGCAAGGGTTAGCAAGGTTTTCATTATCTGGGTTCTCCCGAATAGTTCGGCGCCTAGACTACCCGTTATCCGGCCAGCACTCAAGGTGTAGGCATCGGGGCAGGTTGGGATTGTTGCGGCCTTGCAAATATCTGGATCGGGTGGGGGAATGGCAGCATGTGGCGATGCAAATCCCACTCGTGGTCGGGCATGCGGGCAGCGGTTGCTACGTTTTGTGTTACGTACCCCTCATTAAGGGCGTGCTGATACAGTTTGTCCAGTGCGTCCCTGATAACCTGCCGTTTCTGTACATCGCCATCGACGCTTAATAGCAGGGCGTGGATGTGTTCGGGTGCCAGTGTTGCCATGGGCGGGTTACCGTTGGCTTCACTCCAAGCTATGATTTCGGCAAGGGCTTTGTTGAATTCCTCCTGCTCCATTCCCGCAAGGTTTTGGTATTCGGGGCGTTGCTGGTAGAGGGCGATGGCCTCGGGCAACGTAAGGGGCAGGACGCCCGTGGCCTGCTTGAGCACCAGTTCCAGATGGGCGTCGGCGAGCATCTGGCTATATAGAGTCCAGGTGCGTTCGACGAATTGCATGGATACGCCGTCGGCTGTGCCCAGCGAGCGCGCTGAGGGCCATGAAGCGGGGCGCACACTTGCGGGCGGGGCAAATGTATACATCACCTTATTGCCTTGTCTTTCAGCGACGACGAAGGGTAGCAGGGCCAAGGCCGCCGCCGAGGGCATGGGCGAAGATACATCGATGGCATAGGGCAGCGTTGGGGGCTGGTGCCTGATGTCATCATCGTCATCGTCTTCCATGTGGGGGAGGCGGTTATCGGGAAGCTGGGAGTGCGGCGTGGGGGCGTCTATCTCCTCCGTCGGTTCGAGGGTGTAGGCCTTGAGGGTGGTGCGCTGGTGATAAGGGGCCGTATAATGCGCGCCTGATACTGTTTTCATTTCCAATTCTCCTATGGGTTTTGCATTCATCCAACGGAGGGACAACAGACGGGAACGCGCGGAGGTTCCACCCCAAAGAAATAACGCCAAAAAGACAGATTTTCGCCATTTTTGGCTTAACAAAAATCAAGGATAATCTTGGGTGGTTCCAATAATTTCCTTACCGTAAAACAAGAGGGCGAGGGTGCCATGAAAACAGGTGTTGTGGGCGTAGGGTATGTGGGGAGCGCATGCGCGAATGCGTGCGTGCTGCGCGGCGTTGGTACGGGCCTCGTGCTGGTGGACCACAACCCCGACCTAGCCGTTGCACAGGCCGAAGACATTTTGCACGCAACACCGTTTGCGCGCGCGATGCCCGTTACGGCAGGCGAATACGCCGACCTGCATGATTGCGGCGTCATCATCGTGGCGGCGGGCGTGAACCAGAAGCCGGGGGAAACGCGCCTTGATTTGCTGAAACGGAATGCGGATATCTTCAGGGGGATCATCCCGCAGATCATCCGCGCGGCACCCGATGCCATTTTGCTGATAGCCACCAACCCCGTGGATGTGATGACGCAGCTGGCAAGCGACATTGCCCGCGCGGAAGGGGTGCCCAGCCACCGTGTCATCGGGTCCGGCACCATGCTGGATACGGCGCGCTTCAGGGCGCTGCTTGCGCAGCACCTCGGGGTATCCAGCCATTCCGTCCATGCGTATGTGCTGGGGGAACACGGGGACAGCGAAGTGTTGCACTGGTCCGGCGCTGCGGTAGGCACCATACCGCTGGCCACGTTTGCGGCGGATACGGGCAAGGCGATATCCAGCATCATCAGGCAGGATATCGATGACGGGGTGCGCCGCGCTGCCGCGCGCATCATCAAAGGGAAGGGGGCCACGTATTACGGCATCGGGTCCGGCATGGCGCGGCTGGTAAAGGCCATCATGGAAGATGAAAACGCGCTGCTGACATGTACGCAGCGCCACAGGCAGGTTTGCGGGATTAACGATGTATCGCTTTCCCTGCCCGCCATCATCAATGCGGGCGGGGTTACCCGCGTGATTGTGCCGCCGCTGGACCAGCAGGAAACCGCGGACCTTGCCCGCAGCGCCGAGATTTTGCGCAACGCCGCCGAGGCGATTGGCTGTTAAGTTTGCGCTTTGGGTGCAATTGGTATATGTTGCGGCTATTCGAGAGCTTACGTTACCGCTTGCTACGCCTACGGGCTTTTTCCAAGACATCGTCATTTTTCGGATACGGGTAGCTTTGCAATTGTTGTTTGGCGCCCATGCACGAGAGTGCTTTTTCTACAAAGGAGGCCACTATGGCTACAGGTACGGTTAAATGGTTCAACAACCAAAAAGGTTTCGGTTTCATCCAGCCCGACAACGGCGACAAGGATGTGTTTGTACACATCAGCGCGGTTGAACAGGCAGGCATGCGCACGCTGAATGAAGGCCAGCGCGTTTCCTACGAAATCAAATCGGAACGCGGCAAGGACGCCGCCACGAACCTGCAACAAGCCGCCTAAGCGCAGCCCGTTGCACCAAGATTTTTGCAAGAGCCCGATGGAAACATCGGGCTTTTTGTTTTGCCGTTTTTTGTAGTGACGAAGGAAACGCGCCTGCGCGCGGAGGGCCGCGAGCACGATGGACAGGCCGTGTGTGAGGGCGTTTTGCGATGCGCGGGATTTGCCCGAAGGCGTGCGCGGGCCGGTGGAGTGCGCCCACGGGCTGATGCGGCGGATGGCCAATGCGCGTTCAGCCCGCTGCGCTGCGGACCATCGCCTTGGTTTTATTGCCCTTTTCAGGGGCCTATCAGTTCGTTTGGAGATTTTTATTTGGGGGCGTGGTGCGGGGGATAAGGGCATATCCGCAGTATAGGATTATATTCCTTTAATGGCAAGTTTGCCATTAGTAGCATTTCAAATGCTGTACTATTCGCTTGTATTAAGAAGTTTTCTTAATTGGTTTATCTTAGTCTCAATAGCTGTTCCTAGTTCTGTAAGCTCTTCGTGCCATTTTTTAGGAAGTATTTTCTTTTCGTCGACAAGAAACTCAGAAAAAATTTCAAGACATAATACAAAAATTTGAATTGTTTGAAGAAAGTGAATTTTGAATTCATTCTTATCTTGTGAAAACTGAAAATACTGGACGTAAAGAGTCTGCGTTTCTTTTGATTTTTCTATATTTACTCTGTGAAGAAATGAGGAAATATCTGCATGACAAAGCATGCTACATTTCTGATTAATGTCGATAAGTGCAGGGATGAACTTGTGCACTTCTAAGCCTTTTTTGGGTAAGCTCTTGTAATGGCGTACCGTCTTATCGAAAGGGGCTTCTCTGTTTAGATACTTAACTTGAAGAGATCTGTCTTGGAGGATTAATCCTGCATTTAAAGCGGCGTCTATTGCTATCCTTCCAGAGGCGTAAGCTTCGTTTAAATGGCATCTCATGTAAGACGCTGTTGCGTATAAGTAGTGGTAGTGAATGAAAGTTAAAAGTTGGATTATTATTAAATCTTTTTCGTCTACTTCTTTTAGAGTTAATGAAGCCTCGTAAAGACCTTGCAAATGCTGAAGTGCTGCTATTTCTTCTTTTTGATTATGTAGGCTAACCAAAAAATTCTTTTGTTCGCGAGTAACGAATTCAAGGATGTCTATTGGAAGGTTATCAGATGCCATCTCTATCCGAAGACTCCCTTAAACACCTTATCGACGTGCTTGGTGTAGAAGGCGTTGTCGAAGATGGCGTCGATTTGTTTGGGTTTTAGTTTTTTGCTGACGATTTTGTCTTTCTTTAAAAGGGCGGCGAATGATTTTTCGCCGTCGCTGTCCCACACATCCATCGCGTTTTTCTGGACGATGCGGTAGGCATCCTCGCGGCTTACGCCTGCTTGCGTTAGGGCCAGCAGCACGCGCTGGGAGTAGACCAGACCGCCGAGGCTGTTGAGGTTTTTCTTCATCCTCTCTGGATACACCAGCAGTTGTTCGATGACGCCGGCCATGCGGTTCAACGCGAAATCGAGGGCAATCGTGGCATCGGGGCCGATGACGCGCTCGACGCTGCTATGGCTGATGTCCCGTTCATGCCACAGGGCCACGTTTTCCATGGCAGGCACCACGGCCATGCGGACAACGCGGGCGAGGCCGCAAATGTTCTCGGTGAGGATGGGGTTCTTTTTATGCGGCATGGCGCTGGAGCCTTTTTGGCCTTTGCTGAAATATTCAGCGGCCTCGCGCACCTCGGTGCGCTGGAGGTGGCGCACCTCCGTGGCCAGATTTTCCATGCAGCTGGCGGTTACACCAAGGGCTGCAAAGTAGGCCGCGTACCTATCGCGCGGGATGACCTGCGTTGAGACGCTTTCGGCCACCAGCCCCATTTTTTTGGCTACGTGTTCCTGCACCGCGGGGTCAACGGAGGCGTGGGTGCCAACGGGGCCTGATATCATGCACACGGCTACTTCCTTGCGGGCGTCCTTGAGGCGTTGTTTGCAACGCTTGAAGGCGGCATAGTGGCCCGCGAGTTTCAGGCCAAAGGTTGTGGGCTCGGCATGGATGCCGTGGCTGCGGCCAACGCAGATGGTGTTTTTGTGCTCGATAGCACGTTTTTTAAGGGCGGCGAGCAAACGGTCAACATCCTTGATGATGATATCAATGGCCTGCGTGCACTGGACGGAGAAGCAGGTGTCCACGACATCGGAACTCGTCATGCCCTGATGGATGAAACGGGCTTCGGGGCCCACGTATTCGGCTACGTTGGTCAGGAAGGCGATGACGTCGTGTTTGACTTCCTTTTCGATTTCGTCGATGCGGGCGACATCGAATTTTGCGAGCTTGCGGGTTTTGGCGGCCACGCCCTTGGGGATGACGCCCAGTTTTTCCATCGCCTCGGCGGCGTAGATTTCGATATCCAGCCAGATGTTGAAGCGGTTCTCGGGTTCCCAGATTTTGGCCATGTCGGGGCGGGTGTAGCGGGGGATCATCAGAGCAGTCCTTGTTTTTTGAAGCTGGTGTGCCCGTTGCGGGCGATTATCAGATGGTCATGTACCACAATCCCGAGCGGGTCCATAGCCCGTACGATTTCGCCTGTCAGTTCGATGTCGGCGTCGGAGGGGGTTGGATCACCGCTCGGGTGGTTGTGGACAAGAATGATGGCTGTTGCGCCGTGGGCGAGGGCGCGTTTGACAATCTCGCGCGGGAAGACGGCGGATTGGTCAACGGTGCCTTGCTGGTGGACCTCATCGGCTTCCAGCATGTTTTTGCGGTTGAGGTAGAGGACGCGGAATTGTTCCACCTTTTCGCGGGCCATGACGGTTGTGCAGTAATCCAGCACGCGGGCGTAGGATGAAAACACGGGTTTGTTGGCCACTGCGGCCTTGCCGATGCGGGCGGCTGCGGCATCGATGGCCTTGAGGGCCACGACTGCGCCATCCGTCATGCCCTCGACTTCCAGCATATCGTGCGGTTGGGCCGCAAAGACCGCGCCGATATCGCCAAAGCGGGCAAGCAGGGCCTTGGCCAGCGGTTTTACATCGCGCCGCGGGATGGCCATGAACAGCAGCAATTCCAGCAATTCGTAATCGGCGAGGGCCTGCGGGCCCGCATCAAGGAAGCGGGATTTGAGCCGCGCGCGATGGCCTTCGTGGTGCTTTGGTGCGGCCTCAGGCATATGGAGGAAAATGAAGATTTTTTGGTGAAAGTGTAAAAATTTCGTAGCCCGTTTCCGTCACGCCGATCGTGTGCTCGAACTGGGCGGAGAGCGAGCGGTCCTTGGTGACGGCTGTCCAGCCATCGGACTTCACTTTCGTGCGCCAGTCGCCGAGGTTGATCATCGGCTCGATGGTAAAGAGCATCCCCGGTTCCAGCACGGCGCCGGTATGCGGCTCGCCGTAATGCAGCACGGAGGGCGTATCGTGGAACACGCGGCCAAGGCCGTGGCCGCAGAAATCGCGCACGACGGAGCAGTGTTCGGCTTCGGCCAGCGTCTGGATGGCGTGGCCGATGCAGCCGAGCGTCGCGCCCGGTTTTACGGCCTCGATGCCCGCCATCATGGAGCGGTAGGTGATGTCGGTCAGGCGGCGGGCCTTGATGGAAGGCTCACCCGCCCAGTACATGCGCGAGGTATCGCCGTACCAGCCGTCGAGGATGACCGTGACATCGATGTTGACGATATCGCCGTCCTTCAGCTCGCGCTTTTCGGGGATGCCGTGGCACACGACTTCGTTGATCGAGGTGCAGATGGATTTGGGGTAGCCCTTGTAGCCCAGCGGTGCGGGGATGGCGCCGTGCTTTGTAATGAAGTCGTGGCAGAGCCTGTCCAGTTCCTCGGTTGTCACGCCTGTTTTTACGAAGGGCGTGATGTAGTCCAGCGTTTCGGCCGCGAGCTTGCCTGCCGCGCGCATGGAGGCGAAAGCGGAAGCATCGTGCAGCGGGATACCGTCCCGCGAGCGTTTTTGTACGTCTTTCATGCCTGCAGATTAACCTTTCAGGCCCGATTTGTGAAATGCAAAGTCTTGTGGGCTTTTTTTCAGTTCAGACGGAACGGATTGAACTGGGTGAATTGCCCGTTGAACCTGCGGTGGTAGGCCATTAAAACCTCGGAACCCGAATAGGTTTTGCCGAAGGATGTATTTTCCACGACTTCCCTGTAGGTGCCGATGGCGCTGATGGTGGCGTGGCTTGCGGTAAACAGCAGCGCGCCCACGAATGCGCTTTTCAGGCTTTCATAACCGAAATAAATGCCGGTTAAAAAGTCGCCCGTGATGGCCGTATACAGAATGCTTGTGGGTATGCCTGTCGTGCCTATGATTACCAAGCTTGCGCCGCTGACCTTACCGAAGTAGGACGACAGCTTGCTAAAGCCAACAGCATACCTGACAGAAGGGCGGAACGTTTGCGGCTTTGCGGCGGTTTCAAATTGTGTGGATGCGCAGTCTTGCATCTTTTCATCCTGCATCTATGGTTTTTACCCGCGAACCCTTAGCACGATTGGTTTTATTTATGCAAAATCTTGTCACCGCAGCCATTTTGATTATCGGCGATGAAATCCTTTCCGGCCGCACGCTGGATACAAATGTGCAGACGATTGCCAAGATGCTGGGCGAGCGGGGGATACAGGTGCAGGAAGTGCGGGTTGTGCCTGATGTCATTGAAACGATTGTCGATACGGTGAACGCGCTGCGCAAAAAATTCACCTATGTTTTTTCAACGGGCGGCATTGGCCCCACGCATGATGACAAAACCGCCGAGGCGATGGCCAAGGCTTTCGGCACCAAGCTGGAGCGTAACGCCGAGGCCTGGCGCCGCCTTGTCGTGCATTATGCGGGGGAAGAGAACATCAATGCAGGGCGCGCGAAGATGGCGGACATCCCCGTTGGGGCCGCGCTGATAGACAACCCTGTTTCAACGGCGCCCGGTTTCATACTGGAGAATGTGCATGTGATGGCGGGTGTGCCGAAAATCATGGCCGCGATGCTGGAAGGCGTGTTGCCGAAACTGCAGGGTGGTGCCGTCATCCATTCCCGCAGCGTATCGGCTGATGTGCCCGAAAGCGTTATAGCGGGCGGGCTTGCTGCCATAGAAGCCAAGTATGCGGGTATCACGGTCGGTTCCTACCCCAAGTTTACGCCCAACCAGCAGCCGCACACCACGATTGTGGTGCGCGGGGCTGACGAAGCGGCTGTTGAGGCTGCCATACGCGAAGTAGGTACGCTGATGCAGGGCGCGGGCGCCGTGCCGCAATACTGATTACGGCTTGTTAAGGACGGGTATGCGCCCTTCGCGGATATGGCGCTGGTTGTGCACGATTATGCAGCCGTAGCGCGACAGGGCTTCCAGCATGGAACCTGCGGTGCCCAGAAAAATATCGGCCTCAGTTTCCGATGAGTTGGTCTGGTAATCGAAGCGCGTATTGAAGTAGGCGGCGCAGGCCTGCGGCCCTGTTTGCTGGACGCGGGCGGGCGCAATATCGGGCGCGTAGATAACGAAGGCCGGTGCCTGTTTATCAAGCCCGCTGTTGGCAGCCAGATAGTAATTCACGCGCATGGCGGCGTTGGCGGGCAGGGGCTGGCCACGGCGTTTCATTTGGAGCCATGAGCGTACGTCATCCAGATTTTTGATTTCCATCGTGGCAACCTGAAACCCCTGCGCCGAAACGATGGGGATATCGCGGTCATATTGCAGCGGGGTTACGCCTGCAGGCACGGAAAGGCGCTGGGCCTGCGCCGGTTGGGGGATAGCTGCGGCAAGCATAAAAGCGCCGCCGATGATTGCACGTTTCATGACACACACCCTGATTTTTTGTTGTACGGGACAGAAGAAACGCTAGGGCGCAAACCCCCAGAAATCAAGGGTTTAATGGTTGCGCAAATGGCATGCCGCGCCGCTGCCGGCGGCGTTTGTGTTGACGCGTGTGCAATTTCCCGTATCTTCGCGGGTGTGATGATGGCCCCGTGGCGGAACTGGTAGACGCACACGACTTAAAATCGTGAGTCCGTAAGGGCGTGCCGGTTCGATTCCGGCCGGGGCCACCACCGCATCAGGCAACGCACAGGCGTTGCAATTCAGCCAGCCAGCTTGATGAAAAACCGCCGCGCGCATAGGCCGTGTTGCCTATGATAACCGCGTTATCCAGCAGGGCTATGCGTTTGGGCAGGCCGCTGATAACAACGGGTGCACCCGTAAATGTATAAACCCTGCCATCATGGTGCAGGATGTTGCGCCCCGCGTTTATACCGGCAAAGGGCAAGGCAAAGGCCGAGAGCGCCGTGAAAATCGTATTATCGATGGTGCTGCCGCCAACGAGGGTGCCTGCGAAAACCGTGTCCGTACAATCGGCATCCTGTAAACGGCATTCGCACAGGCAGGCGAGGCTGCAATCGGCGTTGCCAAGGGAGGCCCCCGTGAAATCGGTTTCGGATAGATTTGCGCCGACAAGCGATGCGTTTTCCAGCTGGGCGAAACGCAAATCGGCGCCATCAAGGTTTGCGTTGTTCAGGCGTGCGCCGCGCAGATCGGCATAGGCGAGCGATACGTGGTCACGGACGGCGGCTTCCAAAGCGGCGCGCTGGTTCGGGAATGTGCCTTCAAAGATAATGCCCTTGTTTTTATGGTTTTTGATATATGTCTTTTTCATTGAAACCTCCGTTTATCTCAATAGGAATAATTACCTTTTAAAGGGGCGTCAATAGGCCATATAATAGGAATAAGCCTATTTTAAAAAG
>JAGWXJ010000099.1 GCA_018969935.1 Alphaproteobacteria bacterium | reverse complement strand
ACTAGGTAACCCGCAGCGTCTGCAATCTCGGCCATATCCTTGGTCATCAGCTGGCCAATCAGGGTGCCTATGTTGCGGGTGCCATCCATAAAGGGCGCAAGTTTGGCATCCAGCTCCGCACACGCGGCCTCGAATTCGGCGTCCGTATTGCAGATTTTATCGACGCGGCGCTCTTGGTTTTTCAGCATGTAGTTCATGATCTTGATGTGCTTCTCGCCAAGGTACGGGAATAGCTGCATCAAAGCGGCCTTGGATATCACGACCGTAGAATGGTCGCGTTTGTCGGCTTCGGCCTGCATTTCCGCACGCTCGGCTGCGGCTTTTGGGTCTGCTTCGTCCATCTTCCTGTAAATTTCGGCTGTGTGGGCATCAAGCGGGCGTTTACGTACCTCAAGGGATATGGCCGCGTTGGATAGTTTGCCCGCATGGTAATAAAAATGCCTGAAAGCGACATCCGTATCGCTCTCGGTGGCCATGATCCGCAATCCGCTTTCCATGCATTCCAGTAGGGAAGGGATGGCCACGATGTTCGGATGCCTGCCCGGTTGGGCAAAACGTTGGAGGGAGGATTTATGCATCATCGCCCCCCACGCGGCATCGCCCATGAAATCGGCTTCAACCTCGGGTAGGGCAACAATATCCGCCATGAAGGTGTGGAAGCTGGCAGGAATTTGCGGCTTGGCCTTCTCGCTAAAATCCGCACTCAAAATCATGTCCATAAAACCACGGGCAACCTTGCCGCCCGTAAGCAAGGCAATTTCGGCCTTCAGGGGCTTTACATCCTCAAGCAGCTTTTCGATGGCGTCACGTGTACTTTGCGGTTTGAGGGCAAGGGCAAGTTCGGCTATATCGGTCATGCTTATCTCCTGAAGGGGCACTGGTATCACTTCGGGTTGGCATTTTCGATAAAAATGTATAACTTGCAAGCGCAAAACCTTAAACACGAGGCATCACATGCAAAACCTGTTCGTATCCAAGCACCCCGTCGTGGCCGATAGGCTGGCCCGTCTTCGCGCGAAGGACGCCCCCGTCCATTACTTCCGCCGCTACGTGCATGAGATATCGCAGGCGCTGGCCTACGAGGCATCGGCAACCCTGCCCACCAAAGGCAAAACCGTTGTGACCCCGCTATGCGAGATGAACGGTCAGGTACTGGCCAATGATCTGCCCGTGCTGGTTGTGCCCATTTTGCGTGCAGGCCTTGGCCTTGTAAGCGGCTTTGAAGCCCTGTTCCCCGATTATCACATGGGCCACATCGGCCTCTACCGCGATGAGGAAACCAAGCAGCCTGTCCAGTACATGACCAAACTGCCAAAGCACCTCAACCGCCCCATCTTTTTGGTGGACCCTATGCTGGCCACCGGCCACTCGACCGCCAAAGCTGTTGAAATCCTGCTGGCCGCAGGCGCCAAAATTGGCGATATCCGTGCGGTTACGCTTATCTCTGCGCCTGAAGGGGTCAAATACGTCCACGGCATTTATCCCGATCTCGCCATCTACACAGCCGCGCTCGATAGCCACCTGAACGAGCACGCATACATTGTGCCCGGCTTGGGCGATGCTGGTGACAGGTTGTTCGGCACCCTTTAACCCACACTCGAAATGGCGTAATAAAGGGCATGCCTCTAAGCGTCTACCAACGCCTCTTTGAATGCTGGCCCGAGCCGCGCCTCCTTGCAAAAAGGGGTGATGACGGCGTTTTCCGTGTCCTCAAGGCAAACCCGCCTGCGTGCGAGTATTTTACGGGTTCCTCTGAAAGCATCGACGGCAAGGCCCTCGAGGATTTTCTGGAAGCGGCCAATAAGGCCCATATCTTCCAGTCCTTCGAGGTCGTGGTCAAAACCAGCACCGCAATATCCGTGCAGGTCATTCCCGTGTTCCCCGGTGGCGTGCGCATCCGTTCGTTTATCCTGAACCCGATTGTTGATGAAGCGGGTGCGCTGATGGCCATCGATATGGCAGCCCGTTTTGTTGAAAAAGACGAAACCGCGCTCAAGCGTGAACGCGATGACGCCATGTCGATTTTTGCAACCGTCTTCGATACCAGTGACGTAGGCATTCTGGTGACCGACCATCACCGCCGCATCGTCCGCGCCAACGATACGTTTTGCAAATCCTTCGGCTACAAACCGATGGACCTGATAGGGCAGGAATTTACGGTGCTGATCCCGTCAGGCGAGCACGAACTCGCGCGCAAGCGCCACGATGATTTCATGGGCAACCAGTTTGTGGAACGCTCGCGCGAACTGCAAATTGTCAGGAAGGATGGCGGCCTCGCAACCGTCATAGCAACATCGGGTGTTATCGAGCTGTCTAACCACCGCAAATTCCGTATTTCCACCGTAGTGGATATCACTCACCTCAAGAAGGTCGAACGCGACTTGCGCCACGCCAAGGAAATTGCCGACAGCGCCAATCAGGCCAAATCGACCTTCCTCGCCAACATGTCGCACGAGCTGCGTACGCCGCTCAACGCCATCATCGGTTTTTCTGATCTCATGATAGCGGGCACGCTCGGTCAGGTTGAAAACCCGCACTACCGCGAATATCTGGGCGATATCAAATTCTCGGCGCTTCATCTGCTGGATATCATCAACGATGTGCTGGATATGTCGAAAATCGAGGCAGGCGAAATGAAACTCTCGCCCCAGCTGACGGATGTCGAAGCCATGGTCGATGAAGCCATCCGCCTCATGCGCAACCGCGCAACCGAGGCGGGCGTGATGCTGCGCGCCGATGTGGCAAAAGGCTTGCCGCAAGTGGATATAGACCAGCGCATGATACGGCAGGTGCTGCTCAATCTGCTCTCAAACGCCGTCAAGTTTTCGGCAGGCCGCGGCAGCGTGGTTGTCGATGTCAAACAGGTAAAGGATTTCATTTCGATTTCTGTCATCGATCAGGGTATCGGCATCCCCGAAGACAAGATAGGCGAGGTTTTGCGCCCCTTCGGTCAAGTGCAGGACCCGCGCATAAACGGCGGGCAGGGCACCGGTTTGGGCCTGCCCTTGGCCAGCACAATGGTTGAATTGCACGGCGGAAGCCTTAAAATAAGCTCCCAGCCCGATATAGGAACAACAGTTACATTTACTTTGCCAGTGAGGTCATGATGGAACTCAAACGCGAAACCTACGAAGAACTCTCGCAAAAATGCGTAAACGCAGGCGTCAAGATGACGGACCAGCGCCGCACGATTTTACAGGTGCTGACAACCGCGATGGACCACCCGTCCGTTGAAGCCGTTTTTGAGCGTGCAAAGGCGCTGGATTCATCCATCAGCATGGCAACGGTTTACCGTACCCTGAATTTGCTCGATGAACTGGAATTGGTTAGTAAGCGTGAATTCAACCAGAATTTTTCGCGCTTCGAAGTCAACGCCGCGCACCATCACCATCTGGTGGATGTCGAAACAGGTGACGTTATCGAATTCCAGAACGAAAAGCTGGAACGCCTGAAGATCGAAATCGCAAACGAGCTTGGCTACGATCTGGTCGACCACACGCTCGAACTCTACGGCCGCAAACTCCGTAAATCCTGAACAGGCTTATTTTACGCCGGGGATAATGCCTTTTTGGCGTCTGCGCATGTCAATCACGCGCCTGTCTGTCAGGATGGGGGTAATCCTGCTGCCGTCGCGCAATATAACAGCATCGTCATCCATGGTCTTGCCGTACTGCATGCGGTGCTCAAGCTGCTTGATGGCAGTTGCGTGGCTTGCATCGGGCACAATCACGGGGTCCGGTATTTCTGGGTGCAGATCATTCTGGTTGAAGTTGTAAATGACAATGCGGCCCGTTTGGTCGCGGCCCCAGTTCACGTCGTCAAAATGGGTCAGCAGTCGATAATGCTTCACGCCGTAAATATTGTCCGCCCATGTCGGCACCAGATAACCCTCGCTACGCAACTTTGCGATGACGGGCAAATCGGCCTGTGAAGCATCGCTCACATCCACATCCCCCATGCCGGCGTAATAAAGCCACGATACGGCTGGCTTATCCAGCACCTTGGAATTGATTTTAAAAACCTCGCAAAGGCGCGGGCGCATGGCACCGGGTTCATACTGCTCTTTGGTGCGGCTCAGTAAATCTTGGCGTATACGGTAGTCGTCCATAGGGCCTCTTTTCAAAAGTGCCTATCCATAATCTAGCGTTTTAGGGAAATGTCAATCAGGCGGCCAGCGTGGCAGCGTCAAAGTCTTCCGCTGTAAACGCGCGGCGGATCAGCTTGGCTTCATTGCCATCTATCAGTACTTCGGCAAGTCGTGGGCGGGCGTTGTACTGCCCGCTCATCGTAAAGCCGTAGGCACCGGCAAAACCGATTTCCAGCACATCGCCGCGCACGATATCGGCTGGCAAGCCGCGGTCCCGCGCAAAGCAGTCCGAGCTTTCGCACACGGGCCCCACAATCGTGCAAGGCATCGTTGCGGCCTTGCTACTGCGCCCCAGCCTGATGGGGTGGTAAGCCTCGTACAAGGCGGGGCGTATCAGGTCATTCATGGCGGCATCGACAACAATAAACCGCATCCCGCCTGAATCCTTGACATGGATGACGCTTGTCACGAGCGTACCCGCCTCGGCGGCAATATAGCGCCCGGGCTCTAGCTGGATGCGCACGCCGCGCGCTTGCAGGTCTTTTGTAAGCTCGGCCACCACAGGCGCAAAATCGGCAGGGCGTGAATAGGCGTCACCACGGTACGAAACACCAAACCCGCCGCCCAAATCCAGCCTGTCCAAACCTTCCTGCGCCCTGAATATATCTGCCATCACGGCATACCCGCGCCTGAGGTCGTTTACATCATGCACTTGGCTGCCGATATGGCAGGAAAGCGCAATCCATTTCAGTTCAGGGCGCGCGGCTATAATGCGCTTGGCCTCAGGCAAATCCTCTGCCAGAAGGCCGAATTTGTCGGTACGGCGGCCTGTGGCGATGTTGCTGTGGGTGTTGGCTGCAACCTCGGGGTTGATGCGCAGGCCAATGGGGGCAACAACGCCCATCTCGCGCGCAATGTCGGCTATCACCGTCAGTTCGGGTATGGATTCCACATTCAACTGGCCGATGCCGTTGGCAAGCGCGAAGCGGATATCCGCATCCGATTTGCCGACACCGTTCATCAGCATAAGGGCAGGGGGCATGCCGCCCGCCATTGCGCGCTTCATTTCACCAGCCGATACAAGGCACGCGCCAATCCCTGCCTTGGCCGCCATGGCTATAATCGCGGGGTTGTCATTGGCCTTCACGGCGTAGTGCAGGCTCACATTCTGGGCCTTGAAAGCCTCAGTCAAATCGCCGATGCGGGCGCGCAAAACCGCAGCGTCATAGGCGTAAAAGGGCGTAGGGTAAGTGCGGGCGAGGGCGGTGGTGTCCATAAAGCTTGGCCGTTTGTTGAAAACCGACTATAACACCGCCGCCATGTCCAATGAAGACCAGATAAAGCGCCGCCGGACCTTCGCGATTATCGCGCACCCCGACGCTGGTAAAACCACCCTCACGGAAAAGCTGCTGCTTTTCGGTGGTGCTATCCAGTTGGCTGGGCAGGTCAAGGCCCGCGGCGATGCAAGGCGCGCCAAATCGGACTGGATGAAAGTTGAACAGGAACGCGGTATCTCCGTCGTATCCTCGGTCATGACCTTCGAATACAGCGACACGGTTTTCAACCTCCTTGATACCCCTGGCCACCAGGACTTCTCGGAGGATACGTACCGCACGCTCACAGCCGTCGATAGCGCGGTCATGGTGCTCGATGCCGCAAAAGGTATCGAAAGCCAGACGCTCAAATTGTTTGAAGTCTGCCGCCTGCGCGATATTCCCATCATCACCTTCATCAACAAGATGGACCGCGACGGGCAGGATCCGTTTGACCTGATCGACGAAATCGAAAAGAAACTCGCGATGGATGTCACGCCTGCAACGTGGCCCATCGGCGGTGGCCGTGAATTCAAAGGCGCATACGATCTATTCCACGACAAGCTCTCGTTATTCGAGCGCGGTGGCAAGGATGACGGCATTACCTGCAAAGGCCTGAACGACCCGCAAATCGATGCGCATATCCCCGAGCATCTGGCCACAACCATGCGCGAGCAGGTGGAGATGGTGAAGGGTGCCTGCAAACCATTCGATAGAAAAGCCTACCTTGAAGGCCACATGACGCCCGTGTTCTTCGGCTCCGCCGTCAACAACTTCGGCGTGCGGGAATTGCTGGATGGCGTAAAGGCGCTTGCGCCCACGCCTCGCGCCCAGCCCACGAAGGAACGTAAAATCGAACCGACGGAAGACAAGGTTTCCGCCTTCGTCTTTAAAATTCAGGCCAATATGGACCCCAAGCACCGTGACCGCATTGCGTTTGCGCGCCTGTGCTCGGGCACCTTCAAAAAGGGCATGAAGCTCAAGCACGTCCGTAGCCAAAAACAGCTCACCATCCACACGCCACTCATGTTCTTCGCAAACGAACGTGAAAGCGCGGAAGTGGCCTACCCCGGTGATATCATCGGCCTGCCCAACCATGGCGGCCTGCGGATCGGCGACGCGCTGACGGAAGGCGAGGATATGGTCTTCACGGGCATTCCCTCCTTCGCGCCCGAACTGCTGCAACGTGCCCGCGCCATAGACCCCATGAAAGCCAAGCACCTCGAAGCCGCGCTCGTCCAGCTGGCCGAGGAAGGCGTGGCCCGCGTATTCAAACCCAAAATGGATAGCGGCTGGGTTGTGGGTGTTGTCGGTGCCCTGCAATTCGAAGTTTTGGCTGACCGTATCAGAACGGAATACAACATCCCCGTGAAATTCGAGGATGCTGCGCTATATA
>JAGWXJ010000098.1 GCA_018969935.1 Alphaproteobacteria bacterium | reverse complement strand
CCATCCACTCGGGATACTGGCGGCCCGACATTTTGCCAATCCAGTAGTAGTAACCCGCGAAGAGCGCGAATACGGCACCAAGGCTGAGCACGTAGTGGAAGTGCGCAACCACATAGTAGGTATCGTGCAAGGCCGTATCCATACCGGCGTTGGCGAGAACCACGCCCGTCACACCGCCAACGGTGAACAGGAAGATAAAGCCGATAGCCCAGAGCATCGGTGTCTTGAACTCGATGGAACCGCCCCACATGGTCGCAATCCACGAGAAGATTTTGATACCTGTAGGCACGGCAATAATCAGCGTAGCCGCCGTAAAGTAGGCGCGCGTATCAAGGCTGATGCCCGTGGTGTACATATGGTGTGCCCATACGATAAAGCCCACAACGCCAATAGCCACCATGGCATAAGCCATACCGAGATAGCCGAAGATAGGCTTCTTCGAGAACGTGGACACGATGTGGCTGATGATGCCGAAGGCCGGCAAAATCATGATGTAAACTTCAGGGTGGCCGAAGAACCAGAACAGGTGCTGGAACAACAGCGGGTCACCACCGCCCGAAGGGTTGAAGAATGCGGTACCGAAGTTACGGTCCGTGAGCAGCATGGTAATGGCACCGCCAAGCACAGGCACGGCCAGTGCAAGCAGGAATGCCGTGACAAGCATACCCCAGACAAACAGCGGCATTTTATGCAGCGTCATACCGGGGGCGCGCATGTTGAAGATGGTCGTAATGAAGTTGACCGCACCAAGGATCGAGCTTGCACCCGCAAGGTGCAGCGCGAAAATCGCCATGTCGACCGAGGCGCCCGAATGGCCCGTAGCCGACGAAAGCGGCGGATAAATGGTCCAGCCCGTACCGGCACCAGGGCCCACAAAGGCAGAACCCAGCAAAAGCGCGAAGGCAGGAATAAGCAGCCAGAAGGAGATATTGTTAAGGCGGGGGAAAGCCATGTCGGGCGCGCCGATCATCAACGGCACGAACCAGTTGCCAAAACCGCCGATAAGGCCGGGCATGACAACAAAGAACACCATGATAAGGCCGTGCGCCGTAATCAGCACGTTCCACATCTGGCCGTCAGGGGCGCCAGCGCCATCCAGCAGGAACTGGACGCCCGGGTCTTGCAACTCCATACGCATGAGAACCGAAAAGGCACCACCGATAAGGCCCGCGATAATGGAGAAGATGATATACAGCGTACCAATATCCTTATGGTTCGTTGAACAGAACCAGCGGGCAAAAAAGCCCGGTTTGTGGTCGTGTGCGTCGTGGGAATCGTGGGCGGACATTATTGAACCTCGGTTTGGGCGATAGTGATATTGGAATTAACGTTGCTGCCGAATTTTGTTTTGGCTTCGGCAGCCCATGTTGCGAATTCTTCTTTGCTGACAGCGCGCACCTTGATGGGCATGTAGGCGTGGCCGTTACCACAGATCTCGGAACACTGGCCGTAGTAGATGCCAGGTTTCGTGATCTTGAACCATGCTTCGTTCAGGCGGCCGGGCATGGCGTCTTTCTTGACACCAAAGGCAGGCACTGTCCACGCATGGATAACATCGGAAGCCGTGATTTGGACACGAATGACGGTATCAACAGGCAATACAAGCTCGTTATCCGTTTCAAGAAGGCGCTTCTGCCCTTTGGAAGGATCGATCTCTTTTTCGGGGATCATGTTGGCGTTGAAAGCAATACCGCCTTGGTCGGGATACTCGTAACCCCAATACCATTGGTAGCCCGTTACCTTGAGGGTCATTTCGGCCTGCGGGATACGGCCTTGGCTGAACAACACCTTGAACGAAGGCACGGCAATAACAATAAGAATGACAACGGGAATGACCGTCCACACAACCTCAAGCAACGTGTTGTGCGTTGTCTTGGAAGGAACGGGGTTAGCCTTGGCGTTGTAACGCACGACAACCCAGATAAGCAGTGCAAGCACAAACGCCGCGATAGCGACAATGATGTACACCAGCATATGGTGGAAATCGCTCATCTGCTGCATCAGGACGCCGGCTGGCTCCTGAAGGCCTAAACCCCAGGAATGGGGATAATCGGCAAGTGCGGGGGAAGAAATGGCAACAAAGGCCAAAAGGGAAAGAATAAGTTTTTTCATCATGACGCTAAAAAGCCCAATTTTTGACATTGGTCAATATAATGAGTTGTCGTATCAATGCCAGTGCAAATTTTCAACCGTTTGACTGAATACGGGCGTCTTGTTTTTTGGCAGCGCCGCATGGTACACCATGCCGTTTCAACGACACCGCCACGGTAATTATTAAGAAGGGACCCCGAAATGGCCTCGTATCAATACGTTTATGTCATGCGCCACATGACCAAAACCTTCACCGGCGCAGCAAAGCCCGTCATCAAGGACATGACGCTGAGCTTCCTGCCCGGCGTCAAAATCGGTGTTTTGGGCCCCAACGGCTCCGGTAAATCGACCTTGCTTAAAATCATGGCCGGTATCGACAAGGATATCGCGGGCGAGGCTTGGGCCGCCGAAGGCGCAAAAGTAGGCTATCTGGCCCAAGAACCCGAACTGGATGCAACCCGCTCCGTCCTCGATAACGTGATGGACGGCTGCGCCGAAATCCGCGCCCTTCTCCAGCGCTACAACGAAGTTTCCATGAAATTCGGTGAAGTGTCATCGGATGACGAGATGAACGCCCTCACCGAAGAAATGGGCAAACTGCAGGAACAGATTGACGCCGCCAACGGTTGGGAGCTGGAACGCACCGTTGAAACCGCCATGCGCGCCCTCAACTGCCCGCCCAAAGATGCTGATATTTCCAAGCTTTCGGGTGGTGAAAAACGCCGCGTAGCCTTGACCCGCCTCCTGATGGAAGCCCCCGATATGCTCCTGCTGGACGAACCGACCAACCACTTGGACGCCGAATCCGTGGCATGGCTCCAGCAACACCTGCTCGAATACAAGGGCACGGTTGTCATGGTCACCCACGACCGTTACTTCCTCGACAACGTGACCGGCTGGATTCTTGAACTCGACCGCAGCTCGGGCATCCCGTACGAAGGCAACTATTCGACATACCTCGAGAAAAAGGCAAAACGCCTCGAACAAGAGGCCTCCGAACAGGCCGCACGCGCACGTACACTGGCGCGCGAACTGGAATGGATCCGCGCAGGCGTCAAAGCCCGTCAGGCAAAATCCAAGGCCCGTATCTCGGCGTACAACCAGATGCTCGAGGAATCAGAACGCGAAACCGTTTCCAAACAGCAAATCCCCATCCCCACCCCTCCGCGTCTGGGCGAATTGGTGGTGGAAGCCAAGAACGTTACCAAAGCCTACGGTAAAAAAGTGCTGATGAAAGACCTCTCGTTCAGCCTCCCCCCCGGCGGTATCGTGGGCATCATCGGCCCCAACGGTGCGGGTAAAACAACCCTTTTCCGCATGATTACAGGGCAGGAAAAACCGGATGGCGGTACTTTCAAGATCGGTGAAACGGTCAAGCTTGGTTACGTCGACCAATCGCGCGATAGCCTCAACCCGAAAAACAACGTCTGGGAAGAAATCTCGGGCAAAAACGAAGTGCTCAAACTGGGCACGCGTGAAGTCAACAGCCGCGCCTATGTGGCCTCATTCAACTTCCGCGGCTCCGACCAGCAAAAGAACGTAGGCAGCCTTTCGGGCGGTGAACGCAACCGCGTGCACATGGCCAAAATGCTGCAAACAGGCGCAAACCTGCTGCTGCTGGACGAACCGACCAACGACCTTGATACCGAAACGCTCTCGGCCCTCGAGGAAGCCTTGGAAGCTTTCGCAGGCTGCGCCGTGGTCATCTCGCACGATCGTTGGTTCCTTGACCGTATTGCAACCCACATCCTCGCCTTCGAAGGTGATGGCGAAGTAACATGGTTCGAAGGCAACTTTGCCGATTACGAAGCCGACAAGGAACGCCGCCTCGGCAAGGCGGCTGCCTGATGCGCGCGCTTGTCCTTGCCCTTTGCCTGTTGATGGCCCTGCCCGCTGCCGCGGCAGATGCCAAAAAGCAGCCCGCTTTGCGCAAGGAATTCCAGCTCCAGTACGCAATGTACACAGGTGGCTTCGATGTCGTGACGGTCGATGGCTCGTTCAAACACACGGCTTCCACCTACGACCTCGAATTGCTGGCCTACACAAAAGGCCTGCTGGGCACACTGGCACCTTGGAAGGGCGAGCTGAATACAACAGGAAAATACGGCAAAAAAGGCACGTACACCCCCTCCAAACACCGCTTTTCCAGTTGGTGGCGCCGCAAAGAGGAACGTACAACCTTCCTGTACGATAAATCCGGCAACTTCAAATCCATGGAAATCGTGGAAGAGGACGGCAACGTCATAAACGAACTGCCGGACCCCGCCCTCGCCAAAGGCACCCACGACATGCTGACGGCTCTTGCCATCATGCTCAAACAGTATGAAAAAACGGGCTCGTGCTCGGTATCCGTACCGTCCTTCGATGGCAAACGCCGCTTCCTCATGAAATTCACCGATACGGGTGACGCCACCATCAAACCCAGCCGTTACTCGATATACGAAGGTACGGCCCGCACCTGCACCATCGAGATTGTACCCGATGGCGGCCTCTGGCATGAAAAACCCCGCGGCTGGATGACCGTGCAGGAACAAAGCAAGGCGGGCAACAAACTGCCCAAACTCTGGATTGCAAAACCGGCACAGGATATCCCGCCCGTACCCGTGCGCTTTGATGTATTTACCGCCTACGGCAATATCGTCATGCACCTGACGGGAGTGAAATAACCCGTAACGGGCTGTGACTGGACCATCCAACCCACTTTTTTATGATTGATACCATGAGCGAACTGCACTGCATCATACTAGCCGCTGGCAAAGGCACCCGCATGAAATCGGATAAACCGAAGGTCATGGCGCAACTGGCTGGCCAGCCGCTCATCACGCATGTACTCAATACATGCATCGAACTCGCACCCAAATCCATCACCACAATTATTGCCGATGGCATGGATGATGTCGCGGCAGCAGTTGCCCCGCATAAAACCGCCATTCAAAAACAGCAACTTGGCACGGGTGATGCCGCAAAAGCCGCCCTGCCTGCCCTTAAAGGTGCCAAAGGCCATGTCATGGTACTACTGGGCGATGTTCCACTTATTTCTTCCGATACGCTCGCAGCCTTGCATGAAGCCGCAACGGAAAATGGCTTGGCCGTTCTGGCCGTCCATCTGCCGGACCCCACAGGCTACGGCAGACTGGTTACGGACGATAATTACGTAACGGCCATTGTCGAGGACCGCGACTGCACGCCCGAGCAAAAGCAAATCACCCTCGTCAATGCAGGCTGCTTCTGCATCGCAGCCGACAAATTCGAAAAATGGATTGGCGCCATCAAACCCGATAATGCCCAGAAGGAATTTTACCTGACGGACATCGTAAAAATAGCCGCGGACGATGGTGTACGTTGCGAGTACGTCGAGGGTGCCGAGCACGAATTGCGCGGCATCAACAGCAAAAGCCAGCTGGCCGAGGCGGAAGGTGAACTACAAAACTTCCTGCGCGCCAAAGCCATGTTCGATGGCGCAACTCTTGTTGACCCCATGACTGTTTATTTCAGTATGGATACGCAACTCGGCCGCGACGTTATCGTTGAACCGAACGTCTTCTTTGGCCCCGGCGTGAAAGTGGCGGATAACGTAACCATTCACGCATTCTCGCATCTTGAGGGCGTTACAATTGAAGAAGGCGCAAGCATTGGCCCCTTCGCGCGCATCCGCCCCAAATCGCATATCGGCCGCAAAGTAACCATCGGCAATTTCTGCGAGGTCAATCGCGCCACCTTGAAGGAAGGCGCAAAATCCAAACACCTGAGCTATCTCGGCGACGCCACGATTGGCGAAAAAGCCAACATCGGCGCGGGCACGGTCATTGCCAATTACGACGGTTTCCACAAGCAGGACACAACCATCGGCAAAGGCGTTTTTGTTGGCTCCAACTCCACACTTGTAGCCCCCGTAACCGTAGGTGATGGAGCTTATGTGGGTGCAGGCTCCACCGTTACAATGGATGTACCCGCCGATGCACTGGCAGTCGCCCGTTCGCGCAACGTTGTTCGTGATGGCTGGGCATCAACTTACCGTACCAAAAAACAAGCAGAGAAAGCGAAAAAATAGCATGCGTATCCTTCTGGCCCTCGCCCTTACCGCAGCCGTGTTCACAGCAACACCGGCACTTGCATGCAAGTGCATGCCCGATGACGGCACGCTTGCCCAAAAAGTCATGAACGACCCTTCAATCTCGGTTGCCGATGTTTTGGTACGCGCAGTTAACACCCGCACGCACATTACGGTCATGGACATCAAAAACCTGCACTCGGGCGGCCTTGCATCTACCTATGTACGCGCCAAGTACGGCCAGTCTTCCTGCGACGTTCGCCCAACACCCGGCAATACAACCATGCTCATTAAAAACGAACCCGACGGCACCTATTCACTGGTAGGCGATTGCGAACGCGCAGCCGTTATCCAACACCTGAAAGGTCAGTAATCCATGTGCGGTATCGTCGGCATCCTTGGTGAAAAACAGGCAGCCCCCCTTTTGGTGGATGGCCTTCGCCGCCTTGAGTACCGCGGCTACGATTCTGCCGGAATCGCAACACTGGTAAACGGCCACATCGAACGCCGCAGGGCGGAAGGCAAACTTGTCAACCTCGATACCCTCGTGAAAAGAGAGCCGCTCTCGGGCACAGTAGGCATCGGCCACACCCGCTGGGCCACGCACGGCGGGCCTTCTACGCGTAACGCGCACCCGCATGCTACCGACAAGGTGGCGGTCGTGCACAACGGCATCATCGAAAATTATCAGGAACTGAAAAC
>JAGWXJ010000097.1 GCA_018969935.1 Alphaproteobacteria bacterium | reverse complement strand
AATCGGCAAGGGCCTGCTGGTACTGGCCATCAAATTCGGTCGCGGCGTTCTTTGCCAGCAGAAGGAAGTCGTCGGCGCGATTCAGCTCCGCCTCGTCCGATCCGCCTTCCTGTACCTGCACTGCAATTTTTTCGCGATACTCGGAAATGGAAGCGAGGTTTTTCTCGGACTTCTGTTTCATTTCACCGGCGCGCAACAAGCCTACAAAAGCCTGAATGGCACGCAGGGCCACGCCCTCCTCGGTACCAATCACAACACTGCCGGCGGCTGTTTCGCGGGCCTTGGCCGCATCAACCTTATTACCGGTTTCGCCAAAATCGTAAATACGCTGGGTCAGCGTGGCACTGCCCTCGCCCATATAGGAATAACCGGTACCGCGCGTAACGCTGAGGCCTCGAGTAGTCGAACTGTCAGAATACAGGCGCCCGCCACTAACACTTGCCGAAATCTCGGGGAAGTAGGCCGAACGTTGCTCACGCACGTTTTCAGCCGAGGCGCCTGCCGCTTCTTTGGCCGCCAGAATGGACGGGTGCGTAGTGATAGCCTCTTGCACGGCATCCTGCAGCGTTTCCGCAAAGCCGTGGGCCGGAAAGCACAAAGCGGCCGCCATAAAGACAGCACCGAGCAACGGAAAGCGCATTTGATTTTTCATAGAAAAACAGGACGTTGTATGACTTTGTAAACATAACGGAATTAAGGCAATAGAACAAGCACGTAAAAACAGTGATTTACGCTTCACAACTTGGGTTATTTCGGGCAGGGTGCGAAGCATCAACCATAACAATCCCAAGGTCCGTTCCGTGGCTCTGACAATCTTCATCCTGAAAGAAACCGCAAACCTTGAAACCCGCGTGGCCGCCACGCCCGACACGGTCAAAAAACTGGCCGCAATGGGTGCGCAAATACTCGTCGAAACAGGCGCAGGCCTCAATGCCGCCCAGTCCGATGACGCGTACACGGCAGCAGGCGCAAAAATTGTAAAAGACGCCAATGCCGGCCTGAAGGAAGCGGATATCGTACTATGCGTACAGCGCCCCGAAACAGGCGTGCTGGATAAAATGAAGGAAGGCGCAACCCTTCTTGGCCTTCTCCAGCCCTATGCGTTCTCGTCTATCCAACCCTCCTTCGAAAAACGCAAAACATCAGCCGTATCACTTGAACTGGTGCCGCGCATTTCCCGCGCGCAGTCGATGGACGTACTCTCTTCACAAGCCAACCTCGCAGGCTACCGCGCCGTAATAGAAGCAACCGCCGCTTATGGCCGCGCCTTCCCCATGATGATGACGGCGGCCGGCACCGTGGCCCCCGCCAAGGCGTTTATCATGGGTGCAGGCGTTGCAGGCCTTCAGGCCATTGCAACGGCACGCCGCTTGGGCGCCGTTGTATCCGCAACCGATGTCCGCCCCGCCGCCAAGGAACAGGTTGAAAGCTTGGGCGCTACCTTCGTGATGGTCCAGTCCGACGAAACCAAGGAAGCCGAAACCAAAGGCGGCTACGCCAAGGAAATGTCGGATGACTACAAACGCAAGCAGGCCGAACTGGTAGCCGAAACCATCAAAAAGCAGGATATCGTTATTACGACGGCCCTCATCCCGGGCCGCCCCGCCCCCATCCTCGTGACGGAAGATATGGTCAAGACCATGAAGGCAGGCTCCGTCATCATCGACATGGCCGTGGAACAGGGCGGCAACTGCCCGCTGTCAGAAAAAGACAAAACGGTTGTAAAGCACGGCGTGACCATCATCGGCCACAGCAATCTGCCCGCGCGTATTCCTGTCGACTCGTCACAACTTTACGCCAAGAACATGCTCAACATCCTCACCCTCATGCTGGGTAAGGAGAAAACCGAGCTGAAATTCGATTTCGAGGATGAAATCGTCAAAGGCTTCACCCTAGTGCACAACGGCAAGCCGGTTCACCCGCTGCTGCAATCCGAACCCAAAAAGAAATAATTAAGTAAAACAGGTGCGAAACATGTCATCCGAACTTCTCGTCAACGACGCCCGGGACCTAGCCATGCGCTCAGCCGATCTTGCACAGGACTTAACAACGCTGGCGGGCAACATCTCGCTTCAGGCCGCACAGGGCGGTGATACGCACGGCACCTTCCTCATGATGGGTATAACCATCTTCGTACTTGCCTGCTTCGTGGGGTACTACGTTGTCTGGCGCGTAACGCCCGCGCTGCACTCGCCGCTTATGGGCATTACCAACGCAATTTCGTCGGTGGTCATTGTCGGCGCCATCATCGCAGCCGCACCCGAGGAAGGGTATTGGTTCTCGACCCTTCTCGGTTTCCTTGCGGTCATCCTCGCATCGGTCAATATTTTCGGCGGCTTCCTCATTACCCGCCGCATGCTCTCCATGTTCAAGCGTAAAGAGGCGAAGAAATAACCATGGCACTCGATCCTCTCTCATCCCTTCTCTATCTCGTATCAGGCGTATGTTTCATTATGGCGCTGCGCGGCCTTTCAGGCCCTGAAACCGCGCGTACGGGCGTGCTCTACGGCATGGGCGGTATGGCCATCGCCATCGCAACCACCTTCGCGCTCAAAAGCGTTGATGGCGTGTTTCTGCCCATCGTCGGCATTATGGTCGGCGGCTCCGTCGGTGCCATTATCGCCAAAAAAGTCGAGATGACGGCCCTGCCACAGCTCATGGCCGCCTTCCACTCGCTCGTTGGCCTTGCTGCCGTGTTCATTTCGCTCGCGGCGTTCTACAACCCGCTGGCTTACGGCATCGGCGCTCGTGGCACCATCGCACTCAACTCCCTCATTGAAATGGGCTTGGGTGCCGCCATCGGTGCCATTACCTTCACGGGCTCCGTAGTCGCTTTCGGCAAATTGCAGGGGCTTATCTCCGGCAAGCCAATGACATTCGCAGGCCAGCACCTCCTCAACGCGGCATTGGGCGGTGCGCTCCTCCTTCTCCTCCTCGCCTTGTGCGCAACGGAGTGGGATATCGTGTTCTTCGCCATAATCGCGGTAGCCCTCGTGCTTGGCATTACGCTTATCGTGCCCATCGGCGGCGCCGATATGCCGGTCATCGTATCCATGCTCAACTCCTACTCCGGCTGGGCAGCCGCAGGCATCGGCTTTACGCTGCAAAACCCGCTGCTGATCATTGTAGGCGCATTGGTAGGTGCCTCGGGCGCCATCCTTTCCTACATCATGTGCAAGGGCATGAACCGTTCGTTCCTCAGCGTCCTTCTTGGCGGGTTCGGTGGCGATGCCGCAACGGCAGCAGCAGCCGTTGGCGGTGACAAACCGGTTAAGGTTGGCTCGGCCGATGATGCCGCGTTCATCCTCAAAAACGCATCCTCCGTCATCATCATCCCTGGCTATGGCATGGCTGTCGCGCAAGCCCAGCACGCCCTGCGTGAAATGGCCGACGTTCTGAAGCATGAAGGTGTGCAGGTGCGTTACGCCATCCACCCCGTGGCTGGCCGTATGCCCGGCCACATGAACGTGCTGTTGGCCGAAGCCAATGTCCCCTACGATGAAGTGCTTGAACTCGAGGACATCAACCGCGATTTCGCTCAAACCGATGTTGCCTTCGTCATCGGCGCCAACGACATCACCAACCCTGCCGCTAAAACAGATCCCAAATCGCCCATTTACGGCATGCCCATTCTGGATGTCGAAAAGGCAAAAACAGTCTTGTTCGTCAAACGCTCGCTTGGCACCGGTTATGCAGGCGTCGACAACCCGCTGTTCTTCAACGACAACACGATGATGCTTCTGGGTGACGCCAAAAAAATGGCCGAGGACATCATCAAGGCTCTTGAATAGTGGATATCGCAAGCCGTTTCCAAAAGCCGGATGGCTGGCAGTGGGCCCAAGTCACCCCGCGTGAAGATCAATCGTTGCGTTTTGGCTGGGTTGCCCCTAAAGGCGTCCGCGCGCTTTGCGTTATCTTCCCGGGCCTGTCCGAATATTGCGAAAAATACTTCGAAACCGCACACGACCTCATGGATCGCGGTTTCGCGGTAGCCGTCATCGATTGGCGCGGCCAAGGCCTGTCATGGCGCCACTTGCCCGACCACGATAAACGCCACCACGATGATTTTTCACTTGATGTCGAAGATGCAAGGGCATACCTCGCCGCACTTTCTGAAATCCCCGCGCTGGCGATCCTGCCACGCATCGTCTTGGGGCATTCCATGGGTGGCCACATCGCCTTGCGTATCATGCACGACGTTCGCGACGCCTTCAAATGCGCAGCGCTGACAGCGCCCATGTTCAACATCAATCTGCCTGTTCTGATGCAGGGCCCCGCCCGTATGACTGCCGAGGCGGCTTGCAAAATGGGCTGGAGCGAGCACTACGTTTTCGGTTACGGTCCTTGGAGCCTCGCGCGCTTCACCGCCAATCTGAACTTGCTGACATCCGATAAAACCCGCCGCGAAATCCAGATCCGCCATCAGGTTGAAAATCCTTCCCTTCGTATGGGTGGCCTAACTTTCAATTGGGTGCGCACGGCGCTTGCATCCAACAGGTTCACACAGGACCCAGCGTGGCTCTCGCAAGTAACGACACCGCTTTTCGTTGCCATGCCCTCGCGCGAGATGATTGTTTCAAACGCGGCAACCCGCTTTGGCGTCAACCACATGCCAAACGTTGAGCTGGTGGAAATAACCGGCTCCCTGCATGAGGTGCTGATGGAAAAAGAGGAATTCAGGGCCCGCTTCTGGCAGGGCTTTGATGCCTTTACAGCCAAATATCTCGGTTTCAGGGAACAACCGCAGCCCGCCTTTACATAAGTATATTACTATGCATAATCGGTCTGTCTTACAAAACAGGCAGGCCAAAATGTCCGAAATCGAAACACCCGAAAACGATAGCCACACGCTGCGCGCCATGTTCCGCGAGCTTGTAAAACGCAACGGCCCTTTCGATGTGGATGCCGCCATCAAAACGCAGTTCGCCGATGTCATTGCCTACAACGAAAAATGGGCCCGCCGTATTGCTCAACCACGGCGTGACTGGGCTGCCGAACAAGCCGAAGACAAAGGCGAGATTAAACCCGAAATCGAAGTGATTTACTGGCAAACAGCCCGCTTCCCGCGCCTGCGCGCACTGGCCGATATGGCCGCACTCATGACATACAGTCCCCGCTCGAAAGCTTTTGGGTACCTTTACAACATCTCGACTTACTTTTCCGGTAACGCAAATGCCCGGCTCCACAAAAAACTAGTCCGCACCATCGGGCAGGATTGGCGCTTGGGGCTTATCTGGAAGGTCGCGACTGAAACCGCCTGCGGCGAACACGGCAAGGTTACGGTGACCGAAGGGTTTACAGGCTGGAGCATCGCCCTCAAGGATGGCAAATTCCCTGGCCGCAATATCCCGCGTATTGCCTTTGCCCGCGTAGATTACAAATAGGCGTCTGCACACATTTTACGGTTTATTGCAAAGCCTTGGGGGGCGGTGTAAACTCTGCGTCATGGCTATGCAATTCAAAAGACTGTCCGATCGTATCCTCTATGCCCTTATGCTCGCGCTCGAGCAAAAGGACCTCAAGATTGCCGAACTCCTGAACAACGCCCTTGAAGCGTCACTGACACGCAAGGCAGGCGGCAAAGGTTTCGTTGAGCGCCGTGACTTCACGGCCGAATACGAAGCCGCAATGGAAAAACTGAACGAACTGCGCAAAAAAATCTAGGCTATCAGCGCCAGCCACTCGTCTTCGGTAAGCACCGTTACGCCCAGCTCGCGCGCCTTCTTAAGCTTGGAACCCGCGTCCTCGCCCGCCACAACGTAATCCGTCTTTCCTGATACGCTGCCCGATACCTTGGCCCCCATACGCTCGGCTTGTGCCTTGGCTTCATCCCGCGTCAGTTTTGCAAGGCTTCCGGTAAACACTACGGTTTTACCCGCAACCTTGCTACCCGATACATCGACCGGCACAAACGCTGCAGGCGTCACGTACATCAGCAAATCCGATAACATCTCGCGGTTATGCGGCTCGTTGAAAAACGCGATCAGGTCATCGGCAACACTCGGGCCGATATCTTCTATCGAAAGCAAATCGGCATATACCTCGCCGTTTTCATCGACCGCTTGCGCCATCGCAATCTGCAGGGCCTCGATTGTCAGGTAATGCGCCGCCAGTTTTTTGGCCGTCGCCTCGCCCACTTGCCTTATCCCAAGCGCATAGATGAACTTATCTAGCGGCACTTCCCTGCGCGCGGCAATCGCATCATACAAGTTGCGGGCCGATTGTTCGCCCCACCCCATGCGCGCGCGCAAAGGTGTCAGGCTGTTTTTATCGCGCTCCTCAAGCCTGAAGATATCGGCTGGCGTACGTACCAGCCCCTCATCCCAGAATTGCTGAATGATGCGCTCACCCATACCATCAATATCCATGGCCCCGCGTGAAACAAAATGCCTCAGGCGTTCGGTTGCCTGCGCGGCACATATCAGGCCACCCGTGCAACGCCGCGCAACCTCGCCTTCCTCGCGTATGGCCGATGATCCGCAAACAGGGCATTTGTCGGGGAATATAAAAGGCTTGGCATCCTGCGGGCGCTGCTCGGCCAGATAGCCCAGCACCTGCGGTATCACATCCCCCGCGCGTTGTATGATAACGGTGTCGCCCACACGCACATCCTTGCGGGCAATCTCGTCCTCGTTGTGCAATGTCGCGCGGGATACCATGACCCCGCCTACGTTGACGGGCTCAAGTTCGGCCACTGGCGTAAGCGTGCCCGTACGACCGACTTGGATGATGATATCGCGTACCTTCGTAAAAGCCTTCTCGGCAGGGAATTTGTGGGCCACCGCCCAACGCGGCGCACGCGATACGAACCCGAGGCGCTCCTGCAACCCGAGGTCATCAACCTTGTAAACAATACCGTCAATGTCATAGGCAAGCGCAGCGCGTTTGGTCTGGATATCATTATAAAAAGCCAGCAGTTCCTCGCGGCTGTCC
>JAGWXJ010000096.1 GCA_018969935.1 Alphaproteobacteria bacterium | reverse complement strand
GGGGCGAGGTAACGGCCGTGCTGGCCATGGCGTTCTCGCTTTCCTTCCTCGCCACACTTTACCCTGCCTGGCGGGCTGCCCGCCTCGATCCTGTGGAGGCGCTGCGCTATGAGTAACGCCGTTTTACAGGTTGAAACCCTTCACCGCGTTTACGAGCAGGCCGATAACCGCCTGCATGTGCTTCAGGGTGTCAGTTTTGAAGTGGGCGCGGGCGAGATGGTGGCGCTGATGGGGCAATCGGGCTCCGGCAAATCCACGCTTTTGCAGTGCGTTGGCCTGCTTGATACGCCGAGCGAGGGTAAAATCATCATCGCGGGGCACGAAACACAGGCGATGAACGAGCATGAGCGCACGTTGCTCCGCCGCGAGAGCATAGGTTTTGTGTATCAGGCGCACCATTTGCTGCCCGAGTTTTCGGCCCTTGAAAACGTGATGTTGCCGATGATGATTGCGGGGCAGCCCAAAAAGCAGGCGGCAGACCGTGCCGCCAAGATGCTGGACGCGCTGGGGCTGGCCGCGCGGCTTGACCACCGCCCTGCAAGACTTTCGGGCGGGGAGCAGCAGCGTGTATCCATCGCACGGGCGCTGGCCAACAGGCCCAAATTGCTTTTGGCGGACGAGCCTACCGGCAACCTTGACCCCGACACGGCGGAAACGGTTTACCGCATGCTGGAAGCCATCGTGCGCAAGACGGGTGTTGCCATGCTGATGGCGACCCACAACCCCGAGCTTGCCGCCCGTATGGACCGCACGCTGCGCCTCAAGGGCGGGGCCATTGTTTAACGCTGCGGCGAAGTGAGTCACCTCATAATTTTGCATAACTTAAACCGGTTGGGTATGATGCCCTCATCAGATATGAGGAATTGCATGTTCGATTTCAGGTCCAAGGTTTCGCGCGCGGCGTCATTCAGTTACGACTACAAAAGTGACATGGTGGCCAGTGATTCAGGTGTTTGCGCTGTGTTTGCCCATGCCGCATTCAGAACCACCTTTGACGCGGCAACAGACCCTGATGTGAAAACGTCTATCCGCGAACGCATGACCGTCGAACTGAACGAGCGCGAATGCGCCGAGCTTGTGCAACGCCTGTCAGGCTTCCGCCCCTCGGTGCTGTTCAACAAACTGTGGGATTTTGTAACGGTGGATGCGCAGATGGAAGACAAGATGCGCGGTGCACGGATGGCCCTTTGGAATATTCAGGAATACAAGCGCAACGCGAGCCCGCGCATACCGCTTGATACCCGCGCAATATCCAAACCCCGCGATGTCAATGACGGCCAGCGCCCGCAAACCGGTATGCGCGGCCCACGCAGGCCCTAGGCCATTACGCTACTTTTGGTGCCGCCAGTTCGGACGGCGCGATGAAATCATCGGGCGCGTAGCTTTGTGCCGATGGCTTTCCAAGCAGGTCAAAGAACGCATCGGGGGCCATGCCGCCCATCGGGCGTTTCATGGTGATGTTGTTGTAGCCGAATACTTCCCCCACCTTGATGGCTTTGGAGGCCACGATGCTTTTTTTGGCTACGCGGGCGACTTCGCGGGCGCCTTGCGCCGGTACTTTTTCGGCGCGGCCCAAAAGGGTGTCCAGATGTTCGATGCCAGACTGGATGGCATATCTGGCTTCCAGGGCCTTGCAAGCTTCGCGCACAGTATCAAGCGTGGGTGATTGTTCGACCATCCTGATGCCTTCTACCAGCGCCTGAAGTTCATTTGGCTCGAGCGATGCTTTGTGGTCGGGGGAGGGGTGGCCCGCTGCGCCGTCCATCGCGCGGCTGATGGTGTAATGCTTTTCAATGATTGTCGCGCCCATGGCGACAGCGGCGAGCGAGGCCACGATGCCCGGTGTGTGGTCCGAGTAACCAATCGGCAGGCCCAACAGTTTATGCATGGTAGGCAGGGCGCGCATATCCACTTCATCCCACTTTACGGGGTAGTTGGTGGTGCAATGGAGGACTGTTACGCGGCCATCCAGAAGTTTGCGGGCGTCCTTGTCGGCCCATGCGGCGCGGATGGTGTTGATGTTGACGTGCGTATCGCCGCGGTAGCCTACGATGCAGGCGCCCAGTGCATCATAAATCTCATCCATCGTGGCCATCCCCGTGGACAGAATAAGTGGCAGTTTTGCGCGAGCCTGATGGACGACAAAGGGCAAGTTGCTGATTTCGCCCGAGGGGATTTTGATGCGCCTGAGGCCAAGGCCCATCAGGAAATCGAAGGATTCAAATTCGAATGCCGTGGACAGGAATTCCATGCCTGCGGCTTCGGCACGGGCCTTTAAGGGGGTGTGCCATGCGTATGGCAATTCCAGTTGTTCGAGCATCGAATATTGTTCGGCTGCGCCGACGTTGTCGGTCTGGTACTGGGCGGGGGGGCAGTTGCGGGTGACAAGGCTGCCTGCCGTGAAGGTCTGGGTTTTGAAAACGTCTACGCCTGCTTTGGCAGCTATATCCACCAATTGCTCGGCTTGCGCCATGTTTTTTTCGTGATTGACGCCTGCTTCGGCAATGATGAGAGTTTTCATGCGGCGTAATCTACCCGCAACCTGTGCAAATTTGCAAACCAGCGCCGTTTTCGGGTAAAACTGCACTATGAAAAATACTTTGCTTGGTGTTCATGTACAGTATGGCCGTTACCACGGCGACGAAGCCTTTGTGGCCGCTCAGCATCAAGTGGATGCGAACATTGTATCGCTGGCTAAAACTTTCAAGGAAGCTGCCTTGGGTGAGATTGTGGGCGCAGAGCTTGTAGACCGCCGCGAATATCTCTGGGGGGATGAAAGTTACCTTTTGCCGGAATTCAAAGCGCATATCAGCAGGCGGACACAGGGGTATATATCTTCGCCATTTGAAGACAGATCCGTGCCCTATCCTGAAGCGGGGGATACTATTTTTGTCATGGGCTATAACGGCCCGTTCTGTGTGGCTGATACTTTGGCCAGCCTTACAAAAAAGGCTGCCGAGGTGGGTTTTGATGTTTACATGGTCGAGGATTGTGTTGGCTGTTTTTCATCCGAAGTAGCCAAAGATTGGGACGATACCCTGAGGCAGCGGTTGAAGGATAGCGGCGTCAACTTCGTGCAATCGGCGCTGGTGCCTTCCATTGCCAAGCGCGGTTTCCATGTCGGGTAACGATATGGCCCGTAACGAGCTTTTGGGTATCCATATCCAGTATGAGCGCTTTTCCGGTGATCGGGATTTCAGGCTTGCCCAGCAGGCCAAGCTGGACTGCATGGTTTCGCTTGCGCGTACCTTCAATGAAAGATCCCTCGGGCCTGTTATCGGCGTTAGACTCGACTTTTATGACCGTGACGGGTTCGAGCGTGTGGTGACGCCTTCGCTGGTTCCCGCGTTTTCGGCGCAGGTAACGCGGCAGGTTGCCGGTATCGACCCTTCCGTTTACAGGGATGGCAGTTACCGCAACTTCATTTACGAGAAAGACAAAAATATCTTTATCATCGGGTTTAACGAGGCTGCCTGCGTTTTTGCGAGTGTCGAGGATATCGTTTCGGCCAACCGCCATTTTGGCTGCGGACACCGCATTTACTGGGTGGAAGATGCCGTGGGTTCGGTTAGTCCGTTGTTTGCCGCACTATGGACCGACGACCACAAGAAGAGCCTTGCCGCTGAAGGTGTGCGGTTTATCAAGGCGGCGGACGTGTCGCGATTGGCTGTTGGAAACCCATAGGTTCTGCTTGGATTCCGGGCGGATTTTTCGTTAAATCGGGCTATGCCCGCCAGCTTCATCCATTTGCATGTGCATACCGCCTATTCGCTGGCGGAAGGGGCGATTCCGGTCAAGGAGCTTGTGAAGCTATGCGTGAAGCGCCAGATGCCAGCGGTTGCGATTGCCGATACCAACAACCTGTTCGGGGCCCTCGAGTTTGCTTTGGAGGCTGGCAAAAGCGGTGTGCAGCCGATTATTGGCGTCCAGATGGCGCTGGGGTTCGAGCGGCACCAGCTGACGCTTTTGGCCCAGAACGCCGTGGGCTACAAAAACCTTTGCCGCCTTGTATCCCGCGCTTACCTTGAAACCGAAAGCACCAAGGAAGTTTTTTGCAGCTGGGAGGAGCTTGAGGCTTGCGCTGAGGGTGTGCTCTGCCTGACGGGTGGTTTTAAAGGGCCTGTTGGCCAGTACCTTGCGCATAACCAGCCCAAGGATGCCGAGAAAGTGCTGAAGAAGCTGATGGGGATATTCCCGCAGCGGATTTACATTGAAATCCAGCGGCACGGCGTGCGCGACGAGGAGGCCGTTGAAGACGGGCTTCTGGACCTTGCGTACAAGCTGCATGTACCGATTGTAGCCACCAACGATGTCTATTTTGCCGAGGCGGACATGCACGAGGCGCATGATGCGCTGCTTTGCATTGCCGAGGGACGGTATGTGACCGAGGAGGACCGACGGAAGGTTTCCCCCGCGTGTTACCTCAAGTCAGCCGAGGAGATGGAGGCCCTGTTCGAGGACCTGCCCGAAGCGATTGCCAATACGGTTGTGATTGCCCAGCGGTGCAGCCACCTGCTGAAATCCATCGACCCTATTTTGCCGCCCTTCAGTTATGGCGACGGGCGTAACGAGATCCAGATCCTTGAGGATGAGGCCAAGGCTGGTCTGGCCTGGAGGCTTGAAAATTACGTTCTTAAGCCTGAGATGTCAGATGAAGAACGTACTGCAACAATCAGTAAATACGAAGAAAGATTGGCTTTTGAGTTAAATACCATTAAGCCCATGGGGTATGCTGGTTACTTCCTCATCGTGTCGGATTTCATCAAGTGGGCGAAGGAGCATAGCATCCCTGTCGGGCCGGGGCGCGGGTCGGGCGCGGGGTCGGTTGTGGCTTGGGCTTTACGTATTACCGACTTGGACCCGCTGGCCTTCAACCTGCTGTTCGAGCGATTCCTGAACCCTGAACGCGTATCCATGCCGGACTTCGACGTGGACTTTTGTCAGGACAGGCGTGACGAGGTGATTGCCTATGTGCAGCAGCGTTACGGGCGCGACCGCGTGGCGCAGATTATTACCTTTGGTAAGTTGCAGGCCCGCGCCGTAGTGCGTGACGTAGGCCGTGTTTTGCAAATGCCGTACGGGCAGGTGGACCGTATTGCCAAGATGATCCCGCAAAACCCTGCCAACCCGATTAGTCTTGAGGAGGCATTGAAGGCCGACCCTGACCTGCGGGTTGAGTTACGCCGCGAGGAAACGACCGCCAAGCTGATTGACCTTGCCCTGAAGCTTGAGGGGCTTTACCGCCACGCATCCACCCACGCGGCAGGCGTGGTGATTGGCGACAGGCCGCTTGAGCAGCTTGTGCCGCTGTACCGCGACCCCGGTTCCGACATGCCGGCTACGCAATTCAACATGAAGTATGTTGAGAGCGCGGGGCTTGTGAAGTTCGACTTCCTTGGCCTCAAAACCATGACGGTTATCCAGAAGGCGGCGGACCTGATTGGGAGCAGGCGCGGGGAAAAGCTCGATATCCTCTCCATTCCGCTGGATGATGAAAAAACGCTATCGCTGATTGCGCGCGGGGAAACGGTTGGCGTGTTCCAGCTTGAAAGTGCGGGGATGCGCGACCTTGGTATTAAAATGAAGGTCAGCAACTTCGAGCAGATTATCGCTCTTGTCGCTCTCTTTCGCCCCGGCCCGATGGAAAATATTCCGAAGTACCTTGCGTGCCTTCACGGGCAGGAAGAAAAGGACTTCATGCACCCCAAGCTGGAGCCTGTACTGCGCGACACCTACGGGGTGATGATTTACCAAGAGCAGGTTATGCAGGCCGCGCAGATATTGTCGGGCTACAGCCTTGGCGGGGCCGACCTTTTGCGCCGCGCCATGGGTAAGAAAATCCAGTCCGAGATGGATGCGCAGCGCGCGCAGTTTGTAAAGGGTGCCGCCGAGCACAGCGGCGTGGGCGCAGAGCAAGCAAACGCGATCTTCGATAAAATCGACAAGTTTGCGGGGTATGGGTTCAACAAGGCGCACTCGGCCGGGTATGCGCTGATTTCGTACTGGACGGCGTGGCTCAAGGCCAATTACCCCATCGAATTCATGGCCGCATCCATGACGCTGGACCAAGGCAACACCGACAAGCTGAGTGTTTTCAGGCAGGAATGCGCGCGCATGCGCATACCCGTGCTGCCGCCTGACGTGAATGCATCCAGCTTTGAATTTACGGTGGAAGGCAAATCCATCCGTTATTCGCTGGCGGCCCTCAAAGGGGTGGGGCAGGGTGCCATGACGGCCATGAAAACGGAGCGCGATGCGAAAGGCGCCTTCAAGGACATTTTTGATTTTGCCGAGCGTCTGGACCCCAAGGTGCTGAATAAAAAAACGATGGAGGCACTGGCAACAGCGGGCGCGTTTGACAGCTTTGGCCTTACGCGCGCGGCTGCCTATGAGGCCGCCGAAGTTGTTTTGCGTTACTGCCAGAATATGCACGCCGACCGCGATGCAGGCCAGATTGGCCTGTTTGGCGCTGGTGCTGGCGGGATGACGGCCAACAGGCCGCCATTGCCCAAAACGCCCGAGTGGGACCACCTTGAAAAACTGCGCCATGAATTCGAGGCCGTAGGGTTTTATCTGTCCGCCCATCCGTTGGACTCGCAGCGTGCAGTGTTGAACCGTATGCGTGTGGTGCTTGTATCCGACCTGCGCGAGAAGCTTGAAAGCAAGCCGCACATCAAGACCTTTATGGCGGGTGTGTTGCTTAAAAAATCGGAAAAGGTTTCATCCAAAACGGGTAACAAATACGCGTTTTTGCAGGTATCGGACCCTAGCGGAGTATTTGAAGGCATGCTTTTTTCCGAGGAACTGGCGAAGTCACGGAACATCCTCAATGCGGGGGAAAGCCTGCTTTTGACCGTTGATGCCGAGTTGCGCGAGGACCAGATGCGCGTGACCATACAGGGCGTGCAAAAACTGGCCGACGCGCTGGCAAGCCAGCCCCGCCGCTGCCTTGTGACGCTGCGCGATACGGCTGCGCTTGAACAGCTCAAGACAATCGTCACGGCCGAAGGTACGGGCATGGGCACGTTGCTTTTGCAGGTACCTGCCAATGACGGGCATGTGGCCGAGATTGTGGTGCCGGGGCGTTACAAGCTCAGCCAGCAGGCGCTTGGCGCTGTCAGCCGCCTTGCGGGCGTGATTTCAATCAACGAAACTTAAGTATGCGCCTAATTCAGGTGACGTTGCGGGGCTGGTTTCAGCTTTTGCAGTTGCGTGCGCAGTTTGGCGACATCAATGGCAGGGCCATAAAGCGGAGATTGGGGCGCCGATAGAATATTGAAGCCTTGCAGGATATCGAGGCTGGCACGGGAAAGTGTAGGGA
>JAGWXJ010000095.1 GCA_018969935.1 Alphaproteobacteria bacterium | reverse complement strand
GATTGTGGAGCGCGCAATCGAACTTCATGGCGCGCCCGTCTATGTCCGCCACGAGATTGTTCATAACAAATATGTAGTCGATGGCCTCAAGGCCAAAGGCGCAGTTTTCGTGGAAGAACTCTCGGAAATCCCCGAATCCCACACCGACAGGCCGGTCATATTCTCGGCCCATGGCGTTGCCAAATCCGTGCACGATGAAGCCCGATTCCGCAATATGTTCGCAATCGATGCCACGTGCCCGCTGGTGACAAAAGTACACAACGAGGCCCAGCGCCAATCGCGGGAAGGGCGGCAGGTGATTCTGATCGGCCACGAAGGCCACCCCGAAGTCACGGGCACCATGGGCCAGCTGCCCGAGGGCAAGGTGATTCTGGTCGAAGATATCGCCGATGTTGAAAGTCTGGTGGTTGAGGACCCCGAAAAACTGGCCTTCGCAACGCAAACCACCCTCTCGGTCGATGACACTGCAAGCGTGGTCGAGGCCCTGAAGCGCAAATTCCCCGCCATACAGGGGCCGGGGCGTGAGGATATTTGCTACGCCACCACCAACAGGCAGGAATCGGTAAAGGCCATCGCAGGCCGCATTGATGCGCTGCTGGTTATCGGCGCGCCCAATTCATCCAACTCCAACCGCTTGGTGGAAGTGGCCCTTAATTACAACTGCCCCAAGGCTACCCTTATCCAGCGTGCAGCCGATATTGACTGGGCGTGGGTAGGCGCGCCTAAAACGATTGGCCTTACGGCAGGCGCATCGGCCCCTGAAGTGCTGGTCGATGAAGTCATCGAGGCTTTCAAGGCCCGCTATAACGTGAAAGTGGAAATCGTCACCATCCGTGAGGAAAATGTGACGTTCCGTCTTCCCCGAAGCCTCGAAGCCGCATAACCTTTCCGTATGGCAGTTTACACGCACGTTTCAGCGCACGACATTGTCGGCTTTCTCGCCAATTACGATCTTGGCGTCTACGAAGGTCATCGCGGCATCACGCAAGGGGTTGAAAACACCAACTACCACCTGCAAACCGACCGCGGGCGCTACATCCTCACCATCTTTGAAAAGCGCGTGAGGCGGGAGGACCTGCCGTTCATCTACGGCTTCACCAACCACCTGCGCCACGCAGGCATCACGGTGCCCGATACCTATGCCGACCGCGTGGGCCGCACCGTAGGCACGCTGGCCGGCAAGCCCGCATCCATCATCCGCTTCCTCGACGGGGCAGGGGTACCCGATGCCGATGTAACGCCAAGCCACTGCACGCAGGTGGGTACCACGCTTGCGCAAATGCACAAGGCAGCAAGCACTTACAAACAGCACCGCGAAAACCCCGTGGGCTTTGCCCAGTGGCAAAAACTCCTCTCCGATGCTTTGCCGCGCACCGATCTTCTAAGCGCAGATGATATTGCCGCAATCGATTCCGCGCTCGAGGAATACGAAGGGCTGGACCTTCATAACCTGCCGCACGGCGCCATCCATGCCGATGCCTTCCCCGATAACGTCTTTTTCAGGGATGGCACGCTGCGCGGTGTCATTGATTTCTATTTCGCCTGCACCGATACATTTGTTTACGACACGGCGCTCACTATCAACGCTTGGTGCTTCGATACAAAAGGGCAGATACAGCCCGACAGGCTTGCGGCATTTATAGGGGCCTACCAGCAGGTAAGACCGTTATCCGATGATGAACGCGAGGTTTTTCCGGCCCTCAGGCGCGCGGCAGCCCTGCGCATCCTCTCAACCCGCCTCTATGATTGGGAATTCACCCCCAAGGATGCCGACGTCGTCAAAAAAGACCCGCGCGAATATGTGGCAAAACTAAAATCGGATATCACATGGCCGTAACCATATATACCGATGGTGCCTGTTCGGGGAATCCGGGGCCGGGCGGCTGGGGTGCGCTGCTTAGTTTTAACGGCACCGAAAAAGAACTCTCGGGCGGTGAGCCGCTGACAACCAACAACCGCATGGAGCTGATGGCCGCCATCATGGCGCTCGAGGCCCTGAAAAAGCCGTGCGATGTAAACCTTTTTACCGACAGCCGCTACGTCATGGATGGAATAACCAAGCACATGATCAACTGGAAACGCAACGGCTGGCGCACGGCAGACAAGCGCGAGGTTAAGAATCAGGACCTATGGCTCAGGCTGGATGCGGCGTTGGCGCAGCACAAGGTTCACTGGAACTGGGTCAAAGGCCACGCGGGGCAGGCCGAAAACGAACGGGTGGATACACTGGCCCGCAACGCGATTCCCAAAATCATCTAAAAATTATCCACAGCCTTTTGGGGGCAGATTTGGGTGATTCAGACTCTGTTAAGGAGTTGGATTCAACGATTGGTCCATGGGCACGACGCATCGTGTTCACTTAACAGGAGGTACGCTATGTCAACGACATTCCTAACCGTTCCATCCAGCGCTTCAACCGGCAGCCGTGCGGCCACCCGCATCATCCTGCCCTGCCTGCCCGAAAGCGCAGGCCCGAACGAGCGCGATATTTTTATGGCCTTCATCAAATCCTTCCGCGAGGGGCCAAACCGCCGCATGGAGGTGCGTTTGCTGACAGCCATCCACCGCGCCGCCGATGCGACCGACAATTCGGATGCCTATGTTTCCCGCGTGCTGGTGGATATGGGGCTCATGGCCCCCCGTCTGGCCTACCCGGGTGATTTCCTCGACCATGTGGATGCAACCCTGCTTCGTGACAGGCCGCTTAGGTCGGTCCCGCCATCCTACATAACGCTCACGCAGCATTGGGTGGCCATTGGGGATGAGGGCTCAAACCTCAGGAATTCCGCCACTATGCCCGAAAACAGGCTCCATAGCTTTTTAGCCACGGTGTGACCTTTTTTTTAACCGTGTTTATGGTACCCTTGAGGTTGAAAAATTTATCAATTTCGCCTGAACGGACCCTATGCCATACGACTTTGGCAAGCTGACAGTGCTGGTAGTAGAAGATTCACCCCCGATGCTGGAGGTAATCGTCAACGCCCTGAAATATCTGGGTGTTGGCATGGTTATGCAGGCCCGTAACGGCGAGTCAGGCTATCAGCAGTTCGTCAAAAACCGTCCCGATATCGTGATTACCGATTGGGAGATGGAACCCGTAGACGGCCTTGAGCTTATCAAATGGATTCGCCGCGACAGCCAATCGCCCAAGCGCACCGTACCCATCATCATGATGACGGGCTACGCCGCATCCTCCCGCGTGTCTGAAGCCCGCGATAAGGGGATCACCGAATTTCTGGTAAAGCCGTTTACGGCCAACGAATTGGCGCGCCGTATTGCCTATGTTGTCGACAATCCGCGCGACTTTGTGGAAACACCCGTCTTCTTCGGGCCCGACCGCCGTCGTCGCAGAAGTCAGGACTATCAAGGCCCCGAACGCAGGAAGGACTAACAGCGCATGGCTGGTAAGGACAAATACGGTTTCCGCGAATCGTACCCGCGCTTCTACAAGGCGGATTACGAATTACAAAAGAAAGTCGGCACCGGCACGCTGGACCAAGGCGCTGTGAGCAAGGTGCAGGAATACCTTGATAGCGTGCAATCCGACATCACTCCGGAATTGAAGCTCTACCTCTCCGAGATGGAAACCGCCCTCAACGATGCCAAGCAGATATCCTATGGGCGTGAGGAGTTTTTATCGAATATCACCAAACCTCTCATGAACATCAAATCGGCCTCCGGCATGTTCCACGAGATGATGGTTTGCCGCGTCAGCTCCTTTGTTCTCACGTTCGTTGAAGACGTCCGCAAGCTGGACAACGATGTCATGGATATTCTGGGTGCTTACGTCCGCGTTTCCAAAACCCTGATCGAACTCAAGATCAAGGATGAAACCAACCCCCACGGCCAGAGCTTCCTGACCGAAATCCGTAACGCCTGCCGCCGCTACTACGACAAGCAGGCCGGCGCCGTCAAAGGCTGATAGCCAAATCGTTTAATCGTTGAATTTGCCCATCTCTACAATAGGGCGCATGCGTTGCCCGCCACGGATCTGCTGGACAGGCTGGGCGGTTTCACCATCCCCGAAGATACGCGTGAATACCCCTGACAAACCTTCCGATGAAAATGCCGAACCGAACGACATTTCATAAGGGTCGGCTGTTGATAGCCCCGCAACCTCGCGGCCCTCTTGGGCTGATTTGATAACCTGCCTGAAAATATCGGCAGGGGCATTGCCGCCGTATTGGTGGCGCATCTGGGTGTTGTCATCGTTGCCAACCCACACGGCAGCCACGGCCACGCCCGACATGCCTACAAACCATGTATCGCGGTAATCCGATGATGTACCCGTTTTACCCGCCACCACAAAGCCGGGGTAGGCGCGCCCGCCGGTCCCGCGCGTTACCACTTCCTGCATCATCGCAATCAGGCGGTTGCAGGCATCGCCGTCCAGCACGGGCGGCTGCTGCAAACTTTCGTGGGTGTACAGGTTATCGTTCTCGGAATCGCGGATGCTGATAATCCCGTAAGGCTCGGCAGGTATGCCGCGGTTGGCAATGGTGTTGTAGGCCTGCGCCATTTCAAGCACCGTTACTTCAGCGGTACCAAGCGCGGCGCTGTAGTTGGGTACGATGTTGCCTTTAATGCCCGCGCGGCGCGCCACGTCAATCACCGACTCAATGCCAACTTCGCTGGCCATACGCACGGCAGCCGTGTTGAGGGAAAGCGCCATGGCCGAACTCAGCGGCACAAAACCGTAATACTGCCCGTCATGGTTGGCAGGGGCGTAATCGCCAAGCTGGATGGGCGCGTCTTCAATCGGGTCGCCGGGGCGCCAGCCTTTTTCAAGGGCAGCCAGATACACGAAAGGCTTGAAGGATGAACCGGGCTGGCGCAGCGCCTGCGTTGCGCGGTTGAACTGGCTGTCACGGTAACTTGTACCGCCTAACATGGCGCGGATGGCGCCGTCACGGTCAAGCACCACAACGGCAGCCTGCGGGCGCTTCTTGGCATCCTTGAAGAATGTATCCAGCGATGCGCGCACGGCTTCCTGCGTAGCGCGCTCGAGCTTGGGGTCGAGTGTGGTGACAATGGTAAGGTCCGCGCCTGAAATGCCGATAAGCTCGTTCGCGCGGTCCAGCACCCAGTCGGCAAAATAACGGCTGCCATCGTTGTTGGAACGCAGGCTGATAGGCTTGCGTGGCGGCGTGGGCCTGCCCGATTTGCTGCCTTCCTCATCGTCTTTTTTGACATCCATGAAGCCCGCGTCTTCCATGGCGGTCAGCACCATGTTCATGCGCTCAAGCGCGCGGTCTGGGTTAACCTCGGGTGAAAGGCGGGAAGGGGCCTTGAGTAGCCCCGCAAGCATCGCGGCTTCCTCTAGTGTCAGGCGCTCAGGTGGTTTGTCGAAATACACGTGAGCGGCAGCATCAATGCCGTAGGCGCCCGCGCCAAAATAAACGCGGTTGAGGTAGGACGTCAGAATTTCATCCTTGGTGTATTTAAGCTCGAGCCACAGGGCCAGAATGGCCTCCTGCACCTTGCGTTTGAAGGTACGCTCGGGCTTCAAAAACAGGTTCTTGGCAAGCTGCTGCGTGATGGTAGAGCCGCCTTGTACAATCCGGCCCTCTTTCCAGTTGATGAAAGCTGCGCGCAACAGGCCGATGGGGTCAACACCGATGTGGTAGTAAAAACGCCTGTCCTCGATAGCCAGCACCGCATTGCCGACATAGGGGGGCAAATCCTGCACCCGCACACGCTTGCCGCTGCTCTCGCCATAGTTTGCAAGGACACTTTGCCCGTCATTCGCCAACACAACGACCGAGCGTTTGCGCTCGAAGTTCGATTTACGCGTCAGATCCAGCAAATCCTTGCCGTACCAAAGCACAACGCCGCCAAGTATGATGCCGCCCCAAATGGACAGCACGAAAATCCAACGGAAAAGCGTGCCGAAAAACCCCGATTGGCTCGGGGCTTCGTCAAAATGATCGTGTGCTTTTTTACGTCTGGCCATGAAGTACGGGTGCGGGGCAAACCATTTCGCCCTGCACGTTAAGTATTTCATATTTATGGAAGTTTCAAGGCGAGAATAGGCTACTTCACCCCATAATGCTTGAGGGCGGCATACGCCTGAATACGCTGCGCGCACTCCGCATCAACGGCGCTTTCAATGGTGGCAAACTGGCCAAGGGCCTTTTGCCCGTTCTCGGTAAGCACAAGCGGATGGCCCTGCTTGCCGCCTGCTGTTTTTGATATCAAGCCTCTTTTTAGCAGTCGGTCGATGCATTGCGAGGCACTGTTGCCTGCAAGGCCAAAGTGCGCCGCAATCTTGCGCACGATCACATCGTTGCGGCCTTCCTCATTCCAGCGCTGGATGACGCGTAGGTATTGGTAATCCAGCAGCGTCAGGCCCATGGGCATCTGGTTTTGCCGTGCATGGCGTTTGAAGATCTCGTTCATCGAACGTTCGGCATGGTGCATGGCCAGTGAAAGTTCGGCAAAACCGGCTTGTGCAGGCTTAAGGCCCGTAAAACGGCCAAGGGCTGTGGCGGCACGCTCTTGGGCTTCAGCAATTGTTGCTTGCGCACCCATAAGTACGGCCTCGCCAGCCATAAGGGTGGTCTTGGTGTCGGTATCGGTGGGCATAAGCTGTTTTCCTGTAAATTCCGTGCCCGCTTCCTAAAGGATAGGGGGGCGGAATGTCAAAATTTTACAGCATCAGCCACGTGGCAAGGCCAAGGAAGGTAAAGAACCCGACAACGTCCGTCACCGTCGTCAAAAACACGGCGGATGCCAGCGCGGGGTCGATTTTGAAGCGTTCTAGGATAAGCGGGATAAGGATACCGAATAGCCCTGCCGCCACAAGGTTGGTCACCATCGCAAGGCCGATGACAACGCCCAGCATCTGGCTATGGAACCACAGGGCCGAAAGTACACCCGTGATAAGCGCAAATGCAAAACCGTTGAGGAACCCGACCGATGTTTCCTTGAAAACGGTACGCAGCATGTTGGTTTTTGAAAGCTCTTTCATGGCCAGCGCGCGCACGGCCACCGTAAGCGTCTGGGTACCGGCGTTGCCGCCCATGCCGGCCACGATAGGCATAAGCACGGCCAGCGCCACAATCTGGTCCAGCGTGTGCTCGAATAACCCCACAACCCCCGAAGCCACAAACGCAGTGCCAAGGTTGATGCCCAGCCACCAGAAACGCGATACGGATGTCGAGAGGATGCCGCGGTGAAGGTCCGAACTGTCAACCCCGCCAAGGCGCAGGATATCTTCCTGTGCTTCCTCGGCCACAACCTCGACAACGTCATCAAGGGTGATGACACCGATAAGGCGGTTGTCCTCGTCCACAACGGGCGCGGATGTCAGCCCCTCGCGGCGGAAAAGCCGAGCCACTTCCTCTTGGTCCGTATCGGCGGGGATGGGGTGGATCTCGGTAAGC
>JAGWXJ010000094.1 GCA_018969935.1 Alphaproteobacteria bacterium | reverse complement strand
TCATCCTCCACCGGCATGATGCGGTCTACGGCCTCGATCACCGTTACCTCGGCACCCATGTTGCGATAGAAAGACGCAAACTCGATACCAATCGCGCCGGAGCCGACAACCAGCAAAGACTTCGGCATCTCGGTCGGCGTCATGGCCTCGCGGTAGGTCCAGACCAGTTTGCCGTCCGGCTCGAAACCGTTAAGCACACGCGCACGCGCGCCCGTTGCCAGCACGATATGCTTGGCTGCTATAGTGGCAATGCTCTTGCCGTCCTTTGATACGTCAAGGCGGCCCTTGCCCAAAAGCTTGCCGTAACCATCAAATACCGTGACCTTGTTCTTCTTCAGCAGGTGCGCAATACCGCCCGACAGCTGCTTGGCAACGCCGCGTGACCGCGCGATGATCTTCGAAAAATCGTACGATACTTTTTCAGCCTTGAAGCCGTAAGCATCAAGGTTGTGCAAAAGGTGGTTGATTTCCGAACACCGCAACAAAGCCTTGGTGGGGATGCACCCCCAGTTAAGGCAGATGCCGCCAAGGTGATTGGCCTCGACCAATGCCACCTTCATGCCCAGCTGGCTGGCACGGATAGCGGCCACATAACCGCCGGGGCCACCGCCAACGACAACAACATCAAAAGTCTGATCGGCCATAATTCAAAACTCCTAGGATTTGGAAGGTGAAACAGGTTCAAGGCCATCCTGTATGGCACGGCCTTGCAGAATATCGAGTATGTATTCGGTCGGATAATCCGGCATGTCATGGGCCATGAAGCCGTGCGCAGGATGCGCATGGTCAATGGTATCCAAAAACACATCGCCGCGCCCGCCAATCGCCTCTTTAAAACGGTCGGTGTCAAAGCCGCTTAAAATCTCGTCGTTCTTGACGACCAGATAGCTCAGATAAATATCTTCAAACAGCTTGGCTTTCACGCGCGCGGGCAACTGCTCGTATGCGTACTTAAGCGTCGCGGCAACCTGTATGGATGGCTCCAGCACAACCTTGTCTGTCACCCGCGCCATCTCGATGTACTGGGGCAGCCAGATACGCATGATGGTTTGCGGTGTCATATCCGCGACACCCTGCGCCCCAGCCATCAAAAGCAGGCTGCGCACTTGGGCCGACGGTACTTTATCTTCCGTCAAAGACCACAGCGCCGCCACAGCCCCGAAACTGTTGCCGATAACATGGATATGGCCATATTCCTCGGCAAGGCTATGAAGCGCGACATAAGGCTCCATCAGCCATGTATCCATGGTGGCAGGCACACCGCCGATTATCTTTTCGCCGTTCCTGCGCGCCATCATCAGGCGGTGCGCATTATTGATCATGGATGGCGCGGCAGGGCCGTCCAGCTTGGTGCCTGCATGGCGCAACACAACAAGCGTATAACCTTCATGCACAATGGTGGCAGCATGCCGCTGCTCGAACAGCGTGGCACCCGCCCCGGGAAATCCAGGGCAAAACAGGATGCAATCGGTTGGCGTGACATCACTGTTCGGCGCAAATACCTGCGCCTCGACCTTGCGGCCGTCATTACCTTGGAATGTCCTCCACGATATGCGCATGCCTAGACAACCTTGGGCAAAAACGCCATGACGCGCTTTGCCCCCTCCTCCGACCTGATGACGATTTCCTCGGGGAACCTGAATTCCCCGTCAGCATCACGGTGCAGGTGGTCACAAAACTCGGCCACGGCGTCTTGGTTTGGGTGCTCGCGCACAGCCTGAAAGAACGACTGCAAACGGTCGTTCTCGGCATTGGTAAGGGTGCGCTTGGTCTTAAGCATGGCCCCCTCAGGCTAGCATGAGAACCGGATTTTCAATGCACTCTTTGAAAGCCTTGAGGAATTCGGCGCCAACGGCCCCGTCAACCACGCGGTGGTCAACCGACAGCGTGACCGACATCACAGTGCCCACAACAATCTTGCCGTCCTCAACGACAGGCTGCTCGACACCCGCGCCCACAGCCAGAATGCAACCCTGCGGCGGGTTGATGATGGCCGCAAAGTCCTTGATGCCGTACATGCCAAGGTTGGAGATACTGAAGGTACCGCCCTGATATTCGGAAGGCTTGAGCTTCCCGTCACGCGCGCGCGTGGCAAGGTCCTTCATTTCATTCGATATCGCGGCAAGGCCCTTGCCTTCGGCAGCCTTGACAATCGGGGTAATCAGGCCCGTCGGTGTTGCCACGGCAACCGAGATATCGGCGTTTTTGTACTGGAGCATCTCGGTATCCGACCACGCCATGTTGGCTGCCGGCACCTTCATGAGGGCGGCAGCAACCGCCTTGATGACAAAATCGTTCACGGAAAGTTTGTACTTGCCGTTCGCGGCATCGTTCATCTGCTTGCGGGCGGCAAGCAGGGCATCAATGCGGCAATCAACGGTCAGATAAAAATGCGGCACGGTCTGCTTGGATTCAGACAAACGCGCGGCAATCGTCTTGCGCATACCTGTTACAGGTACGGCCTCGTAGGCCATACCCAGCATATCGGCCAATGCGCGGGCATTGGGGCCCGATACAGCGGGCGCACTGCGCGCAGCGCCACCCGATGCGGCAACAGGGGCAGCAGCACCGCCCTTGTGGCCCTCAACATCCGCTCGGGTAATACGCCCGTGCGGGCCACTACCTTTGATGGCAGCAATATTCACGCCCTTTTCCTTAGCAATACGGCGTGCAAGCGGTGTTGCAAATACGCGCGCCCCGCCTTGTGCGGCAACAGGCGCAGCGGCAACACTGGCTGCAGCCTGTGGCGCAGCCGATGCAGCAGCAACAGCAGCAGGTGCACTGGCAGCGGCAGCAGGCGCCGCCTTTTTGTTGTCGTTGGACAGGAATTTATCGATAGCACCCGCGTCTTCACCAGCCTCTAGCAACACGGCAATCAGCTTGTTGACGGGCACGCCTTCCGTACCCGCAGGCACAAGGATTTTGCCAATCACACCACTGTCCACGGCCTCGACTTCCATCGTGGCCTTGTCGGTTTCAATCTCGGCAATCACCTCGCCGGGCTTGACCTTGTCGCCCTCTTTTTTCGTCCATTTCGCAAGCTTCCCTTCCGTCATCGTGGGGGAAAGCGCGGGCATAAGCACAGAAATAGGCATCGTAAAAAGCCTCGGCGTTAGCGGTTGCAGGCTTCGCGCGCGGCGGCGACAATGTCATCCACCTGCGGAATAGCCAGTTTTTCAAGGTTGGCAGCGTAGGGCAGCGGCACGTCTTTCGAGCACACGCGCAATACCGGCGCGTCCAGATAATCAAAAGCATGCTGGTTGATCAGCGCCGCGATTTCGGAACCGATACCCGCATACGGCCAACCTTCCTCGACCGAGATGATACGGTTGGTTTTCTTTACGCTCTCGACAATCGTGTAGGTATCAAGCGGGCGGATGGTACGCAGGTTGATAACCTCGGCATTGATGCCCATTTCAGCCAGCTTGTCCGCGGCCTGAAGGGCTTTGCCCACCATAATCGAAAACGCCGTGATGGTGACATCCGTACCCTCGCGTTCAATGCGCGCGCGGCCAATCGGCACAATGAAATCATCATTGGCAGGGCATTCGAAGGACTGCCCGTACATGATTTCGTTTTCAAGCACCACAACAGGGTTGGGGTCGCGGATAGCGGCTTTCATAAGCCCCTTGGCATCGGCAGCCGACCACGGTGCAACAACCTTGAGGCCGGGGATATGCCCATACCACGACGCATAACACTGCGAGTGCTGGGCCGCGACACGTGAAGCAGCCCCGTTGGGCCCGCGGAACACGATGGGGCAACCAAGCTGCCCGCCTGCCATATACAAAGTTTTGGCAGCCGAGTTGATGATGTGGTCAATCGCCTGCATGGAGAAGTTCATGGTCATGAACTCGACAATCGGCTTGAGGCCGCGGAAAGCCGCACCAACGGCCATACCGGCAAATCCGTGCTCGGTAATCGGCGTATCGATAACGCGCTTGGGGCCAAATTCATCCAGCATGCCTTGCGTGATTTTGTAGGCACCATTGTATTGGGCTACTTCCTCGCCAAGAATGTGCACGGCTTCATCGCGGCGCATTTCCTCGGACATGGCCGCACGCAAAGCCTCGCGCACTGTCATGGTCTGGGTGTTTTGCTTGTAAAGCCCTTCGTCAAATACGGGCGGCGGTATCACTTGGCCCTGTGCGTACAAAATATCGCGGTTGGCAAGTGCGGCACCGGCCGAACCTGCCGCAGCAGCCGTGGCAACAACAGCGGCAGGCGCATCAGCAGCCAGATTGGGGCGGCCGCAAGCCATAAGGGCGGAAGGTATTTCCGTGACGCTCTCGCCAGCTTCAACCAGCACGGCAATCGGCGTGTTCACGGCAACAGCCTCGGTACCCGCAGGCACCAGAATTTTGCCGATGATACCGCTATCAACAGCCTCGACTTCCATCGTGGCCTTGTCGGTTTCAATCTCGGCAATCACCTCGCCGGGCTTGACCTTGTCGCCCTCTTTTTTCGTCCACTTCGCAAGCTTCCCTTCCGTCATCGTGGGGGATAGCGCGGGCATGAGAATATTCGTAGCCATGATGATAATTACTCCTTCACCGGAATGAGAACGTCTGTCCAAAGCTCGTCAGGGTGAGGCTCTGGTGACTGCTGCGCGAATTCGGCAGACTCGTTGACGATAACCTTCACTTCTTTTTCAAAGGCATCGAAATCGCCTTCCTTGAAACCGGCCTCGCCAACCATGATGGCCTTCAGCTTTTCAAGCGGGTCACGCTCGGCCTTGGCTTTCTCGAGTTCTTCCTTCGTGCGGTATTTACCGGGGTCCGACATGGAGTGCCCGCGGAAGCGGTAGGTATTCATCTCGAGCACGTAAGGCCCCTTGCCTGAACGCACATGGTCCAGCACTTGGCGCGCAACGGCTTGCACCTCAAGCACGTCCGAACCATCAACCTTTTCACCGGGAATGCCAAACGCCTCGCCGCGCTTCCAAAGCTCGCCGGCTGCGTGGCGGGATGCCGAGGTACCCATGCCGTACTGGTTGTTTTCGATGACGTACACAACAGGCAGCTTCCAAAGGGCGGCCATGTTCATGCACTCGAAGGTCTGGCCTTGGTTGGCGGCGCCATCACCCATGTAGGCAAGCGTCACGCCTTTATCGCCGCTGTATTGGTGGGCGAAGGCAAGGCCCGTACCAAGTGCGCCCGATGCGCCAACGATACCGTGGCCGCCGTAAAATCTGGCTTCCGATGAAAACATGTGCATCGAACCGCCCTTGCCGCGGGAGTACCCGCCTGAACGGCCCGTAAGCTCGGCCATAACGCCTTTGGCGTCCATGCCGCAAGCCAGCATGTGGCCGTGGTCGCGGTACGTTGTGATAACCGTATCCTGCGGCTCCTGTACGGACTGGATACCCGTCACAATCGCTTCCTGCCCGATATACAGGTGGCAAAAACCGCCAATGAGGCCCATGCCGTACAACTGGCCCGCCTTCTCTTCGAAGCGGCGGATAAGCAGCATGTTGCGATAGAGCTTTTTCAGCTCGGCAGCATCGGGGATTTTGCGGGTATTCGAAAGGTTTTTGGATGTGTCTGATTTGATCTTTTTCACAGCGCCCACGTTCGGTTGCTCCGTTTAGTGATTATCACGGCGCTTACTTACACTCATCCTGTTAACCAATCCAGAAAAAAATAGGCGTTTGTGCAGCGCAATAGACTGATTCAATTGCGAATTTTGGCAAATTCACAACCAGCGCGACAAATTGACTCACATTTTGAGGGCTTTGGCCTCGGGCGAAGCCCCGAGCTGAAGCAGCGCCTGCTCCTCGACAAGGTCCCAATCCAGCGAATTGGGGCGCATGCGTACTACACGGTCTTCCACCTGCGTGCGGTCTGCAACCAGTGTATCGTGCGTTTGCTCAAGCTGCGCTTCCTGCACCTTGAGGGTCCGCAGGACGAAAATGCTGGATGTCCCGAACAGGAGGTAAAAACTGCACCACGCGATAATAACCCCGCAAATGAGGACTGGTAGTGCGCGAAGGAAATCGTGGCGGAACCGCATAAGGAAGGACTTCATACTCAAAGGGAATCACAAAGCGAATCGGTCGTCAAAGCCTTTTGCAAGCGCAAGATTTTCCGAAAAAGCCAAGTGATTCAAATGACTCGACTTTTTAAGGTTAACAGATTCATGGTACTTGGGAGTACCAAGCATAAGGAAATTTGATTATGTCCGAAGACAACAAATTGCATCAGGCCATCGGCCCCGGCCAGATGGCTTTTTACGCAGCAGGCTCCATGCTTGGCGCAGGCATCTACGGCCTCATCGGCCAGGCTGCGGGCCTTTCAGGCAACGCCATTTGGTTGTCTTTCATGGTGGCGCTTGTAGCAGCCCTACTAACGGGCCTGAGTTACGCATCGCTGGGCTCCCGTTACCCCAAGGCTGGCGGCACCGCCTACATCCTCGAGCGCGCATTCAAATCCCCCCGCACCGGTTTTGTGGTTGGCCTGATGCTGCTGGCATCGGCCACTATCGGCATCCCCACGCTCTCGCTGGTGTTCGCCCGCAATCTTTCAGACATGTTTGGCATATCCGATAGCCTCATACCCGCCATCGCCATCGTGTACCTGCTTGCACTCGGCGGCATTATCTTCCGCGGCATCCGTGAATCCGTTTGGGTCAACACGGCCTGCTGTATCATCGAAGCAACGGGGTTGCTCATCGTCATAGCCACCGGCATCTCGTTCTGGGGCAGCGTTGATTACATGGAAGCCCCGCCTGTTGCGAGCCCCGCCCTCGGCCTCGACCCGCTCGTCATTGCCGTCATGAGCAGCACCGTCCTGACCTTCTTCGCCTTCGTAGGCTTTGAAGACACCCTGAACTTGGCCGAGGAATGCCGCGACCCGCAACGCACCCTGCCCCGCGGTATCATCGCAGCCATGGCCATCGTGGCCGTGCTGTATATTTGCGTGGCCATCACGGCTGTATCGGTTGTGCCGTGGCAGGACCTAGCGGATTCCAAAAGCCCGCTCACCGATGTTATACGCGTGGCGGCCCCGCACATTCCGCCCAAACTGTTTTCAACCATCGCCCTTTTCTCGATTACCAACACGGTTCTCGTAAACTATGTAACAGCCTCGCGCCTGCTATACGGCATGGCGCATCAAGGCCTGTTGCCGCGCATCTTGGGTGAGGTGCATATAGGCCGCCGCACCCCGCATATTGCCGTATTCGTGCTGTTTGTAATGTTCCTGCCTGCTGCCATCTTCGGCACCATCTCGCAGCTGGCAACGGCAGCAACCCTGCTGCTGCTGACAGTCTTTATCCTGATGAACGTATCGCTGGTTATCCTGCAAAAACGCAAAGGGGAAGCCAAAGGCAAATTCGAAGTACCCGCAGCAGTACCGATGGGCGGCGCGGTTGTTTGCGTCATCCTCATCATTGCAAGG
>JAGWXJ010000093.1 GCA_018969935.1 Alphaproteobacteria bacterium | reverse complement strand
TCCAGATCTCTGATTTACGCCAGCAGGGCGTTGTCACGCCTACAATCATCTGGGGGCAGGGTGAGGCGGAATCCCGACTTTTGGGCGCTGCCAAAGATAAAGAAGCGGCTATGGAGCGTTACAAGCAGGCGACGCTTGATGTGTTTGACTACATCAAGGAACGCCTTGGTGATGATGTGAAATTCTACATCATGGAAACTGGCCGCTATAACGCTGATGGCGGGCGTGCGGCGGGTTACTCGGAAGGCGCCATCAGGGTGGCAATGCAAGGTGTCGAGCTGGTGCATCAGGTGCAGCGCGAGATTGCTTTGGAGCGCGATGACGTGCAACTGGCTGCCAATTATCAGGATCTCAAGATGTTGCATGACAGCGACCCCGTCAATTATCCGACGGATGACTGGCATGTTGACTATGACGAACGTGAAATTATCGGTGACAGGCTTGGCCAATATATTGCGGCCGACATGAATTATACACACGTCATCAAAAATGTGGGGCCTTTTACGGACGAGTTTGTTCTTGGCCTCAAGATTTTCGACGAACAAAGGCCGGAGGCCCCCAAAATGGGTACTGACGGCGTTGATAAAATTGTTTTGGGTGATGACGGCCAGACGCTAATCAGTGGCCTTGGCCGCGACAGCCTGACTGCCGGCCACGGGCAGGATACGTTTGTGTACGAGCGCAATTTGCTGCCAGACCCGCTACAACATAGCGATTTCATCAAGCAGTTTCAGGCTGGTGACGGCGGTGACCGTATTGATATCAGCGATATGCTTCTGGCGGTTGGTTATACGGGTACTGATGCGATTGCCGACGGTTATCTGAGGATAGTTGCGGACCCCGACCGTACACGCCTTCAATTCGACAGCGACGGCTTTGGCGGGCCTGCTTATGGCCGCCAGCTTGCCGTGCTGGACGGCGTACACGCCAATGAACTGACGGATGAGAACTTCATATTCTCGCCTATTGCACAGACCGAACAACCCGCCCCTGACATCGAGGGGGCTGATAAAAACGACTTGTTGATTGGCACACGCAGTGATGAAACCCTGAAAGGGTATGACGGCAACGATACGCTTGTGGGCGCCGAGGGGAATGACCTTTTGTGCGGCGGCCTTGGTGATGACTGCTATTACTTCCTTGAAGGGCACGGACAGGACATCGTGCGCGATGACAGCGGTGTCAGCCAATTCAAATTTCTTGGTATCGCTTTGGATGATGCGACCTTCAACCTCGTGGGTGCAGACCTTGTTATCGGTACTGGCGGGTTGAATAGCGTTGATATCGAAGGTTTTGTAACTTCGGATATCAATGTGTTTGATTTCGAGGACGGAAAATACTTCCTTGGTACTGATCAGGGCGATGTGTTTGTGGATACGAGCCGTGCAGACAAGTTTATGGCGGGTGCGGGGGCTGATTTATTCGTGTTCAACAACAAGCTTGCCGTTAACGAGATACTGGATTTCTCGACGGCCGATGGCGACGTTCTTGATATATCGGCTTTGATGACCAATTACGGGACTACCACCAATCCATTCTCTGCATACCTCAGTGTACAGCAGGATGGTGCAGATACGTTGGTTAAGGTGGATACCGACGGTTACAGGCATGGTGATGCAATGACGACTGTCGCGGTTTTGCATGATACCAGCCTTACGCTACAGCAGCTTATGCAGGCGGGTGCTATCGATATGGCCTAGACAAAGGGCACATACTGGCGGTGCGGTGTGCCGCGCTTCCACATATGCCCTTCGATGTAGTAGTGCATCATGTTGACGGCGCCGATGAGAATGGCAATAAAGTCGCCTTTGCCTTCAAGGAGCAGAAGGCTGCCACTTACAAGCAAGGATAAAGGCAGCAATATATGCCGCGGGCGCAGCCCTATTTTAGCAGCGGCGGCATAAATCCTGTTGTGGATTTTGCCGGTGTTACGGTTTGTGTCGTGGACGGTGTATATCCAGTAGGCTGTAAAATCATGGACAACGCGGGATACGAGAATGGCCAGATTGGCGTAATCCGCCAGTATCATGGCGTAGGTTACCAGCATCCAGAGCACGTTGCTCATGAAGTAGATTTTGCCGATGGCGGGTATGGTTTTATCGTTATGGATGCGGGCGTAATATTGCGCCGCCATAACGGTGGCAATGCCGATGCAAAGGCCTACTATGTGCATATAAACTTCGTGGTATTCGCCCATGCCGGGGAAAAACGGGAATGTGACCACGGCGTAGCCAAGGCACGATGGCACGACCAGTAACCATTTGATGGCCTTGTAGCGCGTATCCGGCTTTTTGCCGAGCATCATGGACGCAATGCCAAACTGTTGCATGATGTTGTGATAAAGCGAGTAAAACGCTACCACTATCATGATGAAGTTGCCGCCCAGTATGACCTTGCTGGCGATGGCAAGGCCGAAGGATACAACCAGCATTTTGATGAGCGGCGTGCGGTAATAGGAAATGTATTCGCGGTCGGCGAAGCTGATAAGCGAGGCCACGATGTGCGGGAAGGTCAGGATGGCCATGAGGTTTATCATGTGCTCGGTTCCGATGTGCATGACATCCTGCAACAGGCCGTCCAAGAAAAGCTGGTCCAGCAATACAAGGCATAGTGCAAACGGTGCGAAGCCCATAAACAGCAGCAGAGTGCTATAACGTACCTGCATGGGCAGGCCGTTCAGTGCGCCAGAGGATGTGAGCGATGCGCCTGTCATACGAAGGGAACGTACTGGCGGTGTAGGGTGCCGCGCTTCCACGTGTGGCCTTCGATGTAGTAGTGCATGATGTTGAAGGCGGATATCACGACAGCCATGGTATTCAGGTGCGCGCTGTAAATACCCAGCATGATACTGCTTATGATGATGGCGGTGGGCACCAGCAGGTATAGCGGCTTGATGCCCAGCTTGATGGGCAAGGCATAGATTGGATTGCGGTTGATGGCGCCGTTGCGATTTTGGTCATGGACCATGTAAATCCAGTAGGCCGTAAAGTCGTGAATGATGCGGGATACGATAATGGCCATCAGCCCGTAGCCGCCCGCTATCATGAAATAGCTGACGTACATCCAGATGATGTTGCCCAAGTAATACTGAACGCCGATTTTGGGCAAATCAGGATCTTTGCGGATTTGCAGGTAGTAGATGACAGCCAGAATGGTTGCGATGCCAAGGCAGAGGCCCACGATATCCATGAACGGGCCTTTGAATTCGGTAATTTCGGGGATGAACGAGAGCATGACCACGGCAAAGGCAAGGGCCGAGGGGATAACCAGCATCCATTTCATGATGCCGTAGAGCAGCGTCTGTTTGCGCCTTAGCATCATGGCCGTGATGCCAAACTGCTGCATGATGTTGTGATAGATGGAATAGAACGCGACGATAAGCAGGATGACAGGGCCATCGATGAAGATTTTGCAGGCGATGGCAATCCCCGCCGAAATCAGGATGCCTTTGATTAGCGGTTTTTTGTAAAAGCGCGCGTATTCGGGGTCGGCAAAACCGATGAGCGAGGCGATGATGTGCGGGAATGTCAGGATGGCTGTTATGCCCAGTATCTGGTCTATCGGGATATCCATGGCGCGCTGGACGGCACCGCCAAGCACGTATTGATCAAGCAGCACTATCAAGCCGCCGATGGGGGCTGTTGCCAGTATCCAGAGCAGGGTTGTGTATTTGACCTGCATGGGCAGGTTTGGTTGCGCGCCTGTGAGTGATGGTGCTGCTGTTGTCGTCATGGCTATACGAAGGGGACGTACTGGCGGTGGGGTTCGCCGCGCTTCCACATATAGCCTTCCATGTAATAATGGATGAAGTTAAGCGATGTGACGAACAGCGTTACAAGGTAGATGTTGTGCGCGGTATCCAGTAGCCAGAAGCTGATGGCGATGGCGATGGCGGGGCACAGCAGGGCGGGCGGTACGCCAACCTTGCGAAGGAAATAGAAGGGGTTGCGGATTTTATCGGCATTCCTGTTCTGGTCGTGGACCATGTAGACCCAGAAGGCCGTGAAGTCGTGCGTGAGGCGCGGGACGAGCGTCGCCATAAACCCGTAGCCCGTAACAATAAGGCCAAAGCACACATACAGAAGCGACATGTTGGCAAGGAAGAAGGCGAGGCCGATTTTCGTGTGGTTGGGGTTTTTAAGGATGGTGCGTACAAACCGCAGGCCGAACACGGTTGCGATGAAAAGGCCGCCGCCGATGATGCCAACGATGAGCTGCCAGTTATTAGCGATTTCGGGCGCCTGTGATGCCATGAGGGCCGTGTAGGCAAAGCCTGCGGGTATGATGGTGAACCAGCGCCACATCTGGTAATCGAAGGTCGGGGCCTGACGCAGCATCATGAGCGAGATGCCGTATTGCTGCTGGAGGTTGTGGTACATGGTGTAGAAGGCCATGACGACCAGCGTGCCCAGCGTGCCCTGCATCGCGTACTCGCTGAAGGTGTTGAGCGGGATGTCATAGATAACCGCCAGTACGAAGCCTGTCAGGAACGGGACACCAAATGCCAGCAAGATGCCGATGATGATGGCCTTGAAGATGCGCTTTTTGTGATGGTTCAAGTACTCTCCATCAGCGAATGTAACCAGCGATGCCACGATGTGCGGGACTGTCAGGATTGCGGTCCAGTAGGCGATATCGCGCGGGTTGGTAATCATGTGGCTGAGGATGACGCCGTTTAAAAGCGGTTTGTCGATGATGGCCAGAAGGGCCGCCAGCGGAACAATCGCCATAATGGCCAGCAGCGTTTTGTTTTTGACCTGCAGGGGCAGGCCCTGTTTTGCGCCTGAATCGAATGCGGGGGCGGATGCTTGTGTCATGTGGCCTCAGGTGAAGGGGACGTACTGGCGGTGCGGGGTTCCGCGCTTCCAGATGATGCTTTCAAGGTAGTAGTGCATGTAGTTGAGCGAGAAGACGAAGGCGCTGATGATATAAGCCTCGCGGCTGGCGTTGAGCATGATGTAAGCCAGCACAAACGATAGCGGTACGCACAGGATGGCAGGCCCGATGCCCAGTTTTTTGAACGGGGCGTAGAAGGGGTTGCGCATTTTATCGGCGTTGCGGTTTTCGTCGTGGACCATGTAGATCCAGTAGGCTGTCAGGTCGTGGATGACGCGGGGCATGAGCATCGCAATCATGACGTAGCCTTTGACGCACAGGCCCAGCGATATCAGCAGCATGGCCGCGTTGGCGCAGAAGTACATCAGCCCGATTTTGGAATGGTCGGGGCGTTTGAGGTATTGGCGGATGATGATGCCGCCAACGATACAGGCCACGATCATTGTGGTGACGGCCATGGCGACCACGCGGGGCCACATATCCCAGACCAGACCTTCGTGGTTGTACTGCATGCCAAGGAAGATGAAACCTGCGGGGACTATGGTTATCCATTTCCAGAGCTGGTGGATGAATTCGGGCTTTTGTTTCATCAGCATCAGGCCCACGCCGTATTGCTGCTGGAGGTTGTGATACGTGGTGTAGAAGGCGGCTATCACCATGGAAACATCGGCGCCGTAGTGGGCGATGTGGCCCAAATCCATATCTGTGTAAGGCGGTTTCAGGATGAAGCCTACAACCAGTGGAATGCAAAACCCCAGAATGACGGAGATGATGGCCGCTTTTTTTAGGGGCTTTGCGTAGTGGTGCAGGTACTCGCGGTCAGCAAATGTGACAAGCGAGGCAATGATGTGCGGCGTTGAAAGTACCGCCACCCACCAGACGATGATGCTCGGGTTTTCAAAGGCGTAGTTGCGCAAGGCGTTGTTGAAGCCGTAGGCGTCTATCATGGCGGCCACGATGCCGAGCGGGGCCGTTATCATCATGGCCAGCAGGGTTTTGGCTTTGACCTGCATGGGCAGGTTGGGCAGGGCGCCGGAATCGAAGGCTACAGCATCGGCCATCTAAGAATCCTCTTTAGACGGCTATTATACCTTCAAACGCTTAATGATGTGAAAAGGGGTTTGCCTTATCGCGGTTGGCCCACGGCAATGGATCTTCTTGCCCTTACTTGCGGTGCGGCCACGAAGCGGGCCGCGCTTTTGCCGACTTTTGCCTTTAGCTCATCGGGGGTGCCACCAAGCCCGACATAACCTTCGAGCAACACGGCCAGCAAGGCCTTTTGCGCCGTGGTGTCCACGTTTTCAGCCTCGGCTACTGATGTGAAGTAATCAACGATGTCGCGCTTGTTCAGTGTTTCCTCGGCTTTGCGCGTGCTTTCGTTGTTGAAGATGGATGTGACGGGGCGGTCGAGCTTGAAGCGCGCATCGGTACCAAACCTGTTGAGGCCCAGAAACTTTGTGTAGACCGGAACGCCTGCGATGTAAGCCATGGTTATCTCTCCCTTTATTTTTCGTAAGTCGAAAAGTGCATAATCAGGGAGGGATTGTCAATACAACGGCCTTGCCTTGGCCATTATGTTTATACAAAGTGCGGGCCATGTTTGTGTTTAGCCCTTTTGAACGGATGATGGCCCTTCGGTACCTGCGTGCGCGCAAGGCGGAGGGGTTTGTATCGGTGATCGCCGGATTTTCCTTCATGGGCATCATGCTTGGCGTTGCGACCCTTATTATCGTGATGTCCGTCATGAACGGGTTCAGGGCCGAGCTGATGGGCCGCCTTTTGGGCCTTAACGGGCATATCAATGTTGTAGCTACGCGCGGCTATGTGCAGGAGGCTGGTATCAAGGCCCATGCATTGCCTGAAAAAGTACAGGGCATAACCGGCGTATTTCCGATGGTCGAGCGTCAGGCGCTGATGACTGTAGACGGCAGGTCGCAGGGCGTGATGGTGCGGGGGCTTTCCTCCGAGAGCTTTTCGAAAAAGCCTGTTTTGTCGGACGGTATCAAGGAAGGATCCCTGGCGCGGTTTGAAAAGGACAGTGCTGCCATTGGCGTTGAAATGGCGCGCCGCTTGAATTTGCGTATCGGCGATGAAATCGTGCTGGTAGGCCCGCAAGGCAAGCCCACGCCGTTTGGCACCATGCCGCGCAGCCGCCGCTTTACCGTGGCCGTGGTGTTTGATGTGGAGATGTTTGAATACAACTCTAACTTCGTGTTCATACCGCTTGAGGCGGCACAGGGCTTTTTTGGAACAGGCAACGGCGTTGACGCGCTTGAGGTGTTTACGGACAACGTTGCGCATTCCGAGCGGATTGGCGAGCAGATGGCAGACCAACTGGGCGAGGGGTATAAGGTTGTCGACTGGAAATCCAGCAACCAGAGCTTCTTTAACGCGCTGCAGGTGGAACGGAACGTTATGTTCCTGATCCTGACCATGATTATCCTTGTGGCTGCTTTCAACATCATTTCCTCCATGATCATGCTGGTGAAGGACAAGGGGCGGGATATCGCCATCATGCGCACGATGGGCGCCACACGCCGCAGCATGCTTAAAATATTCATCCTTACAGGGGCTACGATTGGTGTTGCAGGTACCCTTGCGGGGGCGGTGCTTGGCATCAGTTTTGCGCTGAACATCGAGAGCATCAGGCAGGCGTTACAGGCGCTGACTGGTACCGAGCTTTTCTCGGCTGAAATCTACTTCCTGTCCAAACTGCCGGCCGAACTTGACTGGGGCGAGGTAACGGCCGTGCTGGCCATGGCG
>JAGWXJ010000092.1 GCA_018969935.1 Alphaproteobacteria bacterium | reverse complement strand
TGCCAAGAAAATCCGTAAAGCCAAATCGGACCCCCAGCCATTCCCGACCAATGCGGGTGAAATGGAAGGCAGGCCCGAGGTCACGAACCTTGTAACAATCTACTCGGCCCTTTCGGGGGAAACGCCGCAGGCCATCATGGACCGCTTTGGCGGCGGGCAGTTCTCGCCGTTCAAGGAAGCTTTGGCCGAAGTGGCGGTGGCTGGCCTCACGCCCATCGCAACCCGCTTCCGCGAACTTCTCTCGGAAACGACGGAAATCGACAAAATCCTCAAAAACGGGGCCGAAAAGGCCGATGCTATCGCCCAGCCCGTCATCAAGGAAGCCTTTAAAATCATGGGGTTCTGGCAGAAATAACCCCAGATATTAGTCTTTTTATAAACATTTTAGCCTAGGATGTGGTTTGAACCACCCTAGGCTATTTTCATGGATAAAGAGATACAGACCAATCATGCCGATCCTATGCTTAGGGAGCTCGTCGAGGGCCGATACGACAGCGAGCAGATGATCGACCTGTTTATCGGTGTCGATGACCGCGGGCGCAGCTTCTACATGTACCTCGCAATACCGCCCAGCAACTATCTCCTTTACCGTGAAAAAGTGGCGCTGGGCGAACCGATAGACATCAAGGATCACGGCGAGATGATTGCATGGGGCTTCGGTAACATCCCGCCAAAGGAATTGCAGGCCGAAATGTCAATGGTCTACGGCTTTGATCACACCCTCGAAGGACGATTGAACGCCGAAATCGCCAAGCATTTAAAAGATCAGGAAAGATAGAAACGGTAATCGATGGCAGATAGGCTAAAACTACAACATGGTTCACCTGCCGAGGCCTTGCCTATAGGCGCAGTAGGCACATCGCAAACGGGCTCGACAGGTTCGCAAGATAACGCTGATAGAATATTCAAAACAGTAAAATATCTGACCATCGCGGCAGGAACAGCGGCTGCTGTAGCCACATTGGGGGCCAGTGGCCTCTTGGCGGCACCTGCCATATTTTTAGTAGATAAAATATTAGAAGCAAAACACAGGGGTGATTTTAACCCTAACTTGCATCCCCCTGTGGAAGCGCGGAAGGATTCAAACCTTGATGCAGCGGACCGCCATGAAAAGATGGGCAAGATTGCACGTATTGGAACGATCGTTTCACTCTTTTTTGGTGCGGCCCCGTTGGCGCTTTTAATGGAAATGGCCAAGTCAGGGCTAGACAGCAAGGCAGAAAGTTTACGTAGAAGCGCACAGCAGGGTAAATTCAAGCGGGCAGGGGCGGGTACCAATGATCCCCAAGCAGATACAACTTCAACCGCGCCAATAGTGTTGTCCGGCCTGCCACCGCCTCAACCGGGTTCGAACGAAAGGCCCCCGCCATTGCCAAGTCGTAACGGGCCCCATCTGTAAAGGGGATTTAATTGACATAAATTAAAACAAGAACATAAACTCCCTGCGAAGTTCGCGGGGAGTTTTTTTATGAAGCAATTTCAACTGGCTGTAGCGGGTTTGCTTGCAGGCGCCAGTATCTTTGAAGGGGCCGATAGCTGGGTAACCCATGGCCGTATTGCAGCGATGCGCCAGACCGGAAGCGCGGGCTACGAAGAGGGCCGCATGGTCTGCATCGGCCAGAATGCCACGTTTATCAGCAAAGGCACGTATACCCATCAGGTCACGGTCCTGATGCGGGATGGCACACGGTATGTTGGCCTGACGCGTGAAAAATTCAGCGATGCCCTGATGCTGGCCAGAAGCCTGTGCAATGCCCAGACCTTCGGCCTCAAATGGGAAGTGGAAGGCGGCGGTTTCTTCAAAAAATACGCTTGTGCGGGCAAGGGTGGCCGCGCCGAAGTGGTATTCGCGGGCACCCCCGCCATCAGGGTCCAATTCAAAGGCGCAAGCGGTGAAGAAGCCACGATGCCGTGGGTTGGCACTTACTACCGTGCTGAAAAACTGGCCCGTGACCTCTGCGCGGGGGATTTTTCGCCTAGGCCCCGTAAGGCCGCTGCTTCGCTTCAAGGCAAAGCACCTCAATAAGGCTAATATTTGACATAATAATAGATTTTAGGGTACGGTATGCCCTGAAAAATGCTTCAGGGGCAAACGATATGATCCAGCTCGTCTTCAAAACCGCTGTAGGGATTGGCACAGCCGCACTACTTTTTGCCGCAGCCAGCGACACGGAAAAGACTATCCTCTGGGATAAGTTTCAGGAAGCCACAGGCCCGAATCCCAAGGTGGTTTGTGCAGCCAACGGTGTCGAAGCCAGACTTCACAAAGGCTGGTTCTGGGACAAACTGGAGGTTGTAAAAACCGATGGTACGCCCGTCTACACGGGCGAAACACGCGAATTGAGAACCGTTTTGCAACAAAAGGCCGATCGCATTTGTTCGACAGGGCAGCACCGCGTGAGTATGGAATGGGAAGGCCTGTTCCCGCAGGTTTACAAGTGCGAAGGTGTGGGCGGCACCGCCGAAACGTCAAGAACTATGCTGGGCCACTGGTTCGAGGTTACTGTAAAATCCCCCGATGGGCGCATCAGAACGCTAGGTCCAACTACGTACTACATGGCACAAACCGATGCCCATGTGCACTGCTACAAGCCTGTATCAAAGCGACTTGGAATACAGTAAATGCCTGCCCCAATAGGGGCGACAATCTTGAAAATCAGCAGAGATTCAGCGCCTCGGCAATTTTGCGGGGCGTCGTTTTCTTGATTTCGTAGTGGCTGAAAAGCACGGGCTCGACATCAAGGACCATGCGCGCGGCTTCCTCGGCCGTGTAGGTCCTGATGTGGATGAGGCCGCGGTCGGTCGTTCTGCTGAAATAGCAGCTGCCCTTACCCGTAAACAACGCACTCAGAATGCCGCGGCGCACTTCGCCTTTTTCGGCCCAGCTATCGGCCACGCGCGGAAGCAAGCCATGGTTGATCCTGAAAACGGGCAGGTGTGAACGTGCAGTGCTCATGGAATCCTCTTTGTTGTATCTTTGTATAATGGCTGGATAATCATGATAATTTCATAATAGTGCAACTTTTATATTGCTGCCTTGATACGCAGCGCCTTTGCGCTTAAGTACTCTAAGTCATATGTCTACGCCGCACCCGCCATTCCATACATCCAGCCTTTTGCGTGATACCCCGCACGGCTTTTTTGGCCGCAAGGGTGGCGTAAGCGCAGGGTTCTTTGAAAGCCTGAATGCCGGTTTCACGGTAGGCGATGCCCCCGAAAACGTATCCGAAAACAACGCCCGTGCGGCCCTCGCGCTTGGCATCACCCCTCAAAACCGCATCGGCCTTAAACAAACCCATTCCGATATCTGCCACATCATCGAAACCGCAAATAACTGGCAACCGCTGGAGGGCGATGCGCTGGCTACCGCCACCAAAGGCATTGGCCTGAGCGTCGTGACGGCCGATTGCGCGCCCGTGCTTTTTGCAGCCGACGGCGTGATAGGCGCCGCGCACGCAGGCTGGGGCGGCGCCCTCAAAGGCGTGCTGGAAAATACGCTGGCCGCCATGGAAAAACTGGGCGCGCAGCGCAGCGCCATCAAGGCCGCCATCGGGCCCTGCATCGGCCCCAAAAGCTACGAGGTATCGGCAGGCTTCGAATTGCCGTTTCTGGCCGATGACGAGGGATCGGAAAAGTTTTTCCGCCCCTGCACCAAACCCCACAAGCTGATGTTCGACTTGCCGGGCTACTGCGCCTACAGGCTTGCAAGGGCAGGGGTAGGCAAGGTGGATATCATTGGGCACGATACGCTGGCCATGGAAGATGCGTATTTCAGCCACCGCCGCACCACCTTGCGGGGCGAGCCCGCGCGCGGTATCCAGCTATCGGTTATTTCATTAACTTGATTTTGCCGCGCCGGTTTGTATGATGCCCCGAAAATTGAACGGGAGCCCGCCTATGAAGTTGATCAGCTGCAATTCCAACCGCCCCTTGGGCGAAGCTATTGCGGCCAATCTGGGTATCCCCCTCACGCTTGCCAGCATCCGCCGTTTCTCGGATATGGAAGTGTTCGTCGAAATTCAGGAAAACGTGCGCGGCGAGGATGTATTCGTCATCCAGAGCACGTCATACCCCGCCAACGACAACCTGATGGAATTGCTGGTCACCATCGACGCCCTGCGCCGTGGCTCCGCCCGCCGCATCACGGCTGTTCTGCCCTATTTCGGCTACGCCCGCCAGGACCGCAAAACCGGCCCCCGCACACCCATTACGGCCAAGCTTGTCGCAAACCTCATCACACAGGCCGGCGCCGACCGTGTACTCACTATGGAACTGCACGCAGGCCAGATTCAAGGGTTCTTCGACATCCCCCTCGATAACCTCATCATCTCGCCCGTTTTCGTGCCGCACATGCAGGCCCGCGCCAAAGACGCGAAGGACCTCTGCATCGTATCGCCCGATGTCGGCGGTGTGGTCCGCGCCCGCGCCTTCGCCAAAAAACTGGGCTGCGACCTTGCCATCATCGATAAACGCCGCCCCGAGGCAGGCGTATCCGAAGTCATGAACGTCATCGGCGATGTGGACGGCAAAGTCTGTATTCTGGTGGATGACATCGTGGATTCCGCGGGCACCTTGTGCAACGCGGCTGTAGCCCTGCGTGACCGCGGCGCCAAGGATATTTACGCCTATGTGGTCCACGGCGTACTCTCGGGCGGGGCTGTCGCCCGCGTTTCTGCAAGCCCAATCAAGAAGTTGGTCATCACCGACTCCATCGCGGCAACGGAATCCGTAAAAGTATCGGACAGCATCGAAATCCTGCAGGTCAACGAGCTGATTGGCGAGGCCATCAACCGTATTGCCGAGGAAAAATCGATTTCCGACCTCTTCAAGTAACAAATTCTTGATTTGCCGCCGTATTTCTGGTTAAACGACCCCGCAATGCTGCAGCACCCCTGGAGGCTGCAGAAAATTTAACCAACGAAGGAAACTGTCATGGCTACAAAACATGTCCAACTGACGGCTGCCAAACGTGAGGGGTCAGGCAAGGGGACCGCCCGCGCAACGCGCCGTGAAAACCGTATTCCCGCCGTCATCTACGGCGACAACAAAGCCCCCGTTTGCATCAGCATCGAGGTAAAACCGATTACCCTCGAATACAACAAGGGCCACCTGTTCACCACGCTCTGCGACCTTGATGTCGAAGGCACCAAACACATGGTCATCACCCGCGACCTGCAACTCGACCCCGTGACGGATAACATCGTCCACGTCGACTTCCTGCGCGTGACCGACAAAACGACAATCCGCGTTGAAGTGCCTGTACACTTCAAGGGTCAGGAAAACTCGATGGCCATCAAGGACGGCGCTGTTCTCACCGTCATCATGCACGAAATCGAGCTGATGTGCCCCGCCAACAGCATCCCCGAGGAAGTTGTTATCGACGTATCGTCCACGCCTGTGGGCCATGCCTTCAAACTCTCCGAAGTGAAACTGCCCGCTGGCGTCAAGCCCGCTGCGCACGACCCTGAATCGGTAACGGTTGCTACGCTGCACGCCCCGCGCAAAGCAGAAGAAGTGGCCGAAACCGCAGCCCCTGCAGCCGCCGAAGTGCCTGCCACCAAAGTGGCCGCACCCGATGCAGCTGCTGCTGCCGCTGCAGGCGCCAAAAAGGACGAGAAGAAGAAGTAATTGTTTTAATCCTCCCGCAGCAAGGGACACCAAGCTATGTGGAACAAGATTCACGCCGCCCTTCGAAACATGCTTTCGGGCGGCGTGTCTATTTCGGAACAACAGCAAGAGGTTCTACCCGTGTGGCTCATCGTTGGCCTTGGCAACCCTGACACCGAACACGAAGGCAACCGCCATAACATCGGGTTCATGGCGCTGGACCGTATTGCCGCAGATGGCGATTTGCCCGAATGGCGCAAAAAATTCCACGCCCACGTCAACGAAACCGGTTTCCGCGGCCAGCGCGCACTGCTGATGAAGCCGCAAACCTACATGAACCGCTCCGGCCTCTCGGTGGCCGAGGCCGCAAAGTTCTACAAAATCCCCGTCGATAAAATCATCGTCCTGCATGACGAGCTGGATCTGCCCTTCGGCAAGGTCCGCGTCAAGAAAGGTGGCGGGGCCGCAGGCCATAACGGGCTTAAATCCATCGATGCCGATTTCGGCTCGCAGGATTACTGGCGCATCCGCATCGGCATCGGCCACCCCGGTGACAAATCACGCGTATCGGGCTATGTGCTCTCCGACTTCACGAAGGAAGAACGCCATCAGGCCGATATTGTTGTGGCCGGCATCTCCCGCCACATGGACCTGATGCTCGCCGGCAAGGACGCCGAATTCATGACCAAAGTATCTGAAGAAACAAAGGAAAAATAAAATGGGTTTCAATTGCGGTATCGTGGGCCTTCCTAACGTCGGCAAATCCACATTGTTCAATGCGCTTACGGCAACGGCAGCAGCACAGGCCGCCAACTTCCCGTTCTGCACCATTGAACCGAACGTGGGCCGCGTGGCCGTGCCCGATGCGCGCCTCGACAAGCTTGCCGAAATAGGCGGCTCACAAAAAATCGTACCCAGCCAGCTGGAATTCGTGGACATCGCGGGCCTCGTGAAAGGCGCATCGCAAGGGCAGGGGCTCGGCAACCAGTTCCTTGCAAACATCCGCGAAACCGATGCCATCCTGCACGTCCTGCGCTGCTTCGAGGATGCGGATATCGTCCACGTCGAAGGCTCGGTAGACCCGCTTCGTGATGCCGATGTCATCGAAACGGAACTGATGCTGGCCGATCTGGAAAGCCTCGAAAAACAGGCCAACAACAACGCCAAAAAAGCCAAAGGCGGCGATAAAAACGCACAGGAACTGATGGCCGTCATCGAGCCCATCAAGAAAGCGCTGGAAGCCGGCAAACCCGCCCGCACCGTGAAGCTGGACGATAACCAGAAGCCGCTTCTGAAGCTCCTGCAGCTCATCACGTCCAAACCGCAGCTGTACATCTGCAACGTGAAGGAATGCGATGCGGCCAACGGCAACCAGTGGACCAAAAAGGTAGAGGAACGCGCAAAGGCCGAGGGCACAAAAGCGGTTGTCATCTGCGCGCAAATTGAATCGGAGATTGCACAGATGTCCGATGCTGCCGAGAAAAAGGAATTCCTTGAAAGCGTAGGCCTCTCGGAAGCGGGCCTCGATAAAATCATCAAGGCCGGCCACGATATGCTGGGCCTGCAAACCTACTTTACCGTAGGCCCCAAGGAAGCCCGTGCATGGACCATCCGTAAAGGCGCCAAGGCGCCCGAGGCCGCAGGCGTCATCCATACGGATTTCGAGCGCGGCTTCATCAAGGCGGAAGTGATTTCATTTGCCGATTTCGTAGCCTGCCAGGGCGAGGCCAAAGCCAAGGAAACCGGCAAGATGCGTCAGGAAGGCAAGGAATACACGGTAGCCGACGGCGATGTGATGCTCTTCCGTTTCAACGTCTAGACGACATTAAAAAAGCGATATGCGCCAAAATAAAAACCCCCTTTCGGGGGTTTTTGTTTTTGGTCTTGGGCACGATTAGTCGTGGCCAGGGCGCTCGGGGTGTTCAACTTCAACGCCGTGTTCGATTTCAACTTTTTCGGCTTTTTCTGGCTTTTCAGCTTTTTCAACTTTCTCAACTTTCT
>JAGWXJ010000091.1 GCA_018969935.1 Alphaproteobacteria bacterium | reverse complement strand
TTGAGCGCGCGGAATTTGTCCATCGTGCGGGTCGTGCCTGCGATTTTCCAATTCGGGTCTTTTTCCTTAAGGCCGGAGGCAAGCGCCTGCGCGACATAACCATAGCCGAAACAGAAAAGTTTTTTGGGTGTGACAGCACTACACATGAATTAAAACTCTATTTTGGAATAATGCGGCACAGGCGCAAAACCGGGCACCATGTCGTCAAGCAAGGGGCGGAAACTCGGGCGGGCTTTCATGCGCGCGTACCACGCCTTGGCACCTGGGTGCTCGTCCCACGGTACATCACCGATGTAGTCGATAGCCGATAAATGGCTAGCCGCGCATATATCGGCCAGCGAAAAACGGTCCCCCGCAAGCCAGCGCCTGCGCTCCATCAAAAATGAAATATAATCGAGATGGTAATGGATATTCGCATGCCCTGCGCGTATGGAAGGGCCGTGCGGCTCCCCCAGCTTCAGAAAGCGCTTCATGATTTTTTCGCCTACAAGGTTTTCGGTTACCTCGCGGTTGAATTTCACATCAAACCAGCCGATCAGGCGGCGTGTTTCGGCGCGTTGAAGCGCGTCATTACCCAAAAGGGAAGTGTGGTCGTACACTTCCTCAAGGTATTCGCAAATCACGTTGGAATTGGAAAGGACGGTCCCGTCCTCCTCCACCATTACCGGCACGTCGCCAGCGGGGTTGATGGCCAGAAACTCGGTCCTGCGCTCCCAGATTTTTTCCAGCTTCAGTTGGAATTCAAGGCCCTTTTCCGCCAAAGTCACACGGACCTTGCGCGAGAAAGGGTGAAGCCACAAATGGTATAGGGTTCGCATAGAGCCCTATCATACCTGACCGCCCTGTGGATGAATAGGGGTTAACTATCGGGTATAATTCACTCTTCCGGTACGGGTGCCGTCATAAACAGGTCAACTTTGACGATAACGTCCGTCCCCACCATTTTGGGGTCGGCCCACTGCCCGTCACCGATACCGAATTCAAGGCGGTGCAGGGTCGTCTGGCCGGTTACATGGGCAGTGCGTACACCCTCGTTTTCCGTTATCAGCATTTTGAAAGGCAGGTCCACGGCCTTTTCAATCCCGCGCAATACAAGGCGGCCGCGGGCAACATATTCATCGGGGGCTTCGCCTTTTTCAAAATTGTCCACGAAATAGGTGGATGTCGGGTTGGTTGCAATATCAAACCAGTCCTTTTCCTTGACGGTCGTATCACGCTCGCCATTACCGCTATCAAAGCTGTTGAGGTCGATGGTGATTTGCGCATTGCCGTTTTCTGGCGTTTCGGGCGTAAGGCGGATAACCCCGTCAAACGATGAGAAATGCCCTTCAAAAGCGCTGCCTTCCTGCTGCGCTTCTACACCGATTTTGCTTTGCGCGCGGTCCATCGTCCAGATGGTTGGCTCCTTCACGGCGTCCTCGGCATGCGCTGCAAAAGGCAGCAAAAGGGCAAACAACAGGGCGGGCAGCATGCGTTTTACGGTATTATCGCGGTCGATGATCAGGTGTTTCATGGCTCCTCCGAAATGCAGGGCAATTGCGCCCCAGATAAGATAGCTGATTGTTTCATGGATTTCACTGTACGTCGCCATCATGTCCTTGTCGGGCGTGGCAATTGCGGGCACGGCGAAATAGCCGAACCAGTTGATGGTAGACCCCGCAGCACCCGTCATAAGCCAGCCCGAAAGCGGCATGGCAATCAACAGGCCGTAAAAAGCCCAGTGGATGAGGGCTGAAAGCTTTTGTTCCCACGGTTTGTGCGCGGGGTTGTGGTGCGGCAATCCGAAATGCATAAGCTTCCAGACAAGCCGCACCAGCATCAGTGCAAGCACCGTAATTCCAAGCGATTTGTGGTAACTGTAAACCCAGAAACGGTCGACCTTGTCGGGGATGTCTTCCATCCGCGGCCCCATGATAAGCAGGTTCAAAACCCCGAGGGCAATAAGCCAATGGAGCGTTTTGGATACAGCCCCATAAGCCTCAACCGTGTTTCTGAATTTCATGGCGTTCCCGCTTACTTGTTCATCTCTTTTTCGGCACTGGCCTCGACTTCGATGTGCAGTTGCACGTCATCCGAAACCATGGGAATGCCATTGGTCATGCCCCAATCGGCGCGCTTGAGCGTACCCCTTAGCGAGAAACCGCAGGTAGGCTTGCTGCTCATGGGGTGGGCTCCGCAGTTGTTGAGGGTTACATCAAGCGTAACGGGCTTTGTTTGGCCAAGGAGGGTCAGATCACCCGTCATTTTGGCAGTTTTATCGCCCGTGGCTTCAACCTTTGTGCTCTTGAAGCTCATGGATGGGTAGGTGGCTACGTTAAACCAGTCTTTGTCTTTCAGGTGTTCTTCCCATGTCGCGTCATCCATATTGATGGAATTCGTATCGATGGTCAGTTCGGCCGTGGTAGCTGCGGGGTTTGCTTCATCAAAAACAAAACCGCCGTCAAATTTGAGGAACTTACCTGTCGAGTTGGAAAAACCGAGGTGGTTCACCATGAACTGGATTTGCGTATGCACTTTGTCAAAGCTGTATTTTTGCGGCTCGGCATGGGCAGGCATCGCAAAGGCGGTCATAAGGGCAACGGTATAGGCAAGGCGGCGCAGCATGTGTGGAGGCTCCTGAATGAGAATAGACTAGAGTTGAACGATATTGAGATTATCCCTCAACACTATGTCTTTTGGGCGGCACGACAAGAGGTATGGAATTACATACCGTTATCAGGGCTATATTATGTTTAGCTTTCTTGCCTGTAATTCGGGGCTTCGCGTGTGATGGTCACATCATGCACGTGGCTTTCACGGTAACCTGCGCCGGTCATGCGGATGAACTGCGCATTGGCCTTCATATCGGCAATCGTTTTGCTTCCCGTATAACCCATGGCTGCGCGCAGGCCGCCTGTAAGCTGGTGCACCACGTTGGCCATGGGCCCTTTGTAGGGTACGCGGCCTTCAATGCCTTCGGGCACCAGTTTGTTTTGCTCGCGTACTTGCCCTTGGAAGTAACGGTCAGCGGATCCTTGCGTCATCGCCCCGACCGAACCCATACCCCTGTACGTCTTGTACGAACGGCCTTGGTACAGCACGACTTCACCAGGGGCTTCATCTGTGCCGGCAAACATGGAACCAAGCATCACGACATCGGCGCCAGCGGCAACAGCCTTGCCCAGATCGCCCGAGTAACGGATGCCGCCATCGGCAATAACGGGGATGCTGTTGCGGTAACACGCCTCCGCCACATCCATGATGGCGGTCAGCTGGGGCACGCCTACACCGGCAACAACCCGCGTGGTGCAAATGGAGCCGGGTCCAATCCCCACCTTCACGGCATCCGCCCCCGCATCAATCAGCGCGCGGGCCGCATCGCCTGTGGCAACGTTACCGGCTATCACCTGTACGGTATTGGACTGGATGCGGCGGATACGCGTGACGGTATCAAGCACACCCTTGGAATGGCCGTGTGCCGTATCAACAATAATCACATCGACATCGGCATCGGCTAGCGCCATGGCGCGTTCATAGCCGCCATCACCTGTGCCCACGGCTGCACCGACGCGCAGGCGGCCTTGGTTGTCCTTACAGGCATTCGGATAAAGGGTCGACTTCTCGATGTCTTTTACCGTCACAAGGCCTATGCAGCGGTTTTCATCATCAACCACCAGAAGCTTTTCAATACGGTTGGTATGCAGCAGCCTTTTGGCTTCCGTACGGTCTACACGGTTACGTACAACAACCAGATTTTCAGCGGTCATCAGCTCGCGTACGGGCTGGTTGGGGTTATCGGCAAAGCGTACATCACGGTTTGTAAGGATACCGACAAGCTTGCGGCTTTGTTCGACGACGGGAATGCCCGAAATGCTGAAACGTTTCATGATATCCAGCGCTTCCGACAGCGTGGCGTCAGGCCCGATGGTAATGGGGTTCACCACCATCCCGCTTTCATAGCGTTTGACCTTGCGTACTTCTTCCACCTGCTGCCCGGGGGTCAGGTTGCGGTGGACGATGCCCATACCCCCCGCCTGCGCCATGGCAATCGCCATAGTGCTTTCGGTCACAGTATCCATGGCCGCCGATAAAAGCGGGATGTTGAGGGCGATATCCTTGGTAAGTTTCGTCTTGATATCCGTATCGAGTGGCTGGACTTCGGATGCAGCAGGTACAAGCAGCACATCATCGAATGTCAGCGCTTCACGGATTTCTTTTCTGGCAGGGCTTTTTGATGCAAAGGTCATGGTGCGAATCCCTCGGATAATCGGTTCCTTTGCGGGGTCAATCTAGGCTTAGCCCCGCCCTTTGGCAAGCTAAATACCGAATTGCTGCAATGCAATATCAAAACCGCTTGCCCGTATTGCGCCGCAGCTTAATGTTTTGGCCATAATTTATATGGATATGACCATGGCCGAAGCCTTGCAGAAAACAGCCCCTGAAACCCCGCTCTGGCAACCTGCCGCCGATACCGTCAAAAATAGCCGCCTTGAAGCCTTCCGCCTTGAAGCCGAAGCAAAAACCGGCAAAAAATTCGCCGACTACGAAGCTCTCTGGCAGTGGTCCATCCAAAATCCGGCCGATTTCTGGTCATACGCGTGGGACTTCATGGGCGTGATTGGCGACAAGGGCGATATCGTCCTCGAAAACCCGAACAAGATGCCAGGTGGCCGCTTCTTCCCCAACGGCAAAATCAATTTTGCTGAAAACCTGCTCCGCCGCCGTGATGATGCCGATGCCATCGTCTTCCGTGGCGAGGATAAAGTCGAACGCCGCCTCAGTTTCAAACAGCTTTATACCCGCGTATCGCAGCTCCGTCAGGTCCTGCAGGATATGGGTGTAAAAGAAGGTGACCGCGTTGCCGGCTTTGTCAGCCACATGCCCGAGGCCGTCATCGGCCTTCTGGCAGCATCTAGCATCGGCGCTATCTGGTCCTCGGCATCCCCTGATTTTGGCGTACAAGGTGTGGTTGACCGCTTTGGCCAGATTGCACCCAAGGTGCTGATAGCCGTTGACGGCTATTACTACAACGGCAAGGTCTGTGACTGCTTGGCCAAGATTGCCGAAATCCAGCCCCTCATCGAAGGGCTCGAACACACGCTGATTATCCCCTACCTGAATGCCGAGCCTGATTGCAGCAAGCTGAAAAACGCCCGCAGCTTCAACGCTGCCTGCGATGCCAAGCCCGCTTCGGAAATTAAATTCGAGCGTTATGCCTTCAACAAACCGTTGATCATCATGTACTCGTCGGGCACCACGGGCGCACCCAAATGCATCGTGCACGGCGCTGGCGGTACGCTGATCCAGCACATGAAGGAACACCAGCTCCAGTGCGACATCAAACGCGATGACCGCGTCTTCTACTTCACCACCTGCGGCTGGATGATGTGGAACTGGCAGGTCACGGCACTGGCCTCTGAAGCCACGTTGCTCACCTACGATGGCTCGCCGTTCTATCCCGATGGCAATGTCCTTTGGAATTATGCGGATGCCGAGCGCATGACACTCTTCGGCACTGCCGCAAAATATATCGACGCCATCAAAAAAGGCGGCCTCCGCCCGAAAGACACACACAAACTGCAAACGCTTCGTACCCTTACTTCCACTGGCTCGCCGCTGGTGCATGAAAGCTTTGATTACATCTACGATGCCATCAAATCCGACCTGCATCTGGCATCCATCTCAGGCGGTACGGACATCGTTTCGTGCTTCGTGATCGGCAACAACCTCTCGCCCGTATGGCGCGGCGAAATTCAGGGCGCTGGCCTTGGCTACGCCATGGACGCATTCGATGACGACGGCAAACCGATACCCGCAGGCGCTGGGCAGGGGGAACTTGTTTGCACCGTGCCTTTCCCGTCCATGCCGGTCGGCTTCTGGAATGATGAGGGCGATAAAAAATACAAGGCCGCGTATTTCGAACGCTTCGACAACGTCTGGTGCCATGGTGATTGGGTTGAACGCACGGTACATGGCGGCTGGATTATCCATGGCCGCTCCGATGCCACCCTCAAGCCGGGCGGCGTACGCATCGGTACTGCCGAGATTTACAGGCAGGTTGAGCAAGTGCCCGAGGTGCTGGAAAGCATCGCCATCGGCCAGATGTGGGAAGGGGACCAACGTATCATCCTCTTCGTACGCCTGCGTGAAGGTGTTGCCTTGGATGAAACCCTGCAAAAACGCATCAAGGATGCCATCCGCAAAGGGGCCTCGCCGCGCCACGTTCCTGCCAAGATACTGGCGGTTGCCGATATTCCGCGCACCAAGTCAGGCAAGATAACGGAACTTGCCGTGCGCGATATCATCCATGGCCGCCCCGTCAAAAACGTGGAGGCTTTGGCCAATCCGCAAGCGTTGGACCTCTATAAAAATCTGGCTGAACTTAGCTGCTGATTATATCCGCGGCAAAAAGGTATTACGGTTGCCCGCAATAAAACCGCGGTTGATGAACCGCTGGTCCTGCTTGCCGTAAACAATGGGCTTGCCGGTTTCGATGTCCAGCACAGTCCCGCCAGCCTCGCGCAAAATGATATCACCGGCTGCCGTATCCCACTCGCAGGTTTCGCCCACCCGCGGGTACAAATCGGCCTGCCCCTCGGCCAATAGACAGAATTTGAGCGAGCTTGAACGCTGTTCGCGGCCCGATACGGTATGCGCACCTACAAATGGTTCCAGCACTTCTGGCATGGCGGCTTTTTTGCCGCCCAAAAGGCGTATGCCGCCCATTTCCGCCGTCCTGACCGAAATACGCTCCTCGCTGTTGCGGAAGGCGCCTTGCCCCGCAATGGCATGCCACATCAGGTGCAGCGCCGGGGCAATGATAATACCAAGCACGGGCACGCGGCGATCGACCAGAGCGATATTCACTGTGAAATCCTGCCCGCCGCGTATGAAGTCGCGTGTGCCGTCCAGCGCATCGACAAGGAAGAAAGCGCCATCAGGGTCAATTTTAGGGGTAAGGCCGGCCTCGAATTCCTCCTCGGCCACAATGGGTATGGCGCACTGTGCGCGGATGGCCTCGACGATGATACGCTCGGCGGCTGCATCGGTTGGCGTTGCGGGGGATCCGTCTGCCTTGTGTGTTACAACCTTGGGACGGGCGGAATCAGCTTCAACCAGCACGGCCGCCTTGTGGGCGGCTTCAAAGAGGGGCGGTAATAACGCCTGAATGTCCATAAAGGAAAGCCTTTCCTATCACCCATTTTTCGCCTATTTTTCGCATAACGACAAGCAAGGAAACAGCCATGACCGCCACGAAACAGAATAAACCCGCCCAAGGCGCTGCCCCCATGCCCCTCTTTTACAACAAGCCGACGCTGCTTGAAGCGGCGACACACGCCAACTGGGGCCTTAACAAGCAAATGAATTTTGCCTTCGCTGGCACGGCCAACGCGCTGCCCATCAACTTGGTTGAATTCCCTCAAATCGCGCATTTCTACCCTATCGCATTCGCCCGTGATGCCGTGGCAACACCGGTGGCAGTCGTAGGTGTCCGCGACAACGAAAACCTCTTCGTGACCGATGAAGGCGGCTGGAAGGAGAATACGTATATCCCCGCTTATGCCCGCCGTTACCCTTTCATTCTGTCGGAAAGCCCGGATGGCGCCCAGCTCAGCCTCTGCATCGATGATGCGCCGAATGTCGTTGTCAAAAAC
>JAGWXJ010000090.1 GCA_018969935.1 Alphaproteobacteria bacterium | reverse complement strand
CCATCGGCCGTTTTGGAGAGTGCAACGAGCGCTTCCTTTTGTGTGGCGGCAAGGTTGAAGCGCGTCGACAGGTTTTCAATACGGGCGTCCAGCGTATCGCCAAGAACCTGACATGTGGCCGCGTTTTTGAGGTCACGCATGCGGCGCAAAACCCCGCGTGCCTTGGTGTAGCGGGCAGCGGCATTGGCAAGCATGCTGTTATCGGATGACATGAGGACCCCCCTTTATCTTGGCTGGCTTTTTTACCAGTTAAGACCTTCAGGCGAGGGTTTGTCCAATTTTGAGGTCAGTCGTTGAAATCACCGCCGTACCGGACCGTGATATCCGACTTGGGGCCTTTGACATCGAGGGACTTCATACCTTCGGAACCCGTTGTGTATTCACGGAAAGGGTATTCGTAAGGGGCGCGGTTAGGGTCGGCTGCGGTAGCGTTTTCCAGCATAGGGTCGGGTTTTACGACCGTCGTGTCGGTTTTGACGTTGTTCACGAAGGTTTCGACGGTTGTGCCACCATCTTCCGTTGACTGGGTGATGGGGTAGGGCCTACCGCCCACCATCCCCACGCGCTGTTTGTTGACCGTGTAGGTTTTGCTGGTGGTTTTTTCGACTATTGTCGTGACCGTTACGTTGCCGGTTTGCTGCATGACCAGATCGGGGTCGGTTTTGGCGGGGTCTGCCATTGGCTCGGCTGCTTGCGCGAAAGGCGCAAGTATTGCGAGCGTGGCGATGGCGAGCAGAAGTTTTTTCATGAGTATCATCCTTTTTTCAGGCGGCCTTTTGCATGGCCGTGCGCAGAAGCAACTGCGCGGTTATCGTTTCGGCGGGGATGCCCGTTTGCTTTGTCTGGGCTTCCGTGTTGTTGAGGGCATTCAAGAATAGTTCGATTTTACCGCGCGGCCAGCGGCGGGTTTGGGCGATAAACGCATCCTCGTACTTGAAAAATACGGGGGGGTTTAGGGATTTCATGGCGGCTTTGGGGTCGGTTCCTGCCTCCATTTTCAACTGGGCCTGATACAGGCGGCGGAAATGGTTTTGGACGGTACGGATGATGGTGACAGGCGCCGTATTTTCACGTGTGAGGGCTGCCAGTGACGCTGCCATGCGCGGAACATCACCCATGCCGACGGCATTGACCAGTTCATCGAAGGTGCGGCTGCGGACATCGCCCGAGCAGGCTTCCACATCGGCCAATGTGATGGCCTTGTTTGAATCGCCTATTTTGTAGGTCAGGAGCTTTTCAAGCTCGCCCCGTGCAACGCGGCGGTCACCTACAAGGCTGCCCGCAAGGGTTGCCATGGCATCACGATCAATCGTGAATCCTGCGTTCTGAACTTCTGACTGGATGAGGCGCGTGAGGTCACGCTCGTCTTCCACATAGCATGGTACTGCTGCTGCGTTGTCGGCTTTTTCCGCAAGGGCACGGAGGGATGATTTTGTGCCAAGTTCTCCGCCCTCGATAACCACAAGCGTATGGGGCGAGGGGGCTTTCAGGTAGTCCTTCAGGACGGGGGATAGGCTATCGCCACCCTCGCGGATATAGACCAGACGGTTGCCGCCCATGAGGGATTGTGCAAATGCCTCATCGGACAGACGTGCCGGGTCGTCGACTATCTGGTCGCCCGTCAGCATGGCCACGTTGAAGGGGTCCGACAAATCAGGCGTTTGCGTTTTGGCGATTGTCTGGGCGCGTTCAACAACCAGCCCCTGATCGGGACCATAGACAACGATAACGCGGGCCGCGGGCGTGGGCTTTTTTACGAAGCCTTCAATGTCGCGGAAGCCGAGTTTCATGCGGTTACTCGGATGGCTGGGCGAAGGCAGCGGGGTTCGAGAAATACAATTCCAGCTGGGTTACGATGTTGGTTGCCAGTTCCTGTATGGCCTGATTACGGGCGTCCTCCTCTGTCACCAATGTGGTGTACTGGCTTGCAAGCGTGTTGAACGATGCAACAGCCGAGAGCTGGCGGCTTATGGCCACTTTGGATTCGGGTGTGCGTGTATCCGTCAGGGTCATGACGGCGTTGATGCGGATCTGGCTGCGGGTTGCCGTATCGTCCTTGGCGATGCCGATGCCGTAGATGCTCTCCGTCAGGCCGCTGACGCGGAGGTGGTAGGGAGAATCCACGGCTGCGTTGCGGCCATCGGCGACCATGCGGTCAATGAGCAGGTTGCGCAGTTTTTGGCCCGTGCGGTCGGGGATGACATCGATGTAAACGCCGTCGAGGGATTTTGATACCTCCGCATTCTGGCTATAGGTGCCGTAAACGGGCGTAAAGCCGCAAGCAGCAAGTGTGAGCGAGAGGGCGGATACAAGGATAAGGGCGAGTGCGCGTGTCATGCCCCCACGCTAGGAATTTGGGCGCACGGTGTCAATGGACTGGTTGGTGGGCAGGGGCCTGTGTACGCAGGGTTTTTAGCACTTTATGGCTATCGGCCAGCGCCACCCAGCCTTGGGTTTTGGGCTTTTGTGCAATTTCAAAGTGCGCGCGCACGGTTTGCGCGTTGCCGCCGCCTTTTGGCGCTACCAGATCCGGCATCAGGATGACGTTTTTGTTGTACATATCGGTAGCGGTGATGATGCCTGCGCCAAGGCAGTATTCCAGCACACCGCCAAAAGCCAGTATGACCAAGGGGTTATGTTGTGCCACATCCTCATCCAGCCCGCTTTCGATGAATGGGTCGCAAAACTGTTTTGCGCGTAGCATATCCTGCGGGCGGGATTTGATAGCAAGCTCGTTACGCAGTGCGCCCGCCGTCCAGACCTTTGGTTTGCGGATGCGTGTGTGCACCGTATAGGCGCGCGGGATTTGCGGGGCTATATGGTCCATCTCGCACAGGAAGCCGTGGATGTTGGTTGCGATGAGGCCGAATGTTTCGACCTCCGTTTTTTCGGCGCCGGCGGCAATCAGGCGGGGTTTGAAAAAATATTCCTGCTGCACATCGATGCCTAGCGCCATGACGCGGCCTAGTGCGGCTGCTTTTGAAAGCGCATGCAGCGCTGCTGTTTCATGCAGCGTTTCGCGGATGGGGTCCAGGAACGGGTCGTGCGCCATGATGCCTTTTTAAAAACGCGTCCGGTTTTGCCGGACGCGCGTAAGGTAAGGCTATTGCAGGATTAAATGCAATTTTATGCGCCAAAGAATACCGGCGCGCCGATTTTCGGGAGTGTGTAGCCCAGCGGTTTGTGCGGTTCGCCGCGCAGGGTTGCGATTTGTTCGACATCCGTAAACTGGCCGCGCGTATTCCAGCGTTTGGCACTGGAGGTGAGGGATACGACATTGGTGCCAATTTCGATGCAGAAAAGTTTTTGCGCAAGGGCGGCTGCCGCGAACTGCGATGACGCAGGTTCGAATTGGGCGTTGGCAGCGGGTGCAAATTCCACCGACCTGTCACCGAATGCGAACTTGACGGGCGCAACCCTGCGGCCATCGGTGCCTTTTGCTTTAGCCTCAAACAGGCTGCGAAGGCGGACTTTGTCGTCATCATTCAGGAACAGTTTGACGTTGCCGAAGTTGTCGATTGTCCAAGCGTGAGAGTGGCGCGGAACATTCGGGACCTCTTTTGCAACATCCACGAGGCGCAGACGTGCCGTGTCGATTTTATCGGCTTTGAAATCAAGCAGCGCATCGGGAAGGACCTCGAGCGAGCGGAATTGCGAGCCGTTGTTGGAATCGAGCAGTTCATAGAGCTCGGCAATTTCCGATTTAACGTAGGAGAGGCAGTGGCCGCCCCATGTGCCGCCAAATACGACGCCGTTTTTGAGGCGGCCGAGGACGAAATTGCGGCGTTCGTTGTTGCCTGTGCCGCCAGGGATGCTGGGCGGTGCCGCGTTGATGGCGAGTACCAGACGATTCGGGTTTACGGCGCTGGTTGCCAATTCCGAAAACTTGGCGCCTACGTCGATGGTGTTGAATTCCTCGGCAGGGGCAACTTCGATCAAACGGGTTGCGATGTCGTGGTGGTCGGCCCTGTCGGCGTAACGGCGTTTGACCTTGATGGCTGCCAGTTCGCCGCCTACGGCGCCGGTATCATGGCAATCGGTGATGTGAACAATATCAATAGTACGGGATGTCATCGCGCTTCTCCTTGCGATTTTTGTTTCGTTTCTTTTTTGGGGAAGTGGGAAGCGCTTACGCTGCAACCGCTTTGATGCGGCAAGGCTATTCGGTAAGGTTACCGTGAAGCCCTGCCGCAGCGCATGGACATGCTCATCATGAGCGTCTGGGTGCGTGCGGTTACGTACATGGAATATGGATATACCTGCGTTGATTGGGCTTTGTCAAATTTTCCCTTGGGTAAAAAAGTGCTAGTGTGGCTATCAGGAACCAACGCCACGCCCGATGCGAACCTTATGAAAGCATTGTTCAAAAAGCTGAAGGAGGACCCGCTGCTGGCAGGGGCCATTGCCTTGGCCCTTGCTGCTTTTGCGGGCATCCTTGCGTGGTTCTATATGGCGCTGAATGCGCAGATGCAGGCGCTGGAGGCAGCGGCCTACACCTACTAAGCCGCTGCTACGATGTTCACGATTTTGTTTGGCACCACGATGACCTTTTTGACAGCAAGGCCATCGAGGGCGCGTTTGACGCCGTCTTCGGCCATGGCTGCTGCCTCGGCCTCTTTCTGGCCTGCGCCAGCGGGCAGGGTGATGGTTGCGCGTAGCTTGCCATTGACCTGAACGGCGAGAGTAACCGTATCGGCTACCAGCAGCGATTCATCCACCTTTGGCCAAGCGATGTCGGTCAGCAGGGTTTTGTGGCCCAGATCGGCCCACATTTCCTCGGCCAGATGCGGGGTCATGGGGTTGATGCAGGGGAGCAGCATCTCCCATGCTTCGCGCAGGGCCCATGCGTCGGCATCGTCCTTGGGTTCGAAGCTTTCCATCGCGTTTGTGAGTTCGCGGATTTTGGCGACGGCCTTGTTCATGACAAAGGCCTGAATATCATCGGCTACGCCTTTTGCGGTTTTGTGCGTTTTGACGCGCAGCTCCGAGGCCTCTTTGGAGAACGACTTCGGTTTGTCGCCGCCCTTCAGTTTCGGCAGGTCATCTTGCAATGCGCGCCAGAGGCGGTTGATGTAACGCCATGCACCCTCGATGCCGGCTTCCGTCCATTCCAGGTCACGCTCGGGCGGGCTGTCCGACAAAATGAACAGGCGGGCAGCATCGGCGCCGTAGGTGTTCAGAATGTCATCGGGGTCGATGACGTTCTTTTTGGATTTGGACATTTTTTCAATGCGGCCAAGCGTAACGGGGGATTTGTCATCCGATTTGACCCAGTTGCCTTTCTCATCCTGTTCGGCCTCGGCCGGGTAAATCCATTTGCCGTCCTTGTCCTTGAAGGTGGCGTGGGTGACCATGCCTTGGGTGAAGAGGCCGGTAAACGGCTCATCGGGTACCTGATAACCGCAATCACGTAACGCACGCATGAAGAAGCGGGAATAGAGAAGGTGCAGCACCGCGTGTTCGACACCGCCGATGTATTGGTCAACGGGCATCCAGTATTTTGATGCGTTGCTTGAGAAGGCTTCGCCTTCGTTTTTCGGGTCAAGGTAGCGCAGGAAGTACCAGCTGGATTCAAAGAACGTATCGCAGGTGTCGGTTTCACGGACGCTCGGTTTGCTGCATTTGGGGCAGGTGGTGTGCTTCCACGTCGGGTGTCTATCCAGCGGGTTGCCTGGGGCGTCGTAATTAATGTCCTTCGGCAGAACGACCGGCAAGTCCTTATCGGGCACAGGCACGATACCGCAGCTTTGGCAGTGAATCATCGGGACGGGGCAACCCCAGTAGCGCTGGCGGCTTATGCCCCAATCGCGCAGGCGGTATTTGGTGACGCCTTTGCCTGCGCCAATTTCCTCCATGCGTTTGATGACGGCCTTATGACCTTCCTTGTTCGGCATGCCGTTGATGAAATCGGAATTCACCATGATGCCGGGTTCAAGGGATGGGCCTTTTTCAAAGTCCACTTCCTTGCCTTCAGGCTGCACAACAAGCTTGATGGGCAGTTTGTATTTTTTTGCAAAATCGTAGTCGCGCTGGTCGTGTGCGGGACAGCCGAAGATTGCACCCGTACCGTAATCCATGAGGATGAAGTTTGCGGCGTAAAGCGGCAGCCTGATGGACGGGTCCATCGGGTGGGTTACGAAGTAGCCGGTATCGAAGCCGATTTTTTCAGCCTGTTCGATGGCAGCTTCCGATGTGCCGCCTGCCTGACACTGGCGCACAAATTCGGCCCAGCCGGGTTTGCCTTCGCACAGTTTTTTTGCGAGCGGGTGGTCGGGCGCCATGGCCGTAAAGGTAGGGCCGAACATGGTGTCGGCGCGGGTTGTGAAAAACTCGATTGTTTCGTTTGTGTTTTCAATTTTGCATTTGAACTGGAGGCCTTGCGATTTACCGATCCAGTTTTCCTGCATGATGCGGACTTTTTCGGGCCATCTATCCAGTGTCTTGATGGCTTCCAGCAGCTCATCGGCGTACTGCGTGATTTTGAAGAACCACTGGTTGAGGGTGCGGCGCTCGACGGGGGCGCCGGTGCGCCAGCCCTTGCCGTCCACGACCTGTTCGTTGGCAAGTACCGTGTTGTCGACTGGATCCCAGTTCACGACCGATTCACGGCGGTAGGCGAGGCCCTTTTTATAGAACTCGATGAACATTTTCTGTTCGTGTTTGTAATACTCGGGCGCGCAGGTTGCGACTTCGCGCGACCAGTCGATGGCAAGGCCCATACTGAGTAGTTGTGCCTTCATTTGCGCGATGTTTTGGTAGGTCCAGTCAGCGGGGTGGGTGCCGCGTTCCATTGCTGCGTTTTCGGCGGGCAGGCCCAGCGCATCCCAACCCATGGGGTTGAGCACGTTATAACCGTTTGCGCGTTTGTAGCGCGCGACAACATCGGAAAGCGTGTAGTTGCGGACGTGGCCAACGTGGATACGGCCCGAAGGATAGGGCAGCATGGCCAGAACATAGGCCTTGGGCTTCGAGGTATCTTCAGTGACCTCGAACGATTTTTTATCGGCCCAGATTTTGCGCCATTTGGATTCGGTTTCCTTGATGTTGTAACGCTCGGCCATCGCCTTCGTCCTTGGTATGCAGTTGGTTTTGAGAGGTTTTAGCGCCTAAGGCGCGATTTGGAAAGGGCCTAGGCGGGGCGGTAGCCGAAAACCCTTAGGACGGGGCGGCTTATGGCGCGCGCCGACTTCATGCTTAGGTAAGCCGTGCTGGCTGCAATTGCAAAGACAGTTGCGGCGGCTGCAAAATCGGGGTTTGTAAGGCCGGTGCCGATGCCTTGCCAGAAAATGCTCCAGCCCTGTTGCATGGTTTCCACGGCTGCGCGGGCGCCTGCTTCCAGCGAGTAGTTTTGTACAAGCTCAGGTTTGCCGAACAGGCCGCCTGTGCGTTTGATGGTTGTGAAGTGATTGAGGATGGCGTCGGTGTTTTGAACGTCAGCCGCCACTTTAGAAAACATGCTGGCGAGTTTTGCGCCAGCGGCCGTGCCCGCCAGCATGCCGAATGTACCCGATATGACGTTGCGTACGGTGCGGCCGCCATTGTGCAGGAAGCCGTCGCGCCTGAAGAAATTACGTTCGCGGATGGCGCCGTAGGCATTGAGCGCGAGCTGCGAGAGAGTCAGGCCACCCAAAAAGCCGACTGATGATATGACTGCGCTGTGCGGCCCAAGCAGGATGCCTATGCCTTT
>JAGWXJ010000089.1 GCA_018969935.1 Alphaproteobacteria bacterium | reverse complement strand
CCGTGCCGAAAAAATGCGCTGCCAGCTCTCCGGCACCATGATGAGGTAGTAAAGCCCGAACAGCAAAAGCGCCGCCGAATCCACGAAATTGCCTTCAAAAAAAGTCCCGAATTGCACCATGTCCGATGCTGCGGGATGCACAAGGAACGGAATAGTGACAAGGCTGAACATGATGAAGAACTGGATGGTATCCGTCACAATCACGCTCTTGTACCCGCCTGCCACCATGTAGGCCGCAATAATTAGGCCTGTTGCCAGCACGCCCATGGCTTTGGGCACCCCCATGATCTCCGCAAAAATGGTACCCGATACGTGGTACTGCAAGGCCATGATGAGGATGCCGAAAACAAGGGATATGACGGCTGTCAGCTTGGCCGAAACGGGGCCCACATATTCGCGCACGCGTTCCTGTATGGTTATATGCCCGTCCTCGGCGGCCTCGGCGCGCAAGCGCGGCCCCAGATACGCAAGCACAGCGGCGGATAATGCCACACCAACAAACAGCCATAGCGCCGAATAACTCGCGGCAAACCCCATGGAGATCCAGAAAACAATCCCCCCACCGTCACGGAAGGATGCGGCAAGCGATGCCGCCGTGGGGATAACGCCGATATTGCGGTTCCCGATGATAAAGTCGCCTGAATCCTCGCGTCGCCCGTACCAGATACCCGTCAAAACCATGACGGCAAGGTAAGCGCCGATAAACAGAAAGGCATAAAGCTTGAAACCCAAATCCATAAAATCCCCCATAGGTACAGGAAGGATTGTTATACGCCTTGCCGCCCTGTGGCAATCGGCCCCGCGTTACTGGATGGATTTGAGGATCAGTTCGTACGTCCGCGTATTGACGGACCACATGTAAAGGTTTTCTGAACGGGAAGGCGTCAACATCTCGACAACATAGGTCCTGTCAAGCGGGCCGGATGTCCTGAAAACGGTCAGCCAAACCTCGTTATGCGCCGATGCCAGCGCATCCGTATCATACTGCCCCGTTTTCACTTGCATCTGGTAGGCATTAAGCGTTGCAAACGATGTCGGCAAATTCAAATCCGGCTTGCGGTTCTCGATGGTCGGGCCAAACACGTATTTGGCGTCTTCATACCGCTTTCTGATGTCTTTTAATTCGCCTGAAACATCGACATTGAAAACCTTCTTGCCTTCGTCATCCTTCAACGATGCAGTGGAAAGCAAGGTTATCTTGATTTTGCCGACTTCCTCGCCGTTATCGCCCTTGTTTACAAGGGTGAGGCGGACGCGGTTTTCAGCCGATGACTCCTCTTTGTCAAACACCCACGAAGCGGGATAGTAAAACCTGAGCGCCCTGAAATACGTGCGCTCTACCCGTTTCTCGATCGTGTCTTTGCTATCCTTGAGGTACTTGAAAGAACGCACGGCAAAAGTCTGCTCGTCCCGCATACGGTCAAACCCCCTGATGGGCACGCCGTACTCGGCCATCAGCATATCAGGCCCCACGATGCGGATTTTCGCCCGTACCGCAAAATCATCCCCCGCTTCATTTACAAGCACGTAAAGCGCCTCCACGTTGCGGTCATCGATTTCATGGATGGACCTGAGCACATACGCCTGCTTCAGCAGGTACGAAACAAGTTCATGTGCCGCTGTATTTTCACGCTTAAGGGCTATCCGCTTGAATGAAAAATAGGGCCTTACATCGCCAACCGCAGGCCCTTCGTAGCGGATAAGCTCGCCATAACTCTGCCCGAGGGCCGAACGCTCGATCCATGTCTTGGGAAGCGAAAGCTCGAAGGCCACATTCGGAATATCTGGGAATTCCTTGGTAATGGTATCCGTATTGGCTGCATAGCCGTTGAGGTCAAACTGGGCGCTCAGCTCGGGGAGCGGGGAAAGCCCCTCCGCGCGCGCCACAGGGGTAAAAGCCAGCAAAAAAGCGGCTACAAGGGTAAGAATACGGTACAAAACCACAGGTTTTCCTTGCTTTTGGGCTACCAGCCTTAGTATGAAAGTACCACATATCTATGGCAAAATTGAGTATATATTATGAGCGATTTGTTCTCCGCACAGCAGAAAAAGAAAGCCCAGACAGTGACCGCCGCTAAAAAGCCCGCCTCTACCGCATCCGACCTCGCCCGTAAAAATGCCGCAGCCGATTCCTCTGACGGCTACTCGGCAAAGGCGATTGTCGTGCTTGAGGGGCTGGAACCCGTCCGCAAACGCCCCGGCATGTATATCGGCGGCACCGACGAGCGCGCATTGCATCACCTTGTTGCCGAGATACTTGATAACGCGATGGACGAAGCGGTTGCAGGCCACGCCTCCCGCATCGATGTCACTTTGCACGAGGATGGCAGCTGCGCCATCGGCGATAACGGCCGCGGTATTCCTGTCGATGAACACCCCAAATACCCGGGCAAATCCGCCCTCGAAATCATTCTCACCACCCTCCACTCGGGCGGCAAGTTCAACACCGATGTCTATAAAACATCGGGCGGCCTTCACGGCGTTGGTATCTCGGTCGTCAACGCCCTCTCCGATGAAATGTCGGTCGAAGTCGCACGCGACAAAAAACTCTACCGTCAGGAATTCTCGCGCGGCCTTCCCAAAGGCAAGCTGCAAAGCTTGGGCGCAGTTAACCGCAAGGGTACCTCGGTCCGCTTCCACCCCGATGCGCAAATCTTTGGCGCCAACCTGCACCTGAAGCCCGCAACGCTCTACCGCATGTGCCGGTCCAAGGCCTATCTGTTCCGCGGCGTGGAAATCAAATGGAAGTCCGAAATCAATGACGGCACGACCCCCGTTGAAGACACGTTCAAATTCCCCGGTGGCCTTGAAGACTTCCTGAAATCCGATCTGGCAAACCGCCCGCTGGTAACCCCGCATATCTTTGCAGGCCTAGTCGAAAACAAGGACAGCCGTATCGAATTCGCAGTCGCATGGCCCGATGATTTCGGCGATGGTTTCATACACTCCTACTGCAACACCATCCCCACCCCGCAAGGCGGCACACACGAAGCCGGTATGCGCGGCGCGCTCGCAAAGTCGCTCAAAGATTACGCAACCCTCATCAACAACAAACAGGCCAGCATCATCACGCCCGATGACGTGATGGAAGGCGCCTGCTGCCTCCTCTCCGTCTTCATCTCCGAACCGCAGTTCCAGGGCCAGACGAAAGACAAACTGGCAACGCCGATGGCCCAGCGCGTCGTCGAACAGGCGATGAAAGACCGTTTTGATATTTACCTCACCTCCGACCCCGCCTCGGCCAAACTGCTGCTCGATAGCATCATCGCCCGCGCCGAGCACCGCCTGAAACGGAAGGAAGACAAGGATACCCTGCGCAAAACAGCCACGCGCAAACTCCGCCTTCCCGGCAAGCTGGCCGACTGTTCGCGCAACGTATCCTTCGGCACCGAAATCTTCATCGTGGAAGGTGACTCCGCAGGCGGCTCGGCCAAACAGGGCCGTAACCGTGAAACGCAGGCCATTCTGCCCCTGCGCGGCAAAATCCTGAACGTTGTATCCGCCTCGCGTGACAAAATCCGCGACAATCAGGAAATTCAGGATCTCATTCAGGCACTCGGTTGCGGCGTCGGTGATAAATTCAAATCATCCGACCTCCGCTACGAACGCATCATCATCATGACCGATGCCGACGTAGACGGCGCGCACATCGCATCCCTCCTCATCAGCTTCTTCTATACGCAAATGCCGGGCCTCATTGAATCGGGCGCGCTGTATCTGGCGCAACCCCCGCTTTACCGCCTTTCGGCAGGTGGCACCACGGTATACGCAAAGGATGACGCGCACCGCGAAAAACTGATGGCCACAACCTTCAAAAACCGCACGAAGGTGGAAGTCAGCCGCTTCAAAGGCTTGGGCGAGATGCCCGCAGCCCAGCTGAAGGAAACAACGATGAATCACAATACGCGCACGCTTCTGCGCGTAACCCTGCCGCAGGCCGCCGCCATCACGGAAGCCATTTTGGCCGATGGAACGCCCGCACCGGTTGAAGACGTTAGAAAACCCGTGAACGATCTTATCGACAACCTCATGGGCAAAAACGCCGATGCGCGCTTCCAGTTCATCCAGAACAACGCGCTCGCCGTGGCCGATCTGGATATCTGATGCGCCTCGCACCTGCATGGGCTGTTGTTGCAGCCCCCCTTGTACTCCTTGGTTGCTCGGCCGATGCCGACAGGGTCAACACGCGCCCCGCGCAGGCCCGCCCTGCTGGCCCCATGTCCCGCCCGTTGGCCGAAGCCCCGAGGCAGCAAATTTGCGTCCCCGGCGAGCTTCAGGTCGGTATCGGCTACGGCCTGGACCCGAAGATCGAGGATTCTGCCGACGGATATTGCTACACCTACCCCCTCAAAACCCGCACAGGCCGCTTTAGGGCTGACGGGCTGATCAAGGTTAACAATCAGGGTGAATGCACGGCCGAGGGCTTGGAAAAATACGGCTACAAGCTGCCCCGCGCCCAAAACTGCCGCTACGAATAATTTGACATAATCTTAACTTTTGACTATAGTCTTCCCACAAAACCAGGGGAAACTAAGGGGAAATCATGCTCCAGACACTCAAAACCGCCTACTCCACAACCATCGACCTCGCAAACGACTGGGCAGGCGCCGCAAAACCGGCAACCGCCGCCCTCATGATTGGCGCAGGCGTAGCACTTTCAGGTTGTGGCCAATCAGGTGGCAGCTTGTATGACCAAGGCCCGACATCCCCCCGCCTTGCCGAACAAACCGATGAATGGTCGGGCGTCCCCTCCAACTGCGTGCAGGTCAGCCGCCGCTTTGGCCAATGCTCCGATGGTTCTCTCGTCCGCGTCCGCCGTGTATCGCCTGTGATGGGCGGCCTGATTCCGAATACGTTGCGTATCCAGTGGGGCACCAATGACCGTGGTTACTTCCGCCCTACCGACGGCGCTTACGTGACGACGCAATCCATCCCCCAAGGCTGCTGGCTCGTTCAGGATGCCGAGATCATCAATCTTGCAGGCAGCAGACAGGCGGAAACCAAAAAAGTGGTCGTAGGCCAGATGATTGGCATGAGCCCCGCATATTGCCAATTCGAAAGCGCAGTATGGGGCTCGTTTGGTGATTTCGTTTCAGGCCTTCGTCAGGTTGCAACGGCGCCCATCGCCTCCAACACCATCACCTTCGTCATGGAATACTATTCCGTTGGCGGCCAGAAACTCGACAGACAGGAATTCAACGATATCGAAGTCATCGGCCGCGGCACGTCAGGCTCCAAACGTTTTGGCATCTGCCTGCAGGAATACGCAGGCTACGGCCGCCGCGGTGGCCGCGGATATTCCTACCGCTTCATGGACCGCGTATTCGAAATTCCGCCGGGCATGATCGTGGTTGAGGATTGCGGCGGCGCCATGGGCCTCAACACCTTCCGCAACTTCCAGCACCCGCGCGAAGCTGCACAATGGTACACACCGGCAAGCGGTGGTGGCTACCGCCTGCGCCGCTAACACGCTCTAGTTGTCTGAAGTTTTGTTTTTACCGATCTGGAATTTGTCGGTCGCGTATTCGCCAAGGTTTTTTAGGCCGATGCGGAACATGACCGTTGTCTCCTGCACACCCGATGAATCGTTGGCAAGGTTACGGTCTGCCGTCACGGCAATATCATAGCACTGGTGCGTATACGTCAGCGTGCCGAGCGCACGGCGCAACCCGCGGTTTTCCGATACGCTGGAAAGGTCGTACACGCTATCCGCGCGCAACGTCCACAGGTCCGATAGTTCGACGGTCGAACCCAGCGTCACCTGCTCGCGGCTGTCCGCATAGGTCGTACCGGCAACGCCTTTGGCATACATGTAGCTGCCGTCAAACTGCACGGGGCCCATGGTGGTGCGTCCATACATTTCGTGGCGCTGCGATGCCAGCGTGTCTGAATCCACTTGGAAACGGTAGGAAAGATATTGCTTGCCGCCATCAAACGATGCGTTGACCGAACCAACGTAATCCGATGACTGCGTATCAAGGCCCGAGCCGGCGTTGAACGGATTGCCGTCATCATCAAAGTTGTAGCTCTGGCCAAGGAAGGTATCGAGATACCCGCCCTCATAGCTGTAAAGCCCCGTTTTAAGGCCGTAAGCCACGTGCGATTTATCCTCGATGCGGTCAAGGCCGGGGAAGCGGTTGCCATCCAGCAGGTTGCCAACATCAAGTTGCACATCCTGCGAGTCCTCGTTCGGGATGTCCGTGCTGTTGTCGATATCGGGCGACAGGTAAACGGTCGTCACCGGCTCCACACGCAGCTGGAAGCTCTTGAAATTGTTTTTAAGCGGGTACGAAGCCGTAAACTGCGCATTGGGGAAGAAGCGCGCATCCTGCTCGTCATCAGGCTCGGCTGGGTTCAAAGCATGTTCGATGCGGTCAGTCGTCGCGTAAAAATCCGCGCGCGCGCCAAGCTCGGTATTGAACACAAGCCCAACGGGCATGATGTCCTGCCGCGCCCACGATGCGCGCGTTGATCCGCGCCATTCATCCTGCCCGTTCCCATCGCGGGAAAGCGATAGCAGCGATGAATTCCACTCCCAGCGCCCGCCCAGCGTGGCATTCGGGTCACCCATGAAGTTCATCTCGGCGTACGGCAAAATATTCGGCTGGTCGCTCTTGGCAGAACCGGCACGGATATCCTGAAAACCCATGCCTTCGATAATCGCGTAGTTGCGGCCTTCAAAACGCTCGGCGTACAAACGGCTTTCAAGGATGTCGTCATCCGAATAACCGTACTGGCGCAGATACTGCTCGTCCGATGCCAGCTGGATATCGGCGCGGGCGCGCCAGTGGTCGTTGATATCCCAGCCGCCCTTGCCAAAGAAGTGCCCGCGTAACTCGGCATCCTCGGCCACGTTCGTGTTGTTCACGGAATCCGTGCGGCTGGAATGCGTAAAGCTGGTATCGGTTTCAAAATACGCGTCATCAAACCGCTTGCGGAATTGCACACGGCCCAGCGGGCCTTCCTTCGTGGTCGGCATCACCGTAAACGTGGCATCGGTGGAAGGCGAAATAGCCCAGTAGTAAGGCTGCGCATAAAACCCGCCCAGCTCGCTGTTCCAGCCAAAGCTTGGCGTCAGCAAACCGCTTTTCTGGTCAACCGAGCCATCGGGGTGCGAAAAATAGGGCGTATACAACACGGGCAAACCCCAAAGGTCCAGCCATGCGTGTTTGTATTCTATGCGCTGCTCGTCTTTCAGCACATTCACTTCCTTGGCATGCAACTGCCATGGCGGGCGCTTGCTTGGGTCTTCCTTGCAAGCCTCGCAAGCCGTGTAAGCCGCGTTTTTCAGGTGATAGCGCTGCTCGGATTCCTTGATGCCTTCATCGGCCCATGCGCGGCTGCCATCCGTCATGGTCGTCGCGATTTTATCGACAAGGCCTTGGCGCATGCGGTCAGATAACTCAACGGATTCCGCATGGTGCACATCACCGTTCGCATCCGTGATAATCACGTTGCCTTCGGCGGTCGCAATATCGTCCTTCAGGTTGTAAACCACCTTGTCGGATTGCAGGGTACGGCCATCCTGTTTCAGTTCAACATTGCCGGTCAGCGTCACGATTTTGTTGTCTTGGTCGTAATCAACGGCATCCGCCGCGTAATCGACCGGGCTCTTTTTCGGCTCGGCTTTGGCAACCGGCTGCTCGGGCAAAACGGGTTCTACCACCGCATTCGGGTTTTCGCGCACATAAGGGCGGTCCGGCACGGCTGTG
>JAGWXJ010000088.1 GCA_018969935.1 Alphaproteobacteria bacterium | reverse complement strand
GATGCAACCTGTAACGCATCCAAAGCCGGTATGTTGAGCTGGAACTCGGGTACAACCCTGCAGCTTTGCACCAACACAGGCTCGTTTGTGAGTGTGGCTACGGCATCCGGTGTTGTCGGCTCAAGTGGTACGACAGGTCAGGTACAATTCAGCAACTCGAACAGCGGGTTCCTTGCTGACAGCAACTTCTTCTGGGATAACACCAACAAGTACCTTGGCCTTGGCAACGCAACGCCGGTAGCGCGCCTGACGGTCAATGGCCCGCAAAGCACGACCCTGACCAACTACACAGGTGCATTGGGTAGCGCCGGTATCGTGATTGACACGGCCTACACTGCCAACGCCTACACGCCTGGTCTGTTCTGGCGTACGAGCAACGACAACGCAACGCTGCCGAAGGCCGGTATTTACCTGCAGGAAACGGGCTCGGGCACTATCATGCGCCTTGGTACCTCCAACAACTATGCAGGCGGCCTCACGAGCCACGTGACCATCGACTGGAACGGCGTACTGACGGCGACATCGGTATTCCATACATCTGACCGCCGCCTCAAAGACAAGATTGAAACCATGAAGGGCCTTGAAGTTGTACGCAAACTGCGCGGCGTATCCTTCGTGTGGAAGAAGACGGGTGTTGAATCCCTCGGCTTTATCGCACAGGAAGTTGAAGGCGTGTTGCCGATGGCCGTGAAAACCGATGTAAACGGCATGAAGGCTGTTGATTACGACATGATGATTGCGCCGCTGGTCGAGGCCATCAAGGAACTGGATAGCGAAGTCACGCTGCTCAAGACCGAGAATGCCGCCCTCAGGGCCCGTGTTGAAACGCTTGAGAACACTGTTAAATCGCTTGAAGAACGCCTCAAGGCCATTGAGGAAAAACTGGGCGCAACCGTACATTGATTGAGTAGGGGATGAATACCATGCGCGTCGGATCATTCGTTAGGAAAGTCCTTGCAAGTGTAGCCGTGCTGGCCGTTTTGGCCATGACGGGCGGGCAGGCCATGGCCTGCGGCGTATTCCCCACCGGTTTTAACTCGAGTGACGGTGTTGTATCGCTGGTTGCCAACGGTTCGAACCAGATAGCTTATACGTCACAGGCCAACGCAGGTGCATCACGCCAAGGCATGTTGTTCTACAACCGCACGACCAACTCGCTTTATGTTTGTGACGGTTCGGTGTGGCGCCCGTTGATGGGCCGCGGGACGGATGCCGCATTCAACCCTGCCGCCATTGGTACGGGTTTGTATGGCGGCCAGTTCCTGCAAACCAGCACGGGCACCAACGACAACGCGACAGCTCTTACGTTTGGTTACAACAGCTCTGGTTCGGTGGGTACAACCCCTGCTGCCGGTATCTATGTCCAGACATCGGCTTCCTATGGTTCCAAGATGTATTTTGGCACCACAAACTCGTATGGCAGCGTGCTTAGCCGCATGATGATCGATCATGCAGGCTTTGTAGGTATTGGTACCAATGTTCCCAAAACCAAGCTTCATATCGCTGATTCAGCAGCACCCATGATTCTGGACGAGTCCGATCAAGTAGCTGCAACAGGATATTGGCGTATAGTTGCTGATGGGGGGGCTTACAGAATTGACCAGAACACATCTGCAGCAAGGGATCTGGTTACTTACAGGGCTCCTTTCTCTATCGATGCATCTGGTAACGTACGTCTTGGCGGTTATGCTGGTGCCGGTGGTGGTAATGAAACTGTATATGTGGGTGTCAATAACGGGAACGTAGGTATTGGATCTGCTGCGCCAAACCAGAAACTCGTGGTTCAGGCCGATAACGCGACTGCAGGTGTAGGCAATACCAGCGGTCAAGTATCGATACAGGGTAACACCGATCCAAACATGCGTCTTATCCTTGGGTATAATACTACGTCCAACTATGGCTGGATTCAGGCTGGCCAGAATGGTACTGCCTATAGGGTATTGGCCCTTAACGACCAAGGTGGTTCTGTGGGTATAGCTACTTCGACTCCCAGAAGTGTCTTTCACGTTGTACAGCCTAGCTCGACCAACCAGTATGCCATTTTCCAAGGTGTAGGTGCGGGCGGCACTGCACTCACTTCAACGGATACAATCCCGATCGCATCTAGTAACGGCTTTATTGGATATAACGGTATTGCCCTTATACCTGGCCGCTGGGGGAACGCGACCACGGTTGATGCCCACAACGTGGTTTATCTTGGTGGCGCACAAAGGAACAACGGAGCGACATCGAGTACATTGGCTTTTGCCAACTGGGGCTATTTTACGGGAACTAGCACCGCGGCAGGCGGCCTTGGTAATGCGACAGCACAAGGCGATGCAGTCAAGTTTACTATTTCACTTGAAGATGGTGGTGCCGAATTTACACAGCGTCTGGCATTTAAAGCGCGTTCGGCGACAGGTACAAACGTGAACCCAATTACCGTTCTTAGCAATGGCAACGTGGGGATACTTAATACATCACCTTCTTATGCGCTGGATGCTCTAGACAGCAAGTCGGCCGGTTTTGTGATGCGCGTCAGGAACACGGCCAACACCAGCGGCCCTTCGGGCATCCTGTTGCAGGCGGGTGTGGATTCCGTGGCGTCTGGCGCCGCGCTTATCCAGTTCCAAAGCCCGAACGGTACCAACCTTGGTTCGATTACGCAAACGGGTACGGGTTCCGCCGCTTACAACACGACATCTGACCGCCGCCTCAAGGAAAACATCGTACCGGCCTCCAACGGGCTTGAACGCCTGTTGAGCCTGCCTGTCGTGGACTTCAACTTCATTGGCGACCCTGCGAAGAAGAAGGTCGAGGGCTTTATCGCGCAGGATGTCTATAAAGTCTTCCCCGATGCCGTTACGACGCATGACGATGGTGAAAAGCCGCTTGCCAAGGGTGAAACGCCTTGGGCGATGGATTATGGCCGCATCACGCCGATGATTGTGAAAGCCGTGCAGGAGCTGAGCGCCAAGAACGATGCGCTGGCTACCGAGAATGCGGCCCTCAAGGGCCAGCTTGAGGCCTTGGATGCCCGCTTGAAGGCGCTGGAATCCAAATAGAATTCGGATACAATTTCAGGGTAATCCATATACGGAGGCTGCTATGAAGCGCGGCTTTTTCTTTGCTGTTTGTCTGATGTGCATGTTTGTGGCGGGGGCGCAGGCGCAGCAATCCCTCAAAGGGCTTCCACGCATGAACGGGTATTCGCTGACCCAGTTCGGCAACTTCATCAAGGACTGGAAGCTGGTGACCGTGCGTTTCAGGCACGATTCAAACGAATTGCGGTTCGTGTATGCCAATGATGTGGCTTGGAAAGTTTTGAATGACGGGGGCAAGGTTTACCCAGACGGTGCCGTTTTCGCGAAAATCGCGATTGTAACGCAGGAGGATCCCGCATTCCCAAGCTCGGCAGTGCCTGCCGGTTCGCGCAGGTACCAGTTGATGGTAAAGGACAGCAAGAAACACACGGAAACCAATGGCTGGGGTTATGCGCTGTTTGGCGCCGACGGCCTGACTACGGACCCTGACCCCGTCAACCAGACCATGGCCTGCCATGCCTGCCACGCCATAGTGCCTGACAAGGATTACGTTTTCTCGGAGCCTATGCAGCTAGGGATGCCTGAGGACTACAGGCCCGCCTCGGCGGGCGGGGATGCGCTGGGTGCGCGCCTGACCTACAAGACCTTTGAAAAGGGTTTGTTGCCCGAGCGTGTGCGCAACCTGATACCGCAACAATACAATGAAGTGCGTGTCATGCAGGGCGGGATAACAAACCATATTTTTGCGGGCACTCTGGATGAAATCCGCCCCGCGCTTATTGTCGAGGTCAATGCCGCAAAGATGCCCGCTCTGCTGGTTTCGCAAGACGGGCGCATGTATTCCCTTGTGTATCCGGACCCTGACAAGACGGCCTGTAAAACCAAGTCAGGTGCAGACGGCGTGAACTACAAGGCGCATTACAGCCTCGGGCATGACATGAGCGGCGACAGGGCTATCGATTACTGCCAGAGCAAATAGGCACTAAACCATTTTGATGATGGAGTGGGCGCCTGTGAATTCGTATTGCGGGGAGCCTTCCTTCTGTTTGATGGAAAGAGGTGTTGCGCCTGAGAAATCCTGACCGATAGCTTCTATGTTGGGTGTGGCGCCGATGAAACGGTCGTTGACCGGATCATAGGAAATGCTGCGCCAGCTATCGTTGATGGCTTCAACCAGAGTGCCGTTTTCCATGTTGATGAGCAGGACCGTTTTGCCCATGGGGTTGGTAACTGCCGCAAGGTCCTCTTTTTCATTGAGGGCGACGCTTAACATTTCGCCCTTCAGGTTTTTGGCGACTTCCGCAGGAATTTCGATTTTTTTCAGGGGTTCGATGCAATCGGGGCTGTAATACAGGTTGCCGGGGAGGTTGGTATCCTTGTAGCTGGCTGTGCTGAGAGCCAGTACCTGATTTTTCTTGGTGAGGCCGAAGTGCCCGATGATGAAATCATCGTGTATCGGCAGCTCGCCCAAGACCTTGCCGTCGTTGTCCACATCCACCTTAACTAGCGAGGAGGGGCCGAATTTGTCGCCATATATCGGTGGCAGGAAGTTATGCGTTTTAACGCCCGAGCAGGCAACCATGTAGGTGCCGTCTGCCATGCGGTGGCATTCGTGCAGGCCGCCGGGGGTTACGGGGTAATCATACATGATTTCGTAGGTATCGGGGTTGTAGCCCGAAAGGAACCCCCTGCCGCTGGTGATATCCACGCGGGTAATGAATATGGCCTTTTTGGCCTCGTGGTAAAAGCCATGGCCGTAGTATTGGGTCATTTCATCCTTGCCGTGGCGGATGGGGCGTTGGGTACCTGTGCCGAAATCGACCTCAGCCGAATTGGCACCCCATTTTTCGATGGCGATGAATTTTTTAGGGTTTGTCGGGTGCTGGACAAAGCTGTGGGCGCTGAAGCCGATATCGACCGTTTTGACATCGCCTGCGGCAAGATCAATCAATGCTGCCTGTTTCTGGCTTGCGACGATGAGGCATTCGCGCGGGGCGTCGCCATCGCCAGCCAGTGACGGGATGCTGCGGTAAAGCGCGCCCGATGCAACCGCCGCCATGACAAACGATACAAATTCGCGGCGGGAACAGGTGAGGGAATTCAGGAAGTCGGCTTTTTTCATACCTAATATTATACCCCAAAATCGCCCGATTTAAGAGAGGCATTTCGTGCCATTTTTTGTATTTCCCTAGCGCAAGAAACGGATTGATTGCGCCATTTCATGCAGTAGGGTTGGAGAATGAGAATTGATATCAGCCAGACCATCGCAACATCCCTTGATTGGCTAGTCGCCAATTGGGAAGTGCAACCCAGCCTCGAGGATGCTGCCGCGCATGTGGGCATGGAGCCTACGGCCTACCAGAAGGCATTTAGCGCGCATGTGGGCCTGAGCCCCAAACGTTTTGTGCAGGCGCTGACACACCAGCATGCGCGGGATTTGCTGGTGGAAGGTGTTTCAACGCTTGATGCTGCGTATGCGGCTGGCCTTTCGGGTAACGGGCGTTTGCATGACCTGTTTGTAAGTGTCGAGGCGGCCACACCCGGCGAGGTTAAAGCCAAGGGCAGGGGCATGACGATTGCCTACGGTTTTGCGCCTACGCCGTACGGCGAGATGATAGCCGCGCGCACGCCGCGGGGGCTTTGCTATCTCGGGTTCAGGGTTGATGACAGCCGCGAGCATACCTTACGCAATATTTTTGCCGCATGGCCGCTGGCTACGCTTGTGCACGATGATGCCGCGGTTGAAGCCGATTGCGCTGCCGTGACGGCGATTTGCGGTGGGCAGCCACCCAAGGGGCGCAAGCTGGCGTTGCACCTGTTTGGTACCAACTTCCAGATGCAGGTGTGGCGCGCGCTTTTGAAAATACCTTCTGGCTATTTTACCTCGTACGAGGGGGTTGCCGAGGGGATAGGCAGCCCGCAGGCGTGCCGCGCGGTGGGCAGTGCCGTTGGGGCCAACCCCATTTGCCTGCTTATACCCTGCCACCGTGTGATCCAGAAAACGGGGGTGCTTGGGCATTATTCATCCGGCCCTGCGCGAAAAAAGGCGCTTCTTGGGATTGAAGGGTATGCTAATAAGGACGGATGAAGAAGATCTGGGCAGTTATTCGCGGTTTCCTGGTATTGATCGGTTTTATGGTGGTGGGGTTGGCCTTATTGGGCGCCTTTGCCCTGAGGGAGAAAAACCCGCCGTTGCCTGAGCGCATGGTTTTAACGACCACTTTCCATGGCACCCCGCTGGATGTGCCGAATATCCCATCGTGGCTTGCGCAGTTTGTGCCGATGGAGCCATCGCTGACCGAAACCACGAGCGCGATTTACAAGGCAGCCAAGGATAAGCGCGTCGAGGCGCTGGCCGTGCGCCTTGAGGGCGGGGATTACAACTGGGCCGATGTTCAGGAATTGCGCGCAGCCATTCAGGAATTCAGGGCCGGCGGCAAGCGTGCGTATGTTTATGCCGAGTCGTATGGCGATATGTACCCCGGTATGGCCGAGTACTATCTGGCAACCGCATTTGATTCCATTTGGGTGCAGCCTGTGGGGGCTGTATCCATAACCGGTTTCCATGCCGAGATGCCGTATTTCAAAAAGACGCTCGACCTTATGGGGGTTGTGCCGGACATCATCCAGAAAGGCACCTACAAAACAGCCCCTGAAAATGCCTTGCTTGAGCACATGAGCGATGCGCAACGCACGACCATCCACGGCATCCTTGCGTCCATGATGACGGACTTTTTCGAGGGTGTTGCACAGGGGCGTAAAATCCCCACCGAGCGTATTGGCGCCCTGATAGACGGTGCGCCCTATACAGCCGAGGAAGCGAAAGAAAGAAAACTTGTTGATACAGTGGGTTATGAAGATGAGTTGATGAAAATCATCTTCCCCGATGACCAGCGCCAGATGGTTGACCCCTTGAGCTATTTCTATGAGGAACCTGCCGCTGAAAGTTTCTTTAAAAAAGAGAAGAAACTTGTTGAAAAAAATAAACAAAACAATGGCGTTGCTGTCGTTTATGTGTCCGGCATGATTGTTTCGGGCGGGGGGGATGATGCCGGCCTCATGGGCGGGGATGATATGGCCCGCGCTGGTGATATATCCGATGCCATTTTGAGTGCGGCCGAAGATGAAAGCGTGGGTGCGATTATCCTGCGCGTGGTATCGCCGGGGGGTAGCCCATCGGCATCCGAAACCATCCGCCGTGCGGTCGAGGTTGCCAAGGCCAAGGGCAAGTATGTTGTTGTTTCCATGGGGTCGGAGGCTGCATCGGGCGGGTACTGGGTGTCGGTGGATGCCGACAAGATATTCGCGCAGGCGGGCACCCTTACGGGGTCAATTGGTGTGTTTGGCGGGAAGGCCAGTTTCGCAGCCGTTTGGGATAAGTTGGGCATTAACTGGGACGGGGTCGAGCTGGGGGCCAATTCATCCATGTGGTCAATGAACAAGACTTACAACGAGGAACAGCGCGCATCCGTAAGCCGCATGCTGGACCAGATTTATGACGGGTTTGTAGACCGCGTGGCCAAGGGGCGGCATTTTGGCCGTGACGTTGTCGAGGGGATGGCCGAGGGCCGTGTCTGGACCGGTAGGCAAGCCAAGGAAAACGGGTTGGTGGACGCCATAGGCGGTTACCATGCCGCGCTGGCCGATGTTGCCGCCAAGCTGGGGGTGGCCCCCGAGGGGCTGGATGTTTTCAGCCTC
>JAGWXJ010000087.1 GCA_018969935.1 Alphaproteobacteria bacterium | reverse complement strand
AAATACTGCTCGCATTGCGCGTCATGACACCGTAGGTGCGGGTAAGCCCGCCGTCATAGGCAACGAGGCGCTTGGGGTTGATGGGCACGCTCTCGCCCTTGCGCACGACGGTAACATCGGTGGCGCCATACGACTCCATAAGCGCAGTGCCTTTACCCGTGATGTGCTGTTTGAAGGCGGGGTCGCCGCCCAGATACTTGTTGAGCAACGGCTTATATTTGAAATCGATGTCCGGCCCATCCGTTTTGGATGGAATGGTCGCAAGCACAAGGGATCCCGTGGGCGCCACGATGCCGTCTGGCGCCTTGGCAAGGTCAAAGCCGATAAGCCCTGTATCCGCCTCTTCATCAATGCCAAGTACCTGCGGTTTGGCGGTTTCGTTGAAGTAGCTCTTGAGCATGATGTTCTCGCCGGAAATCTTGCCCTTGTATCCAGCCCACGTAAAAAAGCGTGAAAGGCCAGGGTAGCGGTGGAAGTTTTGCGCCCCGCGGTCAGGCTTGATGTCCGACCCGAAGATAACCCCGCCGCCAGAAGGCACAGTGATGGTGGCCATGCTGCTGTTGCCGCGGTGGCTGATATCCACCACGCCGTCATTCTTGCTGCTGCTGTCAAAGGGGGCGCGTTCCTGCTCGCGCACCGTGCCGTGGATACCGAAAACCTGCTGGAGACTCTCTTGGTCCCAACGTCCTTTTTGCGCCTCAACTGCCATTACACCCTCATCGTCTTTTTGGACTGTTTTTATTAATTAATGAATATCAGAGGGTTAGCGCGGGTGGAATTTTTTTATTTTTCGTAAGGATGCCTAAAATTTAAGCTAAATTTAACGCATCCCCCCTTAAAGTGTTTACGCTTCCGGTATGGTTTTCATCCACCCTGACTCTGATATCCTGTAGCCATGATGAGCCTGCTCGCCCGCCTTTTCGGTGCCAAAAAACAAAAAATCACGGTCCCCAAACCACACCACGACCCCGCAAGGTACGAGGAGGAGAGGGCGATAGCCGCTTCCCCCAAAAAGGCCGAGCGCCTGAAGCTTGCGCAAAACCCGCGCACCCACCTTGAAATACTCTATTACCTCGCAGGTGATTCCGATGACGAAGTCCGTCTGGCAGTCGCCCGCAACGCGGCAACCCCCATTCAGGCTAGCCCCGTCATCGCCCGTGACAAAAGCGTGGATGTACGTTTGGCGCTGGCCCACCGCCTGATGGCGCTGCTGCCCGAACTGTCGGAAGAACAACACAGCCAGCTCTATGCTTTTGCAGCTCAGGCCCTTGGTGTGCTTGCCCTTGATGAAGTTTTGAAAGTGCGTCTGGCGCTTTCGTCCGTCCTCAAGGATATGGCGTGCGCTCCGCCCCAAGTGGTGGCGCAACTCGCGCGCGACATGGAAAGGCAAGTGTCCGAACCCATTTTGCGCTACTGCTCTGCCCTGCCTGACAAAGACTTGCTGGATATTTTGTCCGAGCACCCGCAACCATGGGTGCTGGAAGCCATTGCAGGCCGTGCGCACCTCAGCAACAAGGTATCCGATGCGTTGTACGAAACCAAAAACATCCCCGCGGGCACCGTGCTTATCGGCAACGACGGCGCCGAGATTGCCGACGACACACTCTCGAAAATAGTTGAACGCGCCAAAACCACGCCCGAATGGCACCGCCCGCTATGCCTTCGCAAACATTTGCCGGCCTTCCTGATGCGCGAGATTGTCGGGTTTGTTGATGAATCGCTGCATAAATTCATCCTCGACCGTACGGATTTCGATACAAAAACCCGCGCCGAAATCGAGGACACAGTCAAACGCCGCATGCGTTTTCTGGTGGATTCAAAAGGCAACCGCATTGCCCCCAAAGACAAGGTTTTGGCCCTCCACAAGGAAGGCAGGCTGGATGAGGACGTGATGTCCGATGCACTGGCCTTGCGTGAATATGATTTCATCCAGATGGGCCTAAGCCTCAAGAGCAAACTCCCGCTTGATACCGTCAAGCGCATGATCGAAACGCGCTCGGGCAAGGCCGTAACCGCGCTTGTATGGCGGGCAGGGCTATCCATGCGTTTTGCCCTCGAACTCCAGCGCGAATTGGCAAAGGTCCCGCATGCCGAATTGGTGTACCCGCGCAACGGCACCGATTACCCCCTGTCCACGCAGGAAATGGATTGGCAAATCGGCTTCTTCAAGCCCGAGAAATCCTGAGCCGCATCCCGCCACAACATTGCCACAAGAATACCATTATGAAAACCTTGCGTTTGTGCGGCGCAATGCGTAGTTTTCCTGCAAAATTTATAAATAAAGCAAAAAAACAATGAAAAAAATGAAGTTTGCTGTGGCCGCAGCAGCCTTCAGCGGAGTCGCATTCCTGTCGGTGACGGGGTCAAAAGCGCAGTCGTTGCAGGATATGAACTGGTCTCTGAAACCGACCCTTGATTTTCAGGGCTATGATTTCCCCTACGGCCCCGCGCCAGTGGGCTACAGCACGCTACCCTTGCGTGACAACCAGTGCGCAGCCGTATTTTGTACACTTCCATTCCCCGAGGGGCGTGAGCCCAAAACGCAGGCGGGTATCATCGTTGGCGGCTTTAGCCTGCAACCCAATGTAAAGCTTTCCAACCCCGTAACGGACAAACAAAACGAAAGCCCTGCATATTTCACCGAGCGTGAACGGTACTACCAAACCTTCCAGCCAACAGGCTTTGGCCTCACGCTGCTTGCCAAAAACACGTTTGGCCCTGTGGCGGTTACGCTGGGCCCCAAATTCTCGCATCTCGATTTTGGTGCAAACCTGCCATCGGAATCGATGCGTGGTTTTACAACCAGTGCTGCATGGAAAATTACAGACACCATCAAACTGACAACAACGTTCGACCTCGCGGCCACACGGGACGCTGGTGGAGTGGCAGGCGCAAAATTCGAATCGCGCAGTTTGGCCTTTGATCTCGCCCTCAAAATCCCCGAAACAAGGCACTGGGCCTTCCATCTGCAAGCAAACGGCGATAACGCGGGCAACACGGGTTATAAATTCGGCCCCACATACACAAACGGTGCCAATAGCACGGGCCTGCGTCTGGGCCAGAATTGCGGGGCTGACGGCACTTGCGCCGGTATCGGTACCCTCAATCTATCCTTCAAATTCTAGGCCTTTGGGGCAGGGGGCATAATTAACTTGGCTTGAGGGCCCATCCCCGCTACAACAAAGCGAAAAAACGAGCGAGGGAAAACCTATGGCCAACGTAGCAGTAGTCGGCGCCCAGTGGGGCGATGAGGGTAAAGGCAAAATTGTCGACTTCCTCTCCAACCGTGCCGATGTCGTCGTCCGCTTCCAAGGCGGGCATAATGCAGGCCACACCCTTGTCATCAACGGTATCGATTACAAACTCGCACTCCTGCCTTCCGGTGTTGTGCGCCCCGGCAAACTCTCGGTTGTCGGCAACGGCGTTGTTGTAGACCCATGGGCCTTTCTGGCCGAGATTGAAAAGGTCGCCGCCAAAGGCGTAACCGTCACCCCCCAAAGCCTCCTGCTGGCCGATAGCGCCCACGTCATCCTGCCTGTCCACTCCGCCCTTGATAAGGCTATGGAAGCTGCGCGCGGCAAATCCTCCATCGGCACCACGGGCCGCGGTATCGGCCCCTGCTATGAAGACAAAGTCGCCCGCCGCGGTGTCCGCCTCTGCGACCTGCGCGAGCCCGAACTGCTGAAAACCAAAATCGAAGCCATGATGCTTCACCACAACGCCCTCCTCAAAGGGTTGGGCGCCGAGCCTCTGGAATCCGCCCGCATGTACGATGAGCTGATGGTCATCGCCCCAAAAATCCTGCCCTTCGTTGGCGTGGCTTGGAAAGCTTTGGACGACGCGCGCGTAGCCGGCAAAAAAATCCTGTTCGAAGGCGCGCAAGGCGCGCTGCTTGATGTCGATCACGGCACATACCCGTTTGTCACATCCTCCAACTGCGTGGCTTCGCAGGCTGCCGCAGGCTCGGGCATGGGCGGTAGCTCCGTCGGGTACGTTCTTGGCCTTGCCAAGGCTTACACGACGCGCGTTGGCTCCGGCCCGTTCCCGACCGAACAGACAAACGAAATCGGCGAGATGCTGGGCCAAAAGGGCCACGAATTCGGCACCAACACAGGCCGCAAACGCCGCTGCGGCTGGTTCGATAGCGTGCTGGTACGCCAGTGCGTTATTCAGGGCGGCATCCACGGCATCGCGCTTACAAAGCTCGACGTGCTCGACGGTATGCCCGAAGTCAAAATCTGCGTCGGCTACAAACTGGATGGCAAAACGCTGGATTACTTCCCATCGGGCCAAGCCGATCAGGCCCGCGTGGAACCCATCTACGAAACGATGGAAGGCTGGTCCGACACAACGCGCGGTGCGCGCAGCTGGGCGCAACTGCCCGGTGCTGCCGTAAAGTATGTCCGCCGTATCGAGGAACTGATCAAGGCGCCCGTAACGCTGCTTTCAACAAGCCCCGAACGTGACGACACAATCCTGATGCACGACCCGTTTCAAGGGTAATCAGGGTTTAGGCTGGCTAATGCGAAAGGGCCTTGCGAGCTTGAGGTCCTGTTCACCCATATCGAGATACATGGATTCAACAGACCTGATTTCCTCGTTAGGCCCAAGCGGTGCATAGCGGCCATCGCGGAAATCTTTGTAGCTGATAACTGTTTGCGCGCCGTCAGCGCTTATACGCATGTAATCTTCAGCGAGCGGCTTATATAGGCATTCCTCCGAACCCTCGTTCGGGCCAGCAAGGCAGCCGTCATCATCGGGTTTACGGTTGGTATCCACCTTCACCTTGAGCACCGTAACAGGCGTGCCATGATGCTTGAAAACTATGCCGGGGCTATACGTGATATCCGCCTTCAAGGTAGCAGGGTCAAATGCAAGTGGGATCGTTGAATTGCGCTTGGCTGGTACGGCATCGGCAACGGCGACTTCACCATCAATCGGTGCGCCATGCGGGGTACGGCACTGCTGCCCCGTAGCGCCGAGGCTGGCAAGCGTATAACGCGATTTGATGCCCGTATGGCAAACAGCCACTTGCGGTACTTCCGTGCGGTCGAATGCTTCGTAGATAGGCTTGAGCGACATCCAGAAATCGCGGTGCTTTTTAAGGTCGCCAACCGCATGTGCATCAATGTTGGCCTGCGTCATCTTGAAGGGGAAGGCATGCATCTGCACTTCATTACCCCCGCGCGTTGCCATCTCCATCAGCACATAAAGCTCGTACATCTTTTCCTTGATGGCGTAGCAGCCAGCTGAAGCCCAGTAGGCATGCACCATAAGGGCCGAGCCTGTACGGTGGTGCGCTTTATCGAAGGTATTGGGGTAACCGGTATTGAAGGCGCGACCCAAAAGGCTGTCACGCACAAGCATCCCGCGGTTGATGGTATAACCGCCTTCTACGGCCTGTTTGTCGCCTTGCTTCAGCTTGGGGCCCAAGCCGCCTGAAAAGAACATGTCATAGGTATCAAACAGCTCGTATTTGCCGTTATGTTTGATCCAGATTTCCATTTTCTTGGTGTCTTTGAAGGTCCTGATGTAAAGGCCCTCGGCAGGGTTGAGGCCTTTTTCGACAAGCTTGGCCTTCACGCGTTGCTCGCCTGCGGTGGCGGCTGCCTTGATGCGTCCTTTTTCAGCTTCTGTCAGTACGTGCGTTTTGCGGCCTTTGCCATCAACGATGATGCGTGTTTCAGGAACGTTTACACCATCACCGCCAGTTATCGAGGTAATCGTATCGTCTGAACCACCAAAAAGCGTACTGAACAGCGATTGGCCCTGCGCCTCGGTGGCTGCAAGGGAAAGCCCGAGGGTTAAAACGGCAAAAGAGGCGGAAGCCTTGACGCTCATGGTCTACAATGATATCAAAATTAATGGAATATGTAAAATATTAATTAAATTCTATAGGGTTGGCTTTTGTTATTTAAAAACAAGGCGTTAGCTATAAATGTCGGTGTCTGCGGTGGCACACCGTAACATTTTCGTTCCTCCATGCAAAAGCCTAAATACGGGAAAATTGACGCCGGCACTACGAACATCCATAACCGCCCGATGGCTACCGAATGGAATTACCGCCCGCTTTTCAGCAATGCCCGCATCAATGCATACAGCCTTGCAGGGTTGGGTGGCACGGCCATGTTCCTGTCGTGCGTATTCAATCCGCTGGCCGTTGCAACGGTACTGGCCGTAGCCACGGTCAAGCCCGTCTACAACAGGTTTAACCCTCGAAAGCAAATCGGTTTCTTCAGGCATGAAATGCTACGCATAGATGGCCTGACAACCGATGACGGTATAAGGGCCTTGCAGTTCAAGGACCAGATACTGGTATCCAAAATTGCCGATGCAATAAGGCTTCCAACGACGCCCGAGCTGGTCGTCCTGAACGAGAAGGGCATGCTGCGCATCCTGCCGTGGTGGCAACTTATGTTCCAGACGCCGGCAAGTATCAGGCGCAAGATGCTTTATACCTTCATGGCAGCGCCGGACATGATCATCACAACCGAAAGCGCGCTGGCAAAATACCCCGATTACGCAAAGGCATTCATCTACAGCCACGAATGCAGCCACATCAAAACCGACAAAGGGGCCCTGCGCCTGATGGCGCAGCCCATAGGCTACCGCGCCTTGCGCTGGTCCATGTACGTTGGTGCAAGTGTGCTGGCGCTTGGCTACGCGGCTGATGCTCTGATGTTCCCCGGTGCATCCATGGCATTTGCAGCCGCATCCAAATGGCTGTTCACGGGTAATGGGGTTATGGCAGTCGCCGCACTGCCCATGGCGCTCGGTTGTAACTTCTTTTTGGGCAATCTGGCCACAAGGCTGGCCGAATACAGGGCCGACAGCAATGCCGTTTACACCACGCGCGACCCCGAGGCTGCAAAAGCAGCCCTCTGGCTGGCATTTAAGGCAGTATCGGGTGGCGATGATGTAAGGGGCAGGCGCAAACCCGATGGCGCTTATGATGCCATTTGGCAATCCCACCCCGGCTATACCAGCCGTGTGCGTGCCATAGATAGAATGTGGGCAAAGCTCGGTAAACGGGCAGGCATAATGCCTAATGTCAGTCTTTCCATGCCGTGATGGCTTGGCAGCCTTGTGGCATGTCGTCCTGTGATACTCCGTCACGGATTTGATAAATACCCTCGCAGGTCATGAGCTGGGGCGGCTTGCGCGTAACGTCAAACAGGTCATAAACAGGCAGCAGCTCGGATACCCAGAAATCAATCCACTTGCTGTCCTTGTGCTTGGCCAGCGCCTCGCGCGACATGCGGAAGGGGAAGGCATGTACAGGCACGCTTTCCTGCCCGTTATCCAGCGCGGCTTTTACAAGCCCGTACACTTCATCGATATTTTCGTCCGTCATGGCATAGCAGCCGATGGAGGCGCACGCCCCGTGTATCATCAGGTGGGCGCCCGTGCGCCCGTGTTCACGGTCATAGGCGTTAGGGTACCCCATGTTAAGGGCAAGGTGATACTTGCTGTTGGGGTTGAGCTGCTTTTTGTTGATCTCGTAAAAACCCTCGGGGGCCTGCCCGTCACCTTCCTTGAGTTTGGGCCCAAGCGCGCCGGAGTTCACGCAAATCGGATACACCTCGAACAAATCATACTGCGATTTGCGCTGCATCCACACTTCCACAACACCCTCGAATTTGAAGATGCGCAGGTAAACCGGTGCGCCAATTTCAAAGCCGCGCGTTTTCAGCAGTTCTTTCAGGGCAGGGCGGTTGCCGCCGCGCCACATGCTGACAGCCGTTTCAGGCGCAAACCCATGGATAAACTTGTAAATGGCGCCTGGGTCGGATGGTGTGTCGACAGACGCCACCTTGAAGTCCTCGGCTGAGGCTGAAAACGAGATTGCAATGAGAAGGGCAAGAAAC
>JAGWXJ010000086.1 GCA_018969935.1 Alphaproteobacteria bacterium | reverse complement strand
GCAACAGAACTTGCCAGTTTGATATCCAAAGGTTTTGCAGGCGTGGCCGTACCGATACCCAGCCTATTGTTCGTATCATCCCAGATAAAAGCCGTATCATCGGCAGCGAGGTTGCCTGCCGAGTTGCGGAACTGGACTGCGCCCGCAACCGTACCACCTGCCGATACCGCACCGCCGCCTGTCTGGAGGGCTACCCAGTTGGTGCCGTCACACATTTTGAGGGCGTTGGTCGTATCGTCATACAGCAGCATCCCTTCCTTGATTGTGGAGGGGAGCAAGGAACCGGGGGCGGCCTGCGTGCCATAAGCGGTTTTGAAGCTGATAACGAGGTCGGTGGCTGTCGCCAAGGGGGCAGCCGAGCAATCTGCGCGGGCCTCATCGCCAACGCCTGCCAAAAACAGCAGGAACGTTGCGGAAGCAAGCAGTAAACGCTTCATAACGTTAAATTCCCCCAATTACGACTCACCCCTGAAGGCTAAATCTTAATTAATTTATCATGCAAATGGTTAATGAGCCATGTGTGCATAAACACACAGCTTTTACGGGATTTTCAAAAGTTATGGCTAAGTACGGGGGACAAATTCCATAGTGCATTTGCCTCCACCGCTTCTCTATTGGGTTGCATACGTATCTATTGTGCCGTTGGGGGCGTTAAAAATTCCTTAATTTGATGCACCATAATATTAATGATGCATCCACCGGATTATCCCCAGAACCATTCACACCTCCGTATGACCAGTCTGATTATTTATCATGTATTACAATAGGTTGAGTATACTAAGTTTAATAACTTATATCAAAAAGATCCAGTAATTCGGCTGTCATGGTGGGGCCCAAATCTTCAACATCGCGGATGGTGACAGCCCTTTGGTAGTATCTTGTGACATCGTGCCCTATGCCGATGGCACATAGCTCGACCGCGGCCAGTTTTTCGACCCAGCCGATGACGCGTTTCAGGTCCGCTTCCAAATACCCTGAATTGTTTGCGGATAGGGTCGAATCATCGACGGGGGCGCCATCGGAAATAACCATAAGAATTTTACGTTTTTCGGGGCGCGCGGCGATGCGTTTGTAAGCCCACATCAGGGCCTCGCCGTCGATGTTCTCCTTCAGCAGGCCTTCCTTGAGCATGATGCCGATGTTGGCCCTTGCGCGGCGCCATGGGGCATCGGCAGCCTTGTAGATGATGTGGCGTAGGTCATTCAGGCGGCCGGGGGCCTGCGGGCGGCCTGCGGCTACCCATGCATCGCGGGATTTACCGCCCTTCCATGCGGAGGTGGTAAAGCCCAGCACTTCCACCTTAACCCCGCATCTTTCAAGGGTTTGGGCCAGAATATCCGTAGATAGCGCCGCGATGGTGATGGGCCTGCCGCGCATAGAGCCCGAGTTATCGATGAGCAGCGTGACCACGGTATCGCGGAATTCGGTGTCCTTTTCGATTTTGTAAGACAGGGGCGAGCCGGGGGTGGAAATGACGCGGGCGAGGCGTGCGGGGTCGAGGATCCCCTCCTCCACATCAAAGAGCCAGTGGCGTTGCTGCTGCGCCATCAGGCGGCGCTGCAGGCGGTTGGCCAGTTTGCGGATGATGACCTGAAGGGGCTGGAGTTGCTGGTCGAGCGTTTGGCGGAGCCTGATGCGCTCGATTGGGTCGGCCAGATCCTCTGCCGCTACTTCTTCATCAAAAGCGGGGTTGAAAACCTTGTAGGTATCGGCGCGGCCTATCGGGCCTGCGGCCTCGGCCCGTCTTTCCGATGCGCCCGGCTTTTCGGTGCCGCGGGATTGGGCCTCGCCCTCGCCTTCTTCCTGCGCGCCTGCCTCGCCTTCCGCCTCGCCGCCTTCCATGGCTTCACTGGCTGCGGCTTCGCCTTCGCCGTCGGCGCTTTCCTCGGTAGGTTCGCCCTGTTTGCTTTGCTGTTTGCCTTGTCCCTGCCCCTGCCCTTCGCCCTTGCCTTCTTCCTCGCCCTGCTCATCGGGATCATCACGGCCGGGGTCGATATCGAGGGCGCGGATCATGCGGTAGGATGCGCGCGCGAAGGCCGCCTGATCATCCAAATGCTGCATTAATTTTGTGAGGCCGCCTTGGCCCAAGCGCTGTTCCAGAAAGCCGCGCCACTGGTTCGCGGTGGCGGCAGCCGCGGGTGGCAATGTTGCGTTTTCGAGGCTTTCGGTTGCCAGCGCAAACAGCGCATCCTCCAGCGGCGGGGCTACCATTTTTTCGGGGTTGCCGTAGCCTTTTTTCCTGCACTGGGATTCAAGCGCCTGCAGCAAATTGTGCGCAACGCCGCGTTGTTCTTTTGCGCCCAGTGCCTCGCAGCGCACCTGTTCCATCAGGTCAAAAATACTGCGTGCCTTGACATCGGCAGGGGCCAGCGCTTCGTGTTTTTTTGCATCATGGTGCAGCAGATGAAGGGCTGCGGCATCAGCAGCGCCGCGCAATTCATTGCGCGCGGCTTCATCCAGCTTTGGGGCTGGTATCGGCAAACGCGCGGTTTTCCTGCCCGATAAACGCAGCACACGCTGCTGGCCTGTAACAAGAGAAGCAGGCACGGGCGCGAAAGCGGTATCCAGCGTTTCGGGCGTTTCACCTGCCATTGCACGCAGGGCAGCCGCCGTTACATCGCGGAATGCATCGGCCTTCTGGCTTTCATTGCTCATTTTTCAGCAGCTCGACGCCGAAGCAGCGCTGATAATATTCGGCAATCACGGGGCGTTCGAGTTCATCGCACTTGTTGAGGAAGGTGAGCCTGAAGGCGGTTTCACGGTTGCCGAAAATGCCCGTGTTTTCCATCCATGCAAGCACGGTACGCGGCGACATCAGCGTTGAAACGTCGCCTGCACGGAAGCCCGCGCGCGTCAGTTCCGCCACCTGCACCATGGCTTTTACCTCGGCCTTGTCGGCTTTCGGGTATTTCTTCAGCACAATCTCCATCTCGGCTTCCAAACCGAGGTAGTTGAGGGTGACAACGATGTTCCAGCGGTCCATCTGGCCCTGGTTGATTTGCTGCGTTCCGTGATAGAGGCCCGTGGTATCGCCAAGGCCGACCGTGTTGGAGGTTCCGAACAGGCGGAAGCTTGTGTGCGGGTGGATAACGCGGTTTTGTTCAAGTAGCGTCAAACGCCCCTCGCCCTCCAGTACGCGCTGGATTACGAACATCACATCGGGGCGGCCTGCATCGTATTCATCGAAGACCAGCGCCACGGGATGCTGCAGGGCCCACGGCAACAAACCTTCCTTGAATTCGGTAACCTGTTTGCCGTCCTTGAGGACAATCGCATCCTTGCCGATGAGGTCAACGCGGCTGATGTGGCTATCGAGGTTGATGCGGATGCACGGCCAGTTGAGGCGGGCGCAAACCTGTTCGATGTGTGTGGATTTACCGGTGCCGTGCAGGCCCTGAATGAGGACGCGGCGGTTGAACATGAGGCCCGCCAGAATGGCCTGTGTCGTATCGGGGTCGAAGTGGTAGGCGTCATCGACGGGGGGTACGAAATCTGACCCTTCAGCGAAGGCTTTTACGGGCCACGGGCACTCAAAGCCGAAGACCTTTTTGCAATCGACGGTTTTCGTAGGGGTTTCGGGCAGCATGGATACGGGTTCGGCGGCGGATTTCTTCATAGCCCCGTTATGGTAGGGGCTGTGGATAACTCTGTCCAGCCCTGCCTAGCGCATGATGGTTTCGTATTTTTCGTGGGCGGCCTTGAGGATGGTATAGGCCATGTTGACCCGTTTCACGATTTCCTCGGCTTCCTTGCTACCCTGATTGCGGTCGGGATGGTGTTCCTTCATCAGGGTTCTGTAGCGTTCCTTGATTTTGACGAAGCTGACGGGCGGCGTGAGGCCCATGATTTCCAGCGCCTCTTTTTCGGGCGTGGCTTCCTCGCGCTTGGGCTCGCGTTTGGCTTTTATGTCCTCGAAATCCCTGAAACCGGCGACTTTTTCGCGCAACACATCTTCGAAGGCGGGGTTGGCCGTGTAGACCCATGTGGGGCGGTCCCCGAACATGCTTTCGCGGATATGGCGTTCGATATCGGCTTGCGACATGCCATCGAAGAAATCCCATGCGGCGTTGTATTCGCGCGCGTGGTCAACGCAGAAGCAGTAGTATTCCTGCAATCCGCGGTCCTTGGGGGCTTTATGCTCGCCCTCGGCCGTGCAGCCCGGCATATCGCAGGTGCGCGGCTTCTGGCCGGCGGGCTTGCCTTCCTCGATAAATTCGGGGGACTTTTCCTTGAGTCTGACGCGCTTCATAATCTATCATTATCCCAGTTTTCACCGGATTTTGGCAAATGGATATGGCTTCTAACGCCGATAAAATCAAAGAAAAACTTGCACCCCTTGCCCCCACCCTTGTGGAGATCGAGGATGAAACGGCGCGCCACCACGGCCATGCGGGGCATTCAGGCGGCGCCATGACGCACCTCAAGCTCAAGGTTGTATCGGCGGCGTTTGCGGGGCAGTCCCGCCTTGCACGCCAGCGTATGGTGATGGACCTGCTAAAATCGCTGTGGGCAGACACCAACCTGCATGCCCTTTCCCTTGAGGCCAAAGCCCCTGCGGAGTAGGCTTGGGAATGGGTGATTCTGCCCGTTTCCATAGCTACTCAAGGTCTTGTTAACCCGCACCATGCCAAGATTGCCCCATAGCCAGAAACAGGCTTTTAAAGCGACAGGAGAATCCTGCACATGATGAAGGTCGGCGCGCTCGTCGCGGTTATCATCTGTACTTTCGGCGGCTTCCTACTTGGTGGCGGCAGCCCCAAAATGATCGTGGAAGTGATTATTCCCGCCATGCCGGGGGAATTGCTGACCATCATGGGGATTGCGGTTTGCTGCTTCATCATCGCGAATACGCCGCATACCATCAAGGAAACCATCCATTACCTCAAGCTGATTACGAAGCCCGAGGCGCATAGCAAGGAAGACTACCTTGAGCTACTTGGCATGCTTTACCTCATCTTCCGTACGTCCAAGCAAAAGGGCTGGCTTGCCCTTGAAGCGCATATCGAAAACCCCGAGGAAAGCGATATCTTCAAGCAATTCCCCAGCTTCCACGGCAACCACCACGCCCGCACCTTCCTGTGCGACTACTTGCGCATCATCTCGCTTGGTAACGACAACCCGATGACGATGGAATCCCTGATGGATCAGGAGATCGAAACCATCGCTACCGAAAAACGCCACCCCGGCCACGCCGTACAAACGATGGCAGACGGTATCCCTGCCCTCGGTATCGTGGCTGCCGTGCTTGGCGTTATCAAGACCATGGCCTCGATTACCGAACCACCCGAAGTGCTGGGCGAGCTTATCGGCCACGCCCTTGTCGGTACATTCCTTGGTGTGTGGCTTTCCTACGGTTACATTGCGCCTACGGCGGGTGCCATCAATTGCCGCGCTGAATCAGAAATCAAATATTATACCTGCATCAAGGTTGCCGTGCTTGCACTGCTGAACGGCACTGCCCCTCAGGTTGCCGTGGAATTTGCGCGCAAATCACTGCACCACGAAGTGCAGCCGACCTTCCTTGAAGTCGAGGAAGCAACCAACAAGGCGACGCAAGGCGGCGGCGCAACCGGAGGCTAGGCATAGGCCATGGCCAAGGGCAACAAAGACGAAAAAGAACAACTTGCGCCCATTGTCATCAAGCGCATCAAGAAGGTGGCCGGCGGGCACCACGGCGGCGCATGGAAGGTGGCTTATGCCGACTTCGTGACCGCCATGATGGCGTTCTTCCTTCTGCTCTGGCTTCTCAACGTTACGACGGAAGAACAGAAAAACGCGATCTCCAACTATTTCGACCCTTCGCACCCCAAGATATCGGATGTCGTATCGGGGGCGGGCGGCATCCTTGGCGGCCTTACCATGACACCGGAAGGCGCCATGGTTTCCACCGTGCAGCCCATCGTGCAGCCCGATGTACCGGATACCACGACCCGCGGCGCCCTGCAGGGCCAGACCGAGGGGCAGGATATCGACATCAACAACGTGCGCGACATGGCCACCGAGTTGCTTGAAAAAGAACTGCGCATGCGCGAGGACGAGCGTTTCAAAAAGGCCGCTGACGACCTGAAAAAGGAAATCGCCAAAACGCCAGAGCTGAAAGACCTGCAGCAAAACCTGCTTGTCGATATCACGCCTGAAGGTTTGCGTATCCAGATTATCGATGACAAAGGGCGTTCGATGTTCCCCATCGGCTCCGCGCAGATGTACGAATTCATGCACAAGCTGCTGCTGAAGGTTTCGGGCGTCATCAAGCCGCTGCCCAATCAGGTGTCGGTGCGCGGGCACACGGATTCCTTCAAGTACAAGGACCCCAACCGCTATGATAACTGGAACCTTTCGGCCGACCGCGCGCAATCCAGCCGCCGCGTGCTTGTCGAGGGCGGGTTGCCCGAGCCGCGCATCGAGAACGTAATGGGCCGCGCCGACCGCGAGCACCTTGACGCCAAGAACCCCGAGAGCGAGAAAAACCGCCGTATCAGCATCATCCTCCTGCGTACCAAGCTGGATGCAAAGGCCTTGCAGGCTGCCGCGAAGGAAAAGGCCGAAGCCGCGAAAAAGGCAGCCGTGGAAAAACAAAAGCACGGCTTGCAGATTGTTGACGACACGCAAGATAACAAACCCGCACCGGCTGCAAGCGCCGATGCACAAGGTGGTGAAAAACCGGCAGGTACCAAAGCTGCTGACGGCAAGGCCGAAGAAAAACCCGTGATGGGCCCCACGCAAGAACAGCCCATGCGCCCGCTGCCCACAACGCCTAGCGGAAACCAAAGCACATTCCAGCGCCAGCCGCAGGTCATGGTATTTGGTGAGCAGCCTGCCCCTGCCAAGGATGCGCCGCTGTACCAAGGCCCGACACAAGAACCTATCGTCAACAAACCGCCAACCATCAAGACGCCTGTTTTCCACTTTGATGGCGAACCTGCAGATAGCCCAGCACCAGCTGTAAAAGAGGAAGGCGCACAAGCCCCCGCACAGCACGAGGCCCCGAAGGCCGAGGCCAAGCAACCCGAAGCGGCTGCTGCGCCCGCCCCTAAATCCATGACCTTCGGTGATGAGCCCGTATTAACAACGCCAACGAAGCCTAGCGCCCCTGCCCTTGTGCCCGAGGGTGCAAAACCCGCGGATGACGGTACGCGCAAGAACCTCGAATTTTAGATTTTCATAATTTTGACAGTGTCGGTTTTATGTCATAGGCTCCTCGGCCATGGACATTCATTCCACGGCACTCAAGACCGAATTCAATCCCATGCCCTGCCCTGTTGAACAGGACCGCAGCGCGCTTTTCGGCCTTACCAAAATCCGCGAGCCTTTCGCGCGCGTGAATGTCGCCCAGCATCTTGAGGACCAGATTCAGGCCTGCGCGTGGCTGGAGGCCGGGCACATACCCTCCTATTTCGGGTTTTCGCGCAAGGCGTGCTTTGGTTGCGCCACCTGCATTCCCTCGCGGCTCAATGTGGCGATGTTCACGTTGCGCCCAAGCCATGAGGATATCATCCTCAAAAACAGCGACCTTGTTGTAAGGACGGCAGAGGGACTGCCCGATTTGAACCATCCACGGCACGGACGTGATTTTATAAGGCTGCTGGCCGACCACGAAGCGCCTTTTGGCGGCAACTATGATGTTGCCGAGGCCGAAGCCCGCCTGCAATGCCACGACGGCTATCCCGGCCTTACCCCTTATCATCTGGCCGTTTACAGGTACGACGATAGCGGTGATCTGAAACTTGCAGGGTGCATGCTGCTTTTGAATGCCCTTAATGCATCTTATGCCAGCGTGCATTTCTATGACCCCTTACTAAGGAAACGCCAGCTTGGGCATTATCTGACCCTGCGGACGATGCAGTGGTTGCAGGAAGGCGATGGCGTGCTGCCTGCCCATAGCA
>JAGWXJ010000085.1 GCA_018969935.1 Alphaproteobacteria bacterium | reverse complement strand
TGGAGGCCGCGCTTGAAGCCGCAATTGACGTGCTAAAGCCCAATGGGCGGCTTGTGATTGTGTCCTTCCATTCGCTTGAGGATTCGATAGCCAAGGCGTTCTTCCGCAAATATGGGCCGCAGCAGGGCGGTTCACGCCATTTGCCTGAAGTTGCATCCGCGCCTGCGCTGTTTACCCAGCCGCAAAAAAAATCGATTGCCGCCAGTGACGCCGAAAGTGCCGCCAATCCACGCGCGCGATCGGCCAAGCTGCGCTGGGGTATCCGTACCGAAGAAAGGAGAGCCGCATGAGCACACTGATTACCACACGTCGTTCAGGTTTTTCTGTTTGGGTGTTTGCCCTCATGCTCAATGCGGCATTGCTGGCGGTGGCCGTTTTCATGGTGACGCAGGATGTGAGGCAGCGCGAGGGCCGCGTGAATGAACTCAATCGCCAGATACTCTCCGAGCAGCAGACCATCCGCGTGCTGGATGCCGAGTGGGCGTACCTTACGAGGCCGCAGCGTATTGAAGAACTGGTTTCCATGAAGGAACAGCAGGGCATGGCCGCAGTTGCCGAAGCACCGGCTGCCAAGGCAGAAGAAGCCGTGAAAACCGAAAAGCCGGTTGAAAAGGTTGCCGAAAAAGCACCCGTGGCAAAAATCGAACCCGCGTCTGGTACTACGCAGGCGCCCAAGCCTGTTGCAAAAACGGCCATGGTGACACCAGAGAAGCCAAAAGCCGATGCCGAGAAAAAAGAAGTGAAGAAGGTTGCCGAAGTGATCGAGAAACCTAAGCCGCAGCCGCAGGTAAAAAAGATTGCACAGGCTGATGACCTTGTGTGGTCGGTCAAACGCAAGAATACGGGCGGTGTTGCGATGTTGCCGAAACGCGGCGGCATTGCCAGACCCATTGTGGAGTAAGGAAGAATGAGAATAGTCAATACCATCAAAGGTACTGCAACAATGCTGGTGGGGGCGCGGGGCTCGGCTGTTGAAACGGCACGTGGCCGCCTCGTCTTCATGGGTGTCATGTTCATGTTCGTGTTTGCGTCGCTTACGGCGCGGGCGGGTTACCTTTGTGTATTGCAGGAAGGCGGCGAGCCGCGCTTTGAAACGGCCATGGCCGACCAGAATGCCGCCGCGATGGCCGCTGGCCGCGCGGATATCGTTGACCGCAACGGCGTACTGCTTGCGACAACACTCCAGACAATCTCGCTTTTTGCGGACCCCAAGCTGATTACGGATGCAACTGCCGTGGCTTCGGACCTCAAAGCCATTTTCCCCGATATGGATGAAGCGCAGGTTGCGCAAAAGCTTAGTGGCAAGGGCCGCTTCGTGTGGCTTGAGCGCGGCGTATCACCCAAGGATATGGAAGCCGTGAATGCGCTTGGGCACCCCGGCCTCGACTTCCGTTTCGAGAGCAAGCGTTTTTATCCGCAAGAGAACCTGACTTCGCACATCGTGGGCTATACGGGCGTTGACGGGCAAGGTTTTGCCGGTGTCGAACGCAGTTTTGAAAAGCAGCTGAAAGATAGCTCGAAGCCACTGCAACTTTCTATCGACGTGCGCTATCAGCATGCGCTGCGCCGCGCGATGGCTACGGCCATGGCAAAGTTTACGGCCAAAGGTGCTGCGGGCGCGATTGTGGATGTACAAACGGGCGAACTGATTGCCGCTGTATCCTTGCCCGATTTCAACCCGCAGGATGTGAATGCCGCAACGGATGACCAGAAATTCAACCGCTTTGCCTTGGGCGTTTACGAGATGGGTTCGACTTTCAAGACATTCTCGACGGCGGCTTATCTGGATAAGCTGGGCGGACAATTCTCGAATACGTTTGATGCCAGCAAGCCTTTGCGTCGCGGCAACTTCACCATCAACGACTATCACGCCAAAAACGCCATCCTGACTATCCCCGAGATTTTCATGCACTCCTCCAATATCGGGACTGCACTGATGGGTGAGAAGGTGGGTACGACTGTACTTAAAAGCTTTTATTCCGATCTTGGTTTTGACAAGCCTGTGCCGATTGCGCTTTCGGAGCGTGCAAGCCCGCTGGTGCCAAACCCGTGGCGTGATATCAATACCGTGACTGTCAGCTATGGGCACGGCATTTCGGTTACGCCGTTGCACCTTGTGCGCGCATTTTCAGGTATCGTGAATGGCGGCGTATTGCCTGCCCTGCATATCTTGAAAGGCGAGCATGACGAGATGCGCCCGCGCGTTGTGTCGGAAGATACCTCGGACCGCATGCGCCGCCTGCTGCGCCTTGTTGTAACGCATGGCACGGGCGAAAACGCCAACGTGAAGGGCGCGATGGTTGCAGGCAAGACAGGCACATCCGAGAAAATATTGAACGGGCGTTATGTTGAAGACCAGCTGGTTTCATCGTTTGTCGGCACTTTCCCTGCTGATAATCCGCGCTATGCAATTTTGGTATCGGTGGATGAACCGCACGGTACCAAGGAAAGCTATGGTTATGCGACAGCGGGCTGGGTGGCTGCGCCTGCCGTTGCGTCCGTCGTGCGTTCCATGATGACCATTGAAAACATGCCGGTAGCTGATGGTTCGCATGATGCTGCCATCGAAGAAGAGATGGCACATTACATGCCGATCGAGATGAAAGAAAAAGCACATCTGGCTTCCTTTAAGCAATGAACGACGCCGATATCCTTTCCTGCATCAAGGGCCTTACGGCGGATAGCCGCATGGTCAGGCGCGGGTGGCTGTTTGCGGCCATGCCGGGGCGCCGTGCAGACGGGGCCGGTTTTATAAAGGATGCGCTTTTGAATGGCGCAAGCCATGTGCTTTCTGCCGAAGGTACGGTGCTACCTGAAGGCAGCAACGCTGTGCTAATCACTGATGTTGATGCGCGCAGGCGTTTTGCGTTGCTGGCAGCAGGTTTTTACAAGTTACAACCGCAAACCGTTGTCGCTGTTACGGGTACGAACGGTAAAACATCGACTGTTACATTCGTATCCCAGCTTTGGGATATGCTGGGGCATACATCGGCATCGCTCGGGACACTGGGTATCAAGTCACGCATCACCATGAAGGCGGGTGGGCTTACGACGCCAGACCCTGTTACGCTGCATGCCGAGCTTGCGGACCTTGCCGCTGCCGGTATTACGCATTTGGCCATGGAGGCATCGAGCATCGGGGTGGACCAGCGCCGCCTTGACGGCGTACGCCTTGCCGCTGCGGGTTTTACGAACCTTACCCATGACCATCTTGATTACCACGGTACGATGGAGAGCTATTACGCTTGCAAGGAGCGTTTGTTTACGACGCTGTTGCCCGAAGGTGCGACAGCAGTTGTATATGTTGATGACGATTACGGCGCCAAGCTTGCGAAAGCACTGGACGGCAAGCGGCCACTTATACGCATCGGGCAGGAGGCGCCTGAAATAAAAATCATAAAGCAGACGCCGACGCCATTCGGGCAAATCCTTGAATTGTCGGTGCATGGCAAGGCCTATACGGTCAACCTTCCGCTTGTCGGGTTGTTCCAGGGAATCAATGCGCTGGTGGCGGCAGGGCTGGTGATGGCATCGGGCATGGGCATAACGTTTGAAACACTGCATCCGCATCTTGAGGCGCTGAATGTTGTGCCCGGGCGTTTGCAGCTTGTGGCAGGCCACCCCAAGAAGGCGGCGGTGTATGTTGATTACGCGCACACGCCGCACGGCCTTGAAACGGTTTTGAAGGCCCTGCGCCCGCATACGCAAGGGCGGCTTTTTTGCGTGTTTGGTTGTGGCGGGGACCGCGATAAAAGCAAACGCCCCGTGATGGGCGGTATTGCTGCTAAACTAGCCGATGTCGCGATTATCACCGATGACAACCCGCGCACCGAAGACCCTGCACTGATAAGGGCCGAAGTGGCTGCCGGTGCACCCGCAGCCAAAGTAATTGGTGATAGGAAAACCGCCATTTTTGAAGCCGTGTCTTCCCTTCAGGCCGGTGATGTGCTTGTGATAGCCGGCAAGGGGCACGAGCAAGGCCAGATAGTAGGCGATACCGTGCACCCGTTTGATGATGTGAAGATAGCCGAGGAAGCCATCCATGCTATATAACCTGCTCGCGCCGCTGGCCGAGGATGCCCAGATTTTCAACCTGTTCCGCTACCTTACGTTCCGGACGGGCGGGGCTACGCTGACCGCGCTTGTCATCTGCTTCTTCATGGGGCCGCACCTGATTGGCTGGCTTAAAAAGAAGCATGCCGATGGCCAGCCTATCCGTGCCGACGGGCCTGAAAGCCATTTCAAGAAAAAAGGTACTCCCACGATGGGGGGCCTCATGATTTTGATATCGGTTACGCTCAGCACCCTTTTGTGGGCGGATATCACGAACCATTATATCTGGTATGCGCTGACGGTGATGATCGGCTTCGGGCTTATCGGGTTTGTTGACGATTATAAAAAGCTGACCAAAAAAAGCGTGCTTGGCCTTGCGGGCAAAAAGAAAATGCTGGCGCAGATGGTGCTTTCGGGTGCGGTGGCCGTTGGTATTGTTTTCAGCCTGCCTGACGGGCTTTACGACACGGTTGCCATACCGTTTTTCAAGAACGTGCTTCTTGACCTCGGGTTCTTGTTCATACCTTTTGCCGTGTTGGTGATTACGGGGGCCTCGAATGCCGTGAACCTGACGGACGGGCTTGATGGCCTTGCCATTGTGCCCGTGGCGATTGCTGCGGCCTGCTTCGGGCTTATCTCCTACGTGGTTGGTAACGCCATATATGCCGATTACCTGCAAATCCATTATGTGCCGGGTAGCGGCGAGCTGGCCGTGCTTTGCGGCGCGCTGATTGGCGGGGCGATGGGCTTTTTGTGGTATAACGCACCGCCTGCGATGGTTTTTATGGGCGATACGGGTTCCCTTGCGCTTGGCGGGGTGCTTGGCACCATGGCCGTGATTACCAAACATGAACTGGTACTGGCCATTATCGGGGGCCTGTTTGTCATGGAAACCGTATCGGTGATGATACAGGTGGCGTACTTCAAAATGACCGGAAAACGGGTGTTTTTGATGGCGCCATTGCACCACCACTTTGAAAAACTTGGCTGGTCGGAGCCCACGATTGTCATCCGATTCTGGATTATTGCGGTCGTTCTTGCGCTTGTAGGGCTTTCAACGCTAAAACTGCGGTAATGCAGCCACAAACCTTTATTTTCGATAGCTACCGTTTTGATGCGGCGACAGGTGTTTTGCGCCTTGCTTATGGCTACGACAACGGCCTGCAATTTGAAGAAACCCTTACCTTCAAGCCGCCTTTTGCCACGCATGACGGTGCGCTGCTGGACCGCGTTTTCAGGCTTCTGTTTTTATTGGCGGGTGTTAGTTACTACAAGGCGTATGTGCCCGAGAAACTGGTTTGCAAGGCTTTCGCGCTTGATGTTGATACCGCGCGGTGGATGGAGCAGGTGTATACCAGCGGCCTTGGCGAATTCGCGTACCGCAACGGGCTTGATTTGCGCGGGCGCATCCATTTCGAGGCACAGAGTGTGGCGAGCCCCGCAGCCGCGCGTGATGCAGCCGCGCCAAGTAAGCGTGCTTTGGTGCCTGTTGGCGGGGGCAAGGATTCGGTTGTCACAGTCGAGGCGCTTAAAAAGGCGGGTTTTGACGTTACGTGTTTTGCGCTGGGCGGGCCTGCTGGGCCTGCGCAGCCGATTGCCGATTGCATACAGGTATCGGGCTTGCCGCATATTTATGTATCGCGCGTTATATCGCCAGCACTTATCGAGCTCAACAAGACAGGCGTTTACAACGGGCATGTGCCTATCACGGCCATATTGAGTTGCATCGCGATAGCCAGTGCGGTGCTTTACGGGTTTGATGCGGTCGTGATGTCCAACGAGCATTCGGCCAGCGCGCCCAATGCCATGATGGGCGAACTTGAAATCAACCACCAGTACAGCAAGTCCTTTGCCTTCGAGCAGGATTTGGCCAAGCGGGTGCCTGAAATACGTTACTTCTCGTTTTTGCGGCCATGCACCGAGGTGGAGATAGCCCGCCGCTTTGCCGAGCATAAGAAATACCACGGGGTATTCCGCAGCTGTAATACGGCGTTCAAGCAGGATGTGGCGCAGCGCGGGACGCGCTGGTGTTGCAACTGCCCCAAGTGCCGCTTTGTGTTTCTGGCGCTTTCACCGTTCATGGACCCGAGCCCGTATTTCGGTAAAAACATGCTGGATGATGCCACGCAGGCAGAAGGCTTTGCCGAGTTGTGCGGCTTATCGGCCATCAAGCCTTTCGAGTGTGTGGGGGAGGTAGGTGAAAGCGCTGCGGTGATGCATGAACTTTCCAAACGCGAGACTTGGAAGGACACCGCCGTTGTCAAAGCGCTTGGTGCGAGAACATCGGGTGATTTCAAGATGTTGTTTGAGTTTTTACGCCCGCACGCCATACCGCTGGAATATCTGGGTGCTCTGAAATCCGTTGATGTCGTTATCTGGGGAACGGGCAAGGAAGGGCGCGCGGCAGGTGCCTTTGTGAAGGACAAGTACAAGCCCCATACCATCACATTTGTTGATGAAACGGAGTCCGATGACCCTGCGGTCATTACCGATTACGACCATAGGACAGAAGTGGTGCTGGCCGCCGATGTGCTTGTTAAATCGCCCGGGGTTAGCCTTTATCATCCGCTGATCGTGCGCGCGCAAAAATGGGGTGTGCAAGTAACGTCGCTTTTGAATTTGTGGTGGCCCACGCGCCCGAAAGCCAAAACGATTTGCGTTACGGGCACCAAGGGTAAAAGTACGACATCGGCGCTGCTCGGTCATGTACTGAAGGCCATGGGTTGCCGCGTGGCAGTGCTTGGCAATATTGGTGTGCCGGTGACCGAGGCGCCCGAGGATGTTGATTATCTTGTCTTGGAAATGTCGAGCTACCAGACAGCCAATTTTCAGGGCGTGGCGGATATCGCGGCGGTGACATCTTTGTACCCCGAGCACCTAAACTGGCACGGCGACCTTCAAACCTATTACCGCGACAAACTTAACCTGCTCGAGCATGCGGATATCAAGATTGTCCATCCCCAGGTTGCAAGCGTTTATAATGACTTGCCGCACGGGTTTTTTGTATGCGCAAACGCCGTGACCGCACCCAATGAATACCTTGCCCGCCCGCATAACCTTGCCAACGTTGGCATGGTGCTGACCATCGTGAAGGCATTGGGGCTTGATACCGCGAAGGCACTTGCGGCCATGGCCGATTTTAAAGGGCTGCCGCACCGCCAGCAGGAACTGGGCGAGAAGGACGGTATCCTGTTTGTCGATGACTCGATTGCCACAACACCGCAGGCTGCCATTGCAGCCATGGAAGTGTATGCTGGCAAGCCCGTGACGCTGATTGCCGGCGGGTTTGACCGCGGCATCGATTACCAGCCGCTGGTTGAATACGTGGTATCCCGCAATATCAATGCGGTTATTGGCCTTGGGCCTAGCGGCCAGCGGATACTGGACGGCCTCAGGGCCAAGGGGTACGCGAATGCCAGCGCCGCGGACACAATTGATGAAGTCGTGCGCGAAGGCATGGCCAAGACGCCAAAGGGCGGCGTTTTGCTGCTTTCACCTGCGGCGCCCAGCTTCGGGCTCTTCAAGGATTACGTGGAGCGCGGGCACAAATTTGCAGAGGCTGCGGGCTTCTAAAGCCTAGCCAGATTCCCGCAAATCTGGTGGAATCAGGGGTATGAGGCTTCTTTCAATCGAGGATCGTTCTTTTTTCAGCCGGTGGTGGTGGTCACTGGACCGCCCGCTGCTGGTTGCCATGCTGACTTTGGCATTGATTGGCACAGGCCTTGTAATGTCGGCAGGGCCTGCCGTAGCTACGCGCATCGGGTATGAAGCTTCCCACTTTACGGTGCGGCATATCGCGTTTGTCGTGCCGTCCGTCATGCTCATGCTTTTGAGTTCAATGCTTATGCCCAAACATATCTGGCGGGTTGCGACGTTTGTTGGTGCGGTTGCCATTGGGGGTGT
>JAGWXJ010000084.1 GCA_018969935.1 Alphaproteobacteria bacterium | reverse complement strand
GCCAATCCGAAGTTGACCGCATGAAAGCCGAGCAGGATTACGAAGTGAACCTAAAGGCCGAGCTGGAAATCGAACAGCTGCACCAGAAAATCGATCTCCTGCGCGAGCAGGAGATTGTAAGGCTCACCCAACTCGTTGAAACACTGACCGAAAAACTGGAATCAGCCAAAAAACCCTGAAACAGGCGCAAGGGCAGGGTGCTTGAGTTCGGTAGCCAGATAAGCTTCAAGCCTCGGCGCAACATCGGCGGCCACGCGCGGATTGCCGCGTATCTGACCCAGTACCCGTGCATGGAATTGCGCGGCCATGAAAACATACCAGTCATCAAATATGGCCTGCCATTCGGGTGGTAACGCTGCTTTAAAACGCGCCTTCAATTGCGCTTTCAGGTCCGCATCAAGGTTGCGCCGCGCATCCTCCAGCAGGTTCACGATGTCATAGGTAAACGGCGCAATTTGTGCCGCCTGAAAATCCAGTATCCCGATCCGCGCCATCCCCGCACGCTTTGGCAACCAGTGCAGATTGCCCGCCTTATAATCCATGTGGCTGAAAACCTGCGGGGCAGGGGGCAAAGCGGCTTCCGCCTCGGCCCATGCGTCCATCCAGCGCGGGTCATCCGAAAAGAGCGCCAGCTTCTTGAAAATATACCCGTCCTTGTAGGTCACCACATCAGCCTTGATGGTGCGGTACTTCGCCAGCACATCGACAGCCGCCGCGTAAGCCTCGGCCTCGATGGCGGGGGTATCGATGGGCGTATCGCCAAAATCCTCGATCAAAAGCAGCTTATGGGGCAGGTCTTGGGCATAAACGGTAGGGGCGCTAAGGCCGGCTTTGCGCAACACGCCGGCCATATCCACAAATTCGGCAAGGCCGTGGCCCGCTAGCTCAGGTTCGGGGCCCTTGAGCAAAATGGCGGTTTCCCCGCCGTTTTTGGCCAATCGCCAGTATTGACGGGGTGACCAGTCGGGCGTCATGCCGGCCCGTGTGGCTTGCCCCCATCCATGTTTGTTAAGAAATTCATCCATTCCGCAAGGATGCAGGGCCAATCGGCAATTGAAAAGGCCGATAAAGAACTTGATGTTTACATAACAATAAGTTACAAAAAACACCATGTCTAGGCAACTGCCCGCCCAAATGGATACCCCTAAACTGCGCAAGCAGTTCAAGGCCGCATGCGCACACGCCCGGGATTACGATTCAATGGCCATATTCTTCGAGCCTTCGGTCATCGAAAGGCTGTCGTACTCACAGGCCCTGAACGCCCTCAAAATTGTAGATGCCGAAATTGATGTACGCGCAGCCGCAATGCGCAAATTTTCCAGCCGTGGCAATGCGTTGCCAAACGGCGAGTATACGGATTTGAAAGACGCCGAATTCATGCGCCTGCAAGTATGCAAGGGCATTGCCATGAATGCCGATGTCGCTGCCGAACAGGCACGCCAGACAAAGCAGCTGAAAACCCTCTCAGGGCAAAGCCGCGAAAAAATCTGGGGCGGCAAGCGTTCCAAAATCCTCGAGCGCATGGGCAATTTTTATAAAGCCCTGAAAAGCACGAACCCCGATTACTTCAGGGTTGCAAAGGCAATCCACGACGCCTGTGACGACGTGCTGCGCGAAAGCGGCATTACGCCGCTGGGCCGTTATTGGGATACGCGCTTGCGCTTTGCCCTTTTTGCCCCGCAGGATTCCATGGATGCCCGTATCCGCCTCATCAATCCCGAGGCAGGGTACAGCCGCGCGGAAGATGCCGCACTCGGTGAATTCCATCAAAGTGTAAAAAGGGGCGTAAGTGGCCTGCCGCAATTCATGTCCGCGTTTTTGGCTGAAACGGGTTACCAGATAAATGTGGCCGCACGCTTGGGCCACATAGACCAGTTTTACATCAACGACAGCCTCAACAGCTCCGATGGCATGAGCTTCGAGGAAAATGCCATGGGCGTCCAGATCAGGACACGCCTCCAAATCGATATTCCCATGTACAACCGCAGCCATATCGGTACGGACGTTGTATGGGATGAAACGCACGCAACAGACCATGAACTCGAAGAAACGCTGGCCCATGAAATATTCCACGGGTTTGATGAACTCCTCGGCAATTTCTCCGACAACGACAAGGCGACAACCCGCGCCTACGATGCCGACCTCGCGTTTCTGAATGGTGAAGACCTCAACGAAGTCGAATTGATGACAACATCCTATTACCGCCCCGCTTGCGACGGTGGCCACCATGCGATGCTTCCAGTAGCCCGTAAGGAGGCTTTCGCCGAACTGGGTGCCGAAGCAGCGGTCCCCCGCATGTTGAAAGACGGCTACCCGCGCATAAGCCCCATGTTCTCCAATATGGCGGCACGTGTAAGGCCACTGGTCGCATCACTAAAGGTAGCCTACGAATACTGCCCCGAGGCAACTGTGGGCTTTCCTGCCGATATCATCCGTGCCGGCCGCATTGAAATGCCCGTCAAGCGGTTGGGCGTGCAGCGCCCGTCGCTTTCACATCGCGTGGCCTGATTAGCGCTTCTTGGGTTTCTGTTTTGATTTGGCGGCCATCAGGTGAATGGCGTCAACATGCGTCTGGCTTGCAGCCTTGCGGCTGGCAGGGGCCTCGGCACGGCTGATTTCATGCCCGAATTGCGCGGCATGTTCCGACACAAAGCTGCGCAGCATCTCCTTGCCGATATTGCTTTCCTTGGCAGGCGCCTTTTTGGCTTTTTTATCTTCGCGCGGTTGCGGCGTATCTTCACCGCGCATGGCACGGCCAACGGCGCGGTCAACGGCGTAAGCCACAATGCCGTTCCAGTGCGGACGCGTCAGCTCCAGCAACAGTTTTGGGTCTTCGTAAAACCACGCCTGAATCTGGCGGCGCGCCTTGGCGGTATTGTTGCCTGAAAGGCGAAGCGCCTCGGATACTTTGCGTTCTGAATACTCGTTGCTCATGCCCCGATTATCGCACATTAGCGCGCAAAGGGGAATCGCCTATTGCCCCTAGGCAACACGGGGTGTTGCAGCTGCGGGGCCGGTTGGCTTCAGCGCCTGTGCCTGCTCGATCGCGGCCTCCAGCCTGTCGATCATCTTGGATATCGAATGGATGCCGCGCTGCCAGAATGCGGGGTCCGAAAGGTCAATGCCAAACGGGGCCAACGCCTCAGAATGGTGTTTGGAACCGCCCGCGCGCAGCAGGTCCAGATATTTGTCTACAAATGCAGCTTTATCGGCTGCGGGCGTGTTTTCGTAGGTTTCGTAAAGGGCGTTCACAAGGCAATCGCCAAACGCATAGGCGTAAACATAGAAGGGCGAATTGATGAAGTGCGGAATGTACGACCACTGGTTCCGGTAGCTTTCGTCCAGCGTAAAGGCGGGCCCGAGCGATGCTTTCTGGGTCTGCATCCAGATATCGCCAATAGCCTCATAGGTCAGTTCGCCCTTGGTACGGCGGTGCGCGTGCACGCCCTTTTCAAACTCGAAAAACGCAATCTGGCGCACAACCGTCGCCATCATGTCATCCAGCTTGCCGGCCAGCAAAAGCACACGCCGTTCGGGGTTGGTTTCGGCCTCGAATTCGCGTTCGAACAACAGGCGTTCGCCAAACACACTGGCGGTTTCAGCCAGCGTCAGCGGTGTCGATGCCAAGTGGTTGTTGGCCAGCGCCTTGGCTGCAAGATACTGGTGGATCCCGTGGCCAAGCTCATGTGCCAGCGTAAACATGTCATCGCGGTCATCGCTCCATGTCATCATGACGGCAGGGTGGCGCGATACAACACCGGGCTGCGCAAAGGCGCCGCCGCGCTTGTTTTTGCCGGGCATGGCGTCAATCCAGCCGTTCGCGAAAAACTTTTCGGCAATCTGCGCCATCTCGGGCGAAAAGGCATTCAGGCCATCCAGTATTTTTGTACGTGCTTCCTCGAAAGTCGTGACCTCGTTGGCGCTGCCGATGCTGCACAGCCTGTCGTAAGGCATCATCACATCAAGGCCCAGAAGGCGGCGCTTGATCTCGTAAAAACGGTGGGATGTTTGCGCATAACTGCTGGTAACCGCCTGCGCAAGCGCATCGACAACGCCGTCCTCGATGTTGTTGGCCTCGTTGCGCGAGGATATGGCGGTAGGATATTTGCGTATCTCGTCGCGCGATTTTTTATCAAGCGCCATCGTGTTTGTAATAAGGGTGAAAATGCGTGACGCGCTTTGAAGCCCTTTTCCAAAGGCCCTGTAGGCAGCCGCGCGTTTCTCCCTGTCGGTATCATTCAGCATTACCTTCAGGATGTGCGCCTGTGTCACCTGTACGCCGTCCAGTTCATAGGGGATGGCCAGTACCGTTTCAGCAAACAGCCGCTTCCATGAATCGCGCCCCGAAAGGTCCATCTGGCTCATGATGATTTCTTCGCTCTCCGAGAGCATGTAGGGCCTGCCCGCCCTGAGTGTCCGCAGCCACTCGGCATGGCGCTTCAGGGGCTCGTATGCCATCAGCGTCTGGAAATGCGTATCGGGGATAGCCGCCAGCTCAAGCTGGAAAAACGTGGTGGCTTTTTCAATCTCGGTCTTTTTCTCGGTAACGGCAGTAAAAAACGCGCCATGCGTTGCCCCGTCCTTCGATTTGAGAAGGGATGCAAAAACCTCGATACCTTCAAGGATGTCCGTAATCCTGTCATAGGCCGTTAGCGCTTCGGCAAGGGCAGGGCCATCGATGGCGGCAAGCTTGCCTTTGTAGTTGTCTGCAAACGCGGCAACCAGTGCGCGGGCGTTCTCGAAGTCCGCTTCAATCGCGGGGTCATCAACGCCCTTGTAGTAATGTTCCAAATTCCATTCCGGCAATGGTTTGGGGTTCGAAGCATCGAAGGCATCGGCTGCGCGCATGGTCATTCCCTGTGTCTGTTTGTCGTAACATTAAGCACACGGCAAAATATGTCAATAAACGCAATTGAACACTGCTTCTTAAGGCTTTGGAAAAACAGCGAATTACCATACAATCAACGGCATATAATCACGAATTGTGCCTATGACCTCAAAAGACCAAAACCAGCAAATGCCCGAGATGATTGAAGGCGCGGGCGATACCAACGTATCGGCCTTCAAGATATCGCCGCTGCGTGGTCGCATGATGTTCGGCGACAGCATCGAGATTGATCTATCCAAACGCCTGCCAAAATACGGCAACCAGTTTGTCGGCGCTTATTCGGCGCGTTCGCTCGCCAGTGACGGGCGCGACTTCATCGCCTACGTCTGCGAACCGCAGTTCACCCCGCGCAACCGTATGGGGCCTTCTTTTGCGGGTATCGCCAACCCCGCCATGCTGCGGCTTATCGGCTCGGGCATGGGCAAAATACAGGAACAGCACACCAACCGCTTTGTTTTCATCTACGAAAACGCGCTTGGCAAACCGCTGGCTGAAACGGATGTCGGGCTGGCGCTCGGCATGAAGCCTGAGAAGGTCGTTGAAAAAGTCATCGTGCCCATGATGGGCGTGCTCAAGGACCTGCGCGACAACGATATCGTCCACGGCTCCATCCGCATGACCAACCTGTTTGACGGCGGTAAGGAAAACTACGACCACGTTGTGCTGGGCGAATGTTTGTCGCTTCCGCCATCCATGGCGCAGCCGATCATCTATGAATCGGTGGACAGGGGCCTCGCGCAGCCCACAGGCCGCGGCGTAGGCACCAACCTCGATGATCTGTATTCATTCGGCGTGTGTATCGCCATGATGCTCCGCACACGCGACCCCATGCGCGCGAAAAGCGATGCCGATATCCTGCAAAACAAGCTGCAATACGGTTCCTTCGCGACCATCGTCAGCGCCGATGACCACTTCCCCGGCACGCTGGTGGAGCTTATGCGCGGCCTCCTGCAGGATGACCGCCGCCAGCGCTGGACTCTGGACGACGTATTCTCATGGAATGAAGGCCGTAGAGTAACACCCAAGCAGGCTACCAAAAAACTCCGCGCCGCCCGCCCGCTTAGCTTTATCGGCAAAACGTATTCGTTCCCCACATCACTCGCGCGCGACATGTTCATGCGCCCGACCGATGCGGTCCAGCTCATCGAAAGCGGTGAAATCCAGCAGTGGATCAAACGCTCGCTGGACGATGAGGACATGCTCCTCAGGTTTGACCTCGCCCTCAAATCAGCCGAAGACCAAGGCCGCGGCCCCGCCTACTTTGACCGCCTTGTATCCCGCGTGGGCCTCTGCCTCGACCCTGAAGGGCCTATTCGCTACAAGCATATCTCCGTGACGGGCGAGGGGCTGGCAACGGCACTGGCCGAAGCCTTTGCTTCCAACAAGGACCTCGGCATCTTTACCGAGATATTTACGGGCTCGCTTCTGTCCTTCTGGCTCACGGTCCTCACTGAACTGAACTACGATGTGGCACCGCTGGTATCCCGCTTTGATACATGCCGCGGCTTCATGCGCCAGAACGGCCCCGGCTTTGGGCTAGAGCGCGTTATGTACTACCTAAATGCCGACGTGCATTGCATGTCGCCGGTGGTCAATCGCTACTATTGCCGCACACCGGAGGAATTCTTATACGCCCTCGAGGATATCGCAGCCGACAAGGCAGGGCGCCCTTCGCGCATCATGGATAGGCATACGATCGCCTTCCTCTGCGCCAAGGACCGCAAGGTGGCTGAACCGTACCTGTACGACCTCGCTTCCAAAGAGCCATACCGCTACTCTCTTGGTACATTGCAATGCTTGGCCGCTATCCAGCGCTACGCAAAAATTACGAACCTGCGCAACCTCTCCGATTGGATGGCCGACTTCATCGAGCCCGTCTTTGACCGTTTCCATGACCGTGATGTGCGCCGCGACCTTCGTAAAAAAGTGGCAGAAGCCCGCGATAAAGGTGATTTGCCGCGCTTGCTTAGTATCCTTGATAACGCCGACTTGCTGCGTACCGACCTCATGAACTTCCGCAGGGCCATGCGTGACTACCGCACGCTGGTGATGGAACGTAATGACCTCAGCACCCGCGCCGCCGATATCAGGCACTACGGCAAGCGCGAAGGCCGCGAAACATCGGTTATCGTATCAGGCGTCATCGCAACCTTGATGCTTGTAGGTATCATTATCCTCTATCTCAACGGGGCCAGAATCCTATGAAAAAGCAGCTTATACTTGTCGTAGCCTTGGTCAGCGCGATGCTTTTCGCGCCGACAAGCATGATTTTCTTCTTCGGCATGATGCCCACCATTGCGTGCAACGTCATTGACCGCACGCGCCAAAAAAGCCGCACCATCAGCGTCGGCGTCATGAATTTCGCGGGCGTGATGCCCTTCCTGCTGGAATTGTGGCTCAGCCCCGCGCCCAATTCCATCGACCACGCAATCAGCATCATGATGGAACCGAAAACAATCATCATCATGTACTGCATTGCAGCCACGGGCTACGCCATCGAGGCCGCTATCACAGGCATGGTTGCCACCATGATGCAGCAGCGTGCAACTGCAAGGTTGAAGCAGATTGACCAGATGCTGGCGGAATTGCAGGACCGCTGGAATTATTATGTCGATGGGTCTGTTACGCTGGATGATTTCGGCTTCCCGGTAGAAGAAGACGACGATTAAACCCCAAACTCACAAGAATGGCATGGAAGTGGCAAACCGCTTGAGGTCAGGCAACAGCGGTATGCGCCAGCGCCCTTGCTGCGCGGGGCCAGATGCGTCGGCAGGTGGCTCGTAGGCCCCACGCGATACCAGAAGCGCGATTGCCTGTTCGCGCGTGAGCATAAGGCCTTCACAAAGCTCGCTCGCGGCCTCGGCATCCCTGAATTTGTTGACCCGTGCAATAACCTGCCCTGCGTCCGCAGGCGTTTTGTCGCCACGCGCAACCAGCGTATTCATGCGCAGTATCACCTCATCGGCCAGCACATCACGGTGCTTGAGTACAACACGCCTGCCAAACTGCATAAGCTTCAAAAGGTTATCAAGCGAGCCATTGGTGATGACCGCCGACGGGAATTCATCAGGGTCTTCCCC
>JAGWXJ010000083.1 GCA_018969935.1 Alphaproteobacteria bacterium | reverse complement strand
GCCATGTGGATCGATGAACAATACCGCGAGGAAGCGCACTTCAGGGGCTACACGGTTGTTGATGCATCTACCGTGGTCACAACCCACCTGACCGAAATCGTGAAAGACAACATGGCGGATTTGTTGTCCTACACCGAAACGCAAAAGCTGCTGGACGAAATGGCCAAGCCGTTCCAAAAACTGGTGTCCGATGTCATTCCATCGCAAATCTCGCTCTCCGGGCTCCAGCGCGTACTGCAAAATCTTTTGTCCGAGCGTATTTCCATCCGCGATATGCCCACCATTCTGGAAGGGATTTCAGAAGCCGCCTTGTATACAAAAAGCGTCGCCCTGATTACCGAACATGTGCGCAGCCGCTTGGCGCGCCAGATCTGTACCGCCAACGTCAATATGCATGGCGTGCTTCCACTTGTAACCCTCTCGCCGGAATGGGAACAGGCCTTCGCCGAGAGCCTGATGGGCGACGGCGAGGAACGCCAGCTGGTGATGCCGCCTTCACAGCTACAGCAGTTTATCGCCCGTGTGCGCGACATCTATGAGGATTTCCAAAGCCGTGGCGAAGCGCCCGTGCTGCTTACATCACCAGGCATCCGCCCTTATGTGCGTTCCGTCGTTGAACGTTTCCGCAGCGCAACGGTCGTGATGTCACAAAACGAAATTCACCCGAAAGTGCGCATCAAAACCGTCGGTCAGGTTTAGGCACGCAGGCGCTGCAACCAGCCCAGGCGCGATGCTTTGCGCATAGGCGCCACGTTAACAGGCTCCATGCGCGGATAGGTGCTGCGCTTGCCTGCAAACACATCAGCCGTCACGTTGCCCTGTATGCACTCGAACAGCACTTGCCCAAGCGATCTGTCATCATGATAGGCGCTAAAAGCCAAACTACCGTCAGCATTGGTTGTAACGCGGTAGTGCTTGAAACCATGCGGCGCAAGCGCCTGTCCGTCAGCCATTAGCATCATCGCATAACGGCGTTGCGATGGATGGGGGTTGGATAAAATATTGTCTTCCTTGATAACGGCCAGCGCCACAGGCTGCGGGGCCTCGCCTGCCACTGCAGGGGCAATGGCAATTTCAACCGCCCCTACAACGGCGGGGTTTTGGGCATGATGCGCTAGCGATTTGATGTAACTCCACCAATACGAAATCTTGAATTCGCGCCATGGCTGCTGAATCGAAAAATACTGGCCTTTAAGCTGCATCACTTCGCTGCTATGAAGGAACTTCAGTTCAAGGACAGGCTTTTTGAAACCGGCATTGATGGTCGCAGCCTCCTGTTCAAAAGCGGCACGCATTTGCACCGCAGGCTCGGCAACATCATGGCCGTAAATATGTGTTGTGAAGCTTTGGCTAAGTTCGGTCATTATCCACCTCGTTTGTCTGGCGGATACTTAGCTAAATATCCATAAAACCGCAAATTATTGACATTATGTAAATAAATACGATAGATTGGCACACATGGCGGCGCCCACCACACCCCCCTCAAATGACAAGGAATGGTCCATCGTTTTTGCCGAACGCTGGGTCAGGGGCGGCAGCACATTCGACACACTGGTATTTGGCAAACCAATCTCGCATCCCATTCTGGTTTTAAAAGATAACAAGGGCCGCGTTGTAAGCGAATTTGATGGCGCCCCATACGACAACACGCAACACGATGGGTTTAAACCAGGCTTCCTCAATCAGGTATTCAAACGCACGGCCACCTTGATAACGCCTGTGGGCGTTGATGCCCCGATGAAATGGGCCTTGGATAACGTAGGTCTTGGCAAATACTACCCAACCTTGCGCATCCGTTTTTATAATCATGCGTCGGTTTACGGCGTCCACGATTCAGAACAAACGATCGCCCGAGGCACCAAACGGGACATCCAGCGCAAATGGCTCAAATTACTTGAAGGCGCCCACGAAATTTCTGACATGAACCTCCCCTTCAACCGCTTCGGCTGGGGGCAAGGCCGCTACAATTGCCAGACACTCATCGCCCACGCCCTCCACCACGCCGACATGGAAGCCAAACCCCAATACGCCGCAAAAGGCTGGAAAAGGGTTTATAAACCAAGCTTCTAACCCCCTATTTTTGTAAAATAAAAGCCAAGGGCGTATAATGGTAAGCATGGATACACACGCTTCAGGCAAAGAAACTGGCCTCAAAGGCCACTTTATCGCACTGGTCAGGAATATTGCCAAAACGCTGGCCGCCCCGCGCGAATACTACGCCGATATTGAACTTGGCAATAACACCACCCTCACCATCACCGAAACATCCTACGGCGCAAACCGCTGGAATATGTTGCTCTGGCACCAAAGGCCCTTGCTCGATGAGGCCGATTTGTCAGACCCGCGTACCCATTTCTTCGCGCGCGAGCCCCGCGGTACGCTGGAAGTCGAAACCCTGCACGCCGGCCTCAAATCGGATGAAGTACTGAAACACCTCGCCCCCATGGTGAATGCCAAAACACTGGATAGCGTGCGCGATTTCTTCACAACGCTCGACCGTGGCCACGACAACAGCCCCCGCTTCACACCCAGTTAACGTTTTGTTAATCAGTGTCTGAACTGCAACACTGCCCATAAGTATCGCCGTAAAGCCTCGGCCTCGCTGGACTTTTAACGAATCAGACTAGATAATTTCTGTATGATTCGTTCAAAGGCTGCCTGAACATGCGGCTAAAATCTTTTTATGCAAAGACCATGACCGAGGCGATGCAGATGATCCGTCACGAACTGGGCGAAGATGCCATCATCGTCGCCACGCGTGAAGAAAACGGCGGCAAGGCCGTCCGCGTGACGGCCGCTATCGACCGCTCCGACGATGGCCCTGCGTTCGAAATCAGCCCGTCCGCACAACGCGCTGCGCGCAAACCTGCTGCTGGTGTCCCGCAAAACTATCTCCAATACGATGCCGAGGAAGACGCCGAGGACGCAGTCCACGAAATCCTCACCGAAACCATGCTCCGCCATGGCATCCCCTCCGATATCAGCGACAACATACTTTCAACGGCCGTGATGACCGGAATGGTGGATGCGCCTTCCGCCCTCACAACTTCCATTGAACACAGCTTCACGTTTGCACCCTTGCCAGCCAAATCACATAAGGCGCTTATGCTTATCGGCGCGCCGGGTGCAGGCAAAACGCTGGCAACGGCCAAATTGGCCGCACGCGGTGTCATGTCGGGCCAGAAAGTCGCCGTCATTTCAACCGACACGGTGCGCGCAGGCGGCGTCGAACAGCTTGAAGCATTTACAAAGCTCCTCAACATCCCGCTTCAAAAGGCCCGCAACGCCAAGGAATTGCGCGTCCGCATCGAAGCCTCGCGCGGTAACGGCCTTATCCTTATCGATACGGGCGGCTGCAACCCCTTCGATGTCGATGACATGCGTGGCCTCGCGGGCCAGCTTGATTCAGGCACCATCGAGCCGGTACTCGTCATGGCCGCAGGCGGTGACGCCGAAGAATCCGCCGAGATGGCGCGTTGTTTTGCCGTACTCGGCGTCCAGCGCCTGATGCCCACCCGCCTCGATATCGCGCGCCGCATGGGCGGCCTGCTTGCCGCAGCCGGCCGTTCAGGCATCGCCTTCTCCGATGGGTCAAACACACCCATGGTGGCAGATGGTATCGTGCCGCTATCGGCCCAAAAAATTTCCCAGCTTCTGCTGCCGCAAGCAACGCGCAGCAAAACGGTAACTACCGCCAATACCCGCGGGGCTGCTCCCACAGCCCCCACCAAATCCACACGCCGGACAGGATGACGACGATGAATGAAGCAATCATAGTGCAGAACGCAGACAACAATAACACCCAGACGGGCGGCATAATCCGCGGCCACAACGTCGTGGCGGTGGCTTCCGGCAAAGGCGGGGTTGGCAAGACATGGTTCTCCATCTCACTCGCACACGCCCTCTCCAAACAAGGCAAGCGCGTCCTCCTGTTCGATGGTGACTTGGGCCTCGCAAACGTGGATGTACAACTCGGCCTCATGCCCAAACGTGACCTCAATGACGTCATTCGCGGTCGCCTCTCGCTTGGTCAGGTCGTCCAGCGTTACGATGAAGGCGGCTTTGATATTATCGCAGGCCGCTCGGGCCAAGCCTCGCTCTCGGCCCTTCCCACCCAGCGCCTTATCATGCTGCGCGACCAGCTGATGGACCTGAGCCACGAATACGACAGCGTCGTCATCGACCTCGGCGCTGGCGTAGACCGCACGGTCCGCATGATGGCCGCATCCGCCACCCGCACCATGCTGGTTGCCACGGATGAACCAACATCCCTCACGGATGCCTACGCCTTCATCAAGCTGGGTTCGGCTGCAGGCATGTCCAAAAACATCAGCATCGTTATCAATCAGGCCCAAAACGTTCTGGAAGGCGAAAAGACTTACAAAACCCTCCTCAAGGCCTGTGAAAACTTCCTTCGCCTCTCCCCGCCCATGGCCGGCATGATCCGCCACGACCCGAAGGTAAAGGACTGCATCCGCCACCAGACCCCGCTTCTCATCCGCTCGCCCAACTGCGAAGCCGCAGGCGATATCGAAAAAATCGCCCGCCACGTGGATGAAGCTTTGAAGCGCGCAGCAGTCGCCGCAGCCTAAAGCCCGAAAATGTGCTAGGATGGGGCCTGTATGACAACCATCCAGCCACCCGCACCGCCCGTGTCCACGCCCGCGCCGCAAACGGCTGCGCCATTGGATGGTGAAGTTGTTTCCGCCGAAGTTGTAAAACTGCCCGACACACTGGCCACAACCGACCGCGCAGTAACCTTGAAGGGCGAAGTGATTGCCCAGAACACTGATGGCACAATCCGCATTGCAACCCCGCGCGGCGCCATCGATGTAAAACTGCCTGAAGGCCAACAACCGCCCGCACGCGGCCAAACGGTTGAAGTGCAAATACCCGCAGGCGCCCCGCCCCGCACGGTCGCGGTCACACTGCCGCAAACAAACGCACCTCAAATACCGACGCAATTACCGCTACCTGATATGCCGGAAATCCCAGCGCCGCAGGTCATCATTGGTGACCTGCCGGAGGTTCCGGCACAACACCAGCCGCAAACACCGCTGGCCAATACCCCCAATATCAGCCCGAAAGGCCTGATGGAGTTTTTAAAGACAACGCTTCAAAACGCCTTGAAGGCGCCTGATACGCAAGGGCCACAAACGCAGCAAACGGTACAAACGGCACTAACCCAGCGGCCACTGGCCTTGGGGCAGCTTGCGCGCCTCATACCCTTGCTGCCCAACCAGCCTGTACTGCCCAGTACGCAGCAACCACTTGCTGCTGCAACCCCGCTACCGCAAAACACGCCTGCCATAGTCTCCACATCGCAACAGGCTTCCACCTTAACGCTGCCCGCACACCCGCAAACGGCAACGTTGCAGCAAACACCGCTGCAAAGCGTAGTGCAAACACAGCTTGGCAAAACGGTTACCCTGCTACCAACGGCACAAACACCCCAAACACCCGCATTACAGCAGGAAGGCGTTGCACGTATCCTGTTGCCGCTAGCGCCACTTGCAACGCAAACACCTTCGCTTGCAGGCCAGCCGCAAACCGTAACATTGCCAACACCGCCCATTGCGGAAGCCTTGAAGGCCGCAACACTGCCTGCGCCACAAACAGCAACGCCGCAAACAACCCTGAACATCAGCACAACGCCCAAAGCCTTACCGCTTCTGGCTGTGGCCGATATACGTATCGCGGCACAGCTACCTACACTGCCAGCCGCAACCCTGCAAAACCCGCAAACGGCGACCCTGCTGCATGGCACACCCGCAACACCCGTCATGTTCGCAACGGTTTCAGGGCAAACGCAGCAGGGCCTTCCCGTACTTGATTTGCCAACCTTCACAACCATGCCTGACGGCACGCTCAAACCGTCCGTACAGCAAATGGTTCTGCAATTCCCAGCCAAAGGCATTACACCGCAAACCATCCTGCGCCTTGATGTCCTGCCGCAAGGGCAAGCCATTACGGCGGCAGCCCCGTCAACGCAAACCCAGATGCCGCAAGCGTGGGATTCCATCGAGGAAACCCTGCGCGTTCTAGGCGCCGACCCTGAAACAAAAGTGGCACACACCCAAATGCAGGCAGTGCTGCCAAAGGCAGGCCCGTCGGCGTTTACAGCCCCTGTGCTTATCCTTGCAAGCGCGCTTCGTAGCGCAGATATAACACAGTGGGTTGGTGAAAAAACCGTCGATGCCCTGAAAGGCGCAAAACGCGGCAACCCCCTCATGAAACTCGCTGCCGATTTTGCGGCTCAACGCGAAGCTGCGGATACACCTAAAGGTGAATGGCGCACTCACACACTGCCCTTCCTCTACGGGCAGGAAGTCCACCGCATCATGCTGCATTCAAAAGGCTTTGAAAGGGATGATGAGGCAAACCCCTCCAGAAAGAAATCAGGCACGCGCTTTGTGCTGGATATAAGCCTGACGCGCATGGGCCCGATGCAGATAGACGGATTTTCGCTGGATAAAAAACTGGATATAACTCTGCGCTCGGAACGCAATTTCAGCCCTGCCGCACGGGAAAGCATGCGCACGCGTTACGCAACCGCCCTTGAGGGTATTGGCTTCGCAGGGCAGCTGAATTTCAGCGCAGATCCCAACAAAAAAGGCTGGGTCAGTTTTTAAAGTACTGCCCCGCACCCACAATGCGGCCTGATGCCGTTTCCTGCACAACCAGTACAGCGCCATCGGCATCAGTTGTAAGGTCTGTTGTAATGCCGCGCCCGTCACCCTTCCAGGGGCCCAACGGCACAAGCTGCGTCACCAGATTGGGCGTATTCTCGCCTCCGCGCTTGACCCCGTACAACGTCAAAAAATAATCACCCGCCCCAAAGCTGTTGAGCAGCGATACGCTAACCCGCAAGCCCATCATACTCAGGTACATTTTTTTAACGCCGTGCACTTTGGATACGGCATCCATAATGGCTTTTTGCCGTGTGCCTATCAGCGCCTCGCCGCCATTGACGATAACCTGAGGCGTAAACGTACCCCTGTTGTGGTATTGCTCGTATGTTTTTTGCCTTGTACCGCATTCATCAAGCGCGAATTCATCGCGGCCCGATGCGTTGTCATGGGTACTGACATGGCAGGCCAGTGCAATCACGCTCGGGTTATCGGCAAGCTTTTTCAAAAATGCGTCTGCCTCCACGCAATCCTCGCAGCGCTTGCTTGTAAACAGCTCAAGCACCACGGCTTTATCGATAGCCGTATCCTTCACAGGCTCCTCACCGCAAGCGGCTAGCAGCATGACGAGGCTGCATAAAATAGCACGCCTAATGCGCATGTGCGCCTTCGTTGAAAAGCGTATGGCGCTCGCGCGCTTCTTCCTCAAGGCGGCGGTAGAAGCCCTCGATAGCGACAGCATCGAACAACGCCATCTCGCGTTTTTCAAGCTCGCGGCGGTGGCGTTCTAGGCGGCGGCGCTGCACAATTTCAAATTTTTTAAGTTCGGTAAAATGCTCGCGCAAATCGTCACGGGCAACATCAAGGCGCGCTTCAATACGGCCAATCTCGACATTCGCAAGCTCGATGCGCTTTTTCATCTTGTTCTGATAGGTCAGGAATCCTGTGATAACGCGGGGGTCGGTCGATGTATCGACAAACTTCCGTTCGTTGATAACATCATTCAGCAAACGTTCCTTGTGGTTGTAAACTTTCTCGGCCTCGGCATACAGGCGGGCGATAAACCGCTGCTTTTCCTCAAGCTGGAACTTCTGGTACCGGATAAGCGGCTGCAAGTCGGCCATGCGCTATCACCCCATGTCCAGTATTTTGCGCAGGCGCTTGAAACCTTCATCTAGCGAACTGCGATCCGATTTCATCTGCGCCAGAAACTCCTCGATGGCGGGATAATATTTTACAGCCTCGTCTACCTTTGGGTCCGCGCCTTTGCGGTAAGCGCCAAGGCGTATCAGCTCCGCCATATCTTCGTAGGTGGTAATCATTTGCTTGGCGCGTTTAACAGCGTCCCACTGTTCCTTGGTCTGGCATGCAGGCATGGAACGCGAAACGGATTTAAGGATATCGATGGCAGGGTAACGCCCGCGATCGGCAATCGCGCGGTCCATCACAATATGCCCATCAACAATCCCGCGCACGGCGTCAGCCACAGGCTCGTTCATATCGTCACCTTCAACCAGCACGGTGAAAATACCGCTGATACTTCCCTGCCCGTCTTCGCCGGGGCCTGCGCGTTCAAGGAGGCGGGCCATCTCGCCGTACATGGTA
>JAGWXJ010000082.1 GCA_018969935.1 Alphaproteobacteria bacterium | reverse complement strand
TCCAGAGGTGTTTTACAGCCGAGGAACAGGCAAAGGCGGCGCGCCGTAAAGGGGCAAACGAACCCGCTTCAACACTGGCCAAACGTTTTGCCGCAAAGGAAGCATGCGCAAAAGCCCTCGGTACCGGTTTCAATAGGGGCGTGACACTCAAATCCATCGGCGTCATCAATACCCAGTCAGGCGCCCCCACGCTGGAATTGACGGGCGGCGCGCAAAAAAGGCTGCAGTCGCTAACGCCCACGGGCAAAAAACTGCGTATTCATGTGACGTTGGGCGATGAATACCCTTACGCAAAAGCCCTCGTCATCATAGAATCGACGGACGAATAAGGAACAACATGACCGAAGAAACAGCAGCGCAGGAACAACCTGCCTTTAAGAAGTCCGCCGAAAACGAGTGGATGGAACTTATAAAAACGGCCTTTTGGGCCATCGCGGTCGCATTGGTTATCCGCACCTTCCTCTTCGAGCCGTTTAACATCCCCTCCGGCTCCATGAAACCGAACCTGCTGGTCGGCGATTACCTGTTCGTTTCAAAATACTCGTACGGCTACTCCCGCTATTCCCTGCCCTTCGGCCTGCCGCTTATCCCCGGCCGCGTCATGGCCTCCGAACCGCAACAGGGCGATGTCGCCGTTTTCAAACTCCCATCCAACACAAGCACGGATTACATCAAACGCGTCATCGGCCTCCCCGGTGACCGCATCCAGATGACCCGCGGGCGCCTGCATATCAACGGCAAGGTGCTCCCGCGTGAACCCATGGGCGTGATTGTCGACACCGAAACCAGCGGCAACGATGTCCAGATGTACGTCTACGAGGAAACCCTGCCCAACGGCGTTAAACACATCATCTACGAGGAAGGCGATAACGGCCCTCTCGACAACACAAGGGAATTCGTGGTGCCTGAAGGCCACTACTTCATGATGGGCGATAACCGCGATAACTCGCAGGATAGCCGCGTGCAGGACCTCGTGGGCTTCGTACCCTTCCAGAATTTTGTTGGCCGTGCCGAACGCCTTTTCTTCTCAACCAACGGAAACGCGCGTATCTGGGAATTCTGGCGCTGGCCCATGACAGTGCGCTACACCCGCCTGCTGATGGAGGTTAAGTGACAACCTTCGCCGCCCTGCAAAAGCGTATCGGCTACACTTTCAAGGACGAAGCGTTGCTTGAATCCGCGCTGACACACGCAAGCGCCGGCGGTGAAACCGATTACCAGCGCCTCGAATTTCTGGGTGATCGCGTATTGGGCCTGCTGGTAGCCGAAGGCCTGTACGCCCTATACCCGTCCGAGCCTGAAGGCGATTTGTCCAAACGCCACACCGCCCTGGTGCGCGGCGAAACTATGACAAAAGCGGCAAGATCCATCGACCTCGGCAAAACCATCGTGATATCCGATGCCGAGGAACTTGCAGGCGGTCGCAATAACGCCAACATCCTCTCCGATATCATGGAAGCCGTTATCGGCGCCGTCTATCTGGATGGCGGGCTGGAAGCCGCGCGCAAAATCCTCGGCCCTTTGCTTGAGGAAGATCTGCGCGCCATGACGGCCCCGCCGCGTGACCCGAAAACGCTTTTGCAGGAATACACGCAAGCCCACGGCCTTGGCCTGCCCGAATATACGCTGACATCGCGTGACGGCCCCGACCACGCCCCCGATTTCAGGGTCACGGTCAAAATAGCCAACGGCAAAACGGCATCGGCGTCCGGCCCTTCCAAACGTGCTGCCGAAAAGGCCGCAGCGCAAACCCTTATCGAAGCCTTGGGCATCGCATGAAACGTTGCGGTTTCATTGCCCTAATTGGCGCCCCGAACGCTGGCAAATCCTGCCTTATCAACGCCCTTGTCGGTGACAAGGTTTCTATTGTCAGCCCCAAGGTCCAAACAACACGCACGCGCGTTCTGGGCATCATAACGGAAGGCGATACACAGGCAGTCTTCATCGACACACCGGGCCTTTTCCGCCCGCGCCGCAGGCTCGACCGCGCTATGGTTGCCGCCGCCCACGACGCCCGCGATGAAGCCGATATTGTTGCCATCGTGGCCGACGCCGCCCGCAAGGACTGCGCTGACACCGTCAAGAAAATCGTATCCCGCGTACCGGGCCTGAAGGAACGGAAGGTCATTCTGGTCCTTAATAAAATTGACCTCATCGACCGTAAAAAACTCCTGCCGCTGGTGGCCGAACTGAACGCGCATACGCCCTACGCAGGCATTTTCATGGTATCCTCCACCAAAAACGACGGCGTCGCCGACCTCAAAAAATGGATTTTGAGCGAATTGCCCGAAGGCCCGCACCACTACGACCCCGATTTGCCGACCGATACGCCGGATGCGATTTTGTCAGCCGAAATCACGCGCGAAAAACTTTTTCATCGCCTCCACGAGGAACTGCCCTACGGCGTCCACGTCAAAACGGAATCCTTCGAGGAAGAGAAAGACGGCAGCCTTCGCATCGCGCAAACAATCATCACGAACGAGGCGCGACACAAAGGCATGGTCATCGGCAAAAGCGGCTCGATGCTTAAGCTTGTAGGCCAGCTTGCGCGCGAAGAACTTGAAAATATTTTTGGTGTGCGCGTTCACCTTTTCCTCGATGTCATCGTGAAGGATGCATGGGATGAACGTGGTGAAGTGATTTCCGAAATGGGCCTTGATCCCGATGCGTGAAAACGCATTTGTGTGGATAAGTGAATCACCGAGTCGAAGTCCCGTTTGATCGCGAATCCAACTTTGCTAGTGTCACTTTACTGCAATTGAATACAACTTCAGATCATCGCTGGCGCGATTAGATCTCCTGCTTTATCGCTTTGGGGGAAGAGAATACTCATGACCAAACAAACCTGGACTGACGAGCGCGTTGGGCTTCTCAAGCAGATGTGGGGCGCCGGCAAAACAGCCGCCGAAATTGCCCACCAGCTTGGTGGCGGCATCACACGCAACGCCGTCATCGGCAAGGCACACCGCCTTGGTCTTTCGGGCCGCATTTCGCCCATCAGCACCAAAAAAATTGAAAAAACACATCACGTTCCTGCAGCTGCCGCTGCCCTTATCTCGGAACCCGTGTATGAAAAATCGGCAACGTCCGTATCCATGCTGGAACTGACCGAGAAAACCTGCCGCTGGCCCTTGGGTGATCCCAAAAAATCCGGTTTCCACTTCTGCGGCGCCCGCCCCGCCCCTGGCGTCCCTTACTGCGGCCACCACGCTGCCATTGCCTACCAAGGCACCCTGCGTAAATTCAATGTACAGGATGACGTAGACGGCAAAGACGCTGAGGACGCACTGGAAGCCCTGGATGATGCGGTAAACTCCTAAGAACCGCGTACAACCAAATAAAAACGGCCCCTTTTGGGGCCGTTATCTTTTTAAAGAGCCTGCATTAAACAAGCTTCAGATGTCTGGCAGCGCCCTGCGCCTTAAATATACGTTCGACTTCAGCCGAAAGCGGGTGATCGCTGCGCAGCCTGATATTAACGTCCTCAACGCCTGCACGCACGATGCCGTCAGCGATGGCTTCAATATCCCTGAGGCTTTCGCTTTTTACAGCAGCATCAAAGAACCCTTTGAATTTACGACCGGCTTCAGGGTCGCCTTTAACAACAAGAACCGCCATTTGAATATCCTTTTTTAAAATTTTTTATAATTCGCCCCAGACACTACACACCAACCCACATGAACGCAATTTTGATGCGGCAGTGCACAAATCTGAAACTGGCTGGAATTGGATTTAAACAGAAACCGCTTGTGGGGCGTCTGCGAGAGGGAACGTATCCACGCGCAAAAGCGTTTCATCAGCAGTCATGATGTGTGCCGTAAGCGGCACACTGGTCATGATCCAGATTCTTGGGCGGCGCGTCATCTGATTGGTGGTGATGGCTTGTGTCGACATTGTTCTGATGCCTGAGATAGTTTCTACGTTCCGAAATGCTATCGTTGTGTTTGCGCACTCGCAAGCATGGGACGTGCTGCGCCGCTTATAATACTTTCTATATTGCTTTTGGCATTGGCTGCGACCGTTTGAAGGCGTGCCAGTTGCTTGCCTGTAAGCTTGTTGCCGATAGAAAGATTGGCAACGTTTTTCGGATTGATTTGGGCACCGGCCTTAAGCACTTCAAAGTGCAGGTGCGGACCCGTCGAATTGCCTGTCGTACCGACACGGCCAATAATCTGTCCTTGCTTCACGCGCTGGCCTGCTTTCACCATGATTTGGCTCATATGGGCATAGGCAGTTGAATATGTACCGTTATGCTTGATGGAAACATATTTACCGTAGCCGCTGAACCAGTTGGCGCGGGAAACAACACCATCACCGGCTGCAAAGATGGGCGTACCCGTAGGCGCACCGAAATCCATACCCTTGTGCATTTTGTTATATCCCTGAATGGGGTGGCGGCGCATGCCAAAGCCCGATGTCACGCGCGCACCGTCAACAGGTGTACGCAAAAGCGCCTTCTTCACAGGCTCGCCCTTGCCGTCAAAGTACTCGACGCCGCCATTCTGCTCCATACGGATGATGGTATTGGGCTTGCCGCGCACGGTAAGGGTTGCGTACATCAATTCGTCGCCTTTAACAAACTGGCCGTCCTCGGTGCTGTTGACGCTGTAAAGGATTTCGATGCTGTCACCGGCCCAGATATCGCGCGCGAAGTCGATGCTGTAGGAATACACCTTGATAGCTTCCGCAATAATGGAGTCCGGCACACCCTGGCGGCGCAAATCGGAATAGATGGATGATGTGATTTTAGCCTTGGCGGCACGCATACCGCCTTTCAGCTGCTTTTCCATCTTCTCTACTTTAAAGCCGCCATTGGCGCCCTGCTGCTTGAGCACAACGCGCGTAAGTGGCGTCGGCGTAAATTCCATGGATGTCATGCGCTCGCCCGCATCGGCCGACCATGAGTAGTTCACGGTGACAGCCTGCCCCGCCTTCAGCTCGCGCGGGTCAATGTGTTCCTTAAGGGCCTTGATGGCCTCGAAGCTTTCATCACCGTCAACCGATGCATGCTCCATCAGGCTGGAGAGCGTATCGCCGGACTGGATGGTCACCTTGCGCGAGTAATTGGCAGGCATCACGGGCTTTGCGGGCACGGCAGGCGGCATGGGGGCCATGGCAAGCTGCTGCACTGCTTCGGCCGTGGCCTGCGATGTATCCTTCGCAACCACAGGCATGCTGACGATACCTGCCTCGGCGGAGGCGATTTCAATACCCTGATTGGGATCCACGCTCAGGTTGGTGCCGGCAACGCCGATCATGGCGGCTGCAATCATGGCCACATAGCGCAGGCGCAAGCGGCCTTGGCGTGTATAGATATGGCGCGCCTTGACAGGCACGACGCCAAGACGAACGGTATGGAGGATGGCATAAGGCACAAAGGCTACCGCACGTCGGCCATTGCTAAACAGCCGATACGCCAAGCTCCTCAAAACACGGGTCAGAAGACCGCCCAAATAAGCACCCAATGGTTTCTTATGGTTATATAATTTTGCGTGTTTTAGCAGGGGCGAAGACCGAATGGAACCCCTGTTAAGGAATCAACCCACAACTAGGGTACGCCCTCGCAAACACCTTGTCCAACCGCCTACCCGAAACCAATAGTAAGCCGTTGAATCTATTATTTATTATTCACCCTCATGAAAGTGTGTCTTTTTGGCCCTTTGGCTCTCCGATTTGAGCTGGCCGCACGCGGCCAATATATCCCGCCCGCGCGGGCGCCTGACCGTGGCGGTCACGCCAGCCTCTATCAGCACTTTCGAAAACTTGTCGATACGCGTGTTGCTGGAGCATTCGAAGCCGCTATCGGGCCAGGCATTGAAGGGGATAAGGTTTACCTTGTGCGGTATGTCCTTCAAAAGGCCGATAAGCCTGCGTGCATCCTCATCGCTATCATTGACGCCCTTCAGCATCACATACTCGAACGTAATCCTGCGCATATTGGAAACGCCGGGATAATTGCGGCACGCCTCCATCAGCTCGGAAAGCGGATACTTGTTGTTGATGGGCATGATGGAGGAACGCTGTTCGTCGTTTGTAGCGTGCAGCGATATAGCCAGATTGACACCCAGTTCTTCCCCGCAACGTTGCATCAATGGCACAACACCCGATGTGGACAAGGTAATACGGCGCTTGCCGATGGAAAGCCCTTCCCCGTCCATGCAGATTTTCATGGCCCCTGCCACGTTCTCGTAATTGTAAAGCGGCTCGCCCATGCCCATCAGCACGATGTTGGTAAGGTCACGCCCGTCATCCTTGTCAGGGCCGGAGGACGGCCATTCATTGAGCACATCGCGCGCATGCATGATCTGCTGCAAAATCTCGTGTACGCCAAGGTTGCGCACCAAAGGCTGCGTGCCTGTATGGCAAAACTTGCAGGTAAGGGTGCACCCGACCTGACTGGAGATGCACAGCGTACCGCGCTCGTTATCAGGGATGAACACGGTTTCAACCTGCTGCCCGTCCGACATGCCAAGGAGCCACTTGATGGTCCCGTCTTCGGAACGCTGCTCGGCAATCACCTTTGGCCGGTCGATGGAATAGCCCGCCTCAAGCACCGCGCGCAATTCCTTGGAGATGTTTTTCATCTCCTCGAAGGTCCTGACCCCGCGCTGGTAAATCCAGTGCCAGACCTGCTTCGCGCGGAAGGCCGGAATGTCATGTACAGCCAGCGCCTCTCGCATCTGCTCGAGGGTCAGCCCGATAAGGGGAATACGCCCCGCCGCATCGGTTTTGGGGGCGGCAAAGGCCTTGCCATGTGTGGTCACGCTCATAGGGCCGGACCCTACAGCAAAGCCTTTGAAAACGCAAAATTTTCCGAAGGTTTAGAAGCCGCGCGCGTGCGGGTTCTTCATATCGTAGAGAAGCTGGTTGGACTTGATTTGCGGGGACTTGTTGGAGCCCTCGCCCGCACCGCCGCCAAATACCTCGCGCGCTGCAAACTCGCGGGATATCAGCATCTCGATATCCGGCAGGCGCTCGGCCTTCAGTTCGCGCACACAGGCACGGAAGAAGTTACATGCCTTTTCTTCCCACCCGTACACCTTGTTGGCGTAATTCTCTTTCTTGACCCAAAGGTCCGTCGTGGCCCAAAGGCCCTGAAGCCTGATCTGCGGCTTGATCTTCATCCAGACAATCTGCTCGACAGGCGCTTTGCCTGCGGGGGGATTATCATAGAGGAACTGGAGCTCGGCCTCGATTTCATCACCATCGCCATTCATGCGCACTTCGGCCGAGGCGGTAATCCCCTCAGTACCGTCAACATGGACCCACGGCTGGGTTTCGTAAGGCGACAAATTGCGCCCCACCCCCATCCTGTCCATTAAGTCACGCATCGATAATTTCATAAAATCCAAATACCTTTTGACGAAGGCGTTATATGTTCTTTAACCTATCAGGGTCTTATATTCCCTGTCAAAACAGCTTCACGACATGAAATTGCGCTTTCTCGCCCTCACCCTCCTTTCTGCACTCGCTTTTTCAAGCGGGGCCATAGCCCAATCGGCTGGAAAGGACTTCGCTACAACGGCTTTTGCCATTGATGGCAAGACGTTGCAGGGCGTGAATATGACTATAACCCTGATCGGGATCGACCTTCCCACAGGCAACGCCGCCAGCATTGAAAACGCTTTGGCCCGCGCCGCCCTTGATGATGCAATTGGCAGCAAACCCGTCCGCTGCATGCCCATGGGCCAAGGCCCCAACGGCACAACACGCGCCCAGTGCCTCAACGCGCAGGAACGCGATTTGGCCCTCTATCTCCTTACCTCCGGCCTCGTGACCGTTAAACGCGGCGAACTTATGGGCAGCGACCTTGCCAACGCCTATTCAAGTGCCGAGCGCAGCGCCCGCGCATCCAAACAGGGCATTTGGGGTATTAACAATGCGGCGGTACCTGTAACAGGCGACGCCCCTTCGGACTTCGGGATGGATTTTGGCATGGGCATCCCCATGATCGTCATTATGGGTGCCATGCTTGTGGTGCCCCTGCTTGGCTTCCTGATCATGGCCCTTATCATGCACTCGGGCTTCCGCCAGTTGATTACCCTTCAAAAGTACCAGTTGGCAGGCACCCAGAAGCGCGAGCGCCAGTTGAAGGAACGCGAGAAATACGTGATTGCCTCAGCCATCGAGGCCGAAATCAACACCAACCGCGCCAAACTTGACGCCTTCCTTACGATTTACGAGGAACTGCTCAAATCCCTGCGCGACCCGTCCAAAAAACCGAAATACCAGCGCGCTGGCGACATCATCCACGAAAAACCGGCCCTCGCCCGCACGGTC
>JAGWXJ010000081.1 GCA_018969935.1 Alphaproteobacteria bacterium | reverse complement strand
GACAAGCACTGCGACCGATATCTTTTTCACTTCGCCTGTTTCGCGGACAATGTTTTGCACTGTTTTGCTGATTTCGTAATTAGTTGTTTCTTCGGCGCGGTTGCTTTTGTTGGTGGTGCTGTCTTCAGCGCCGTTGGCGCCTGTGCCGCCGGGCACGTTGTTTTGTACGCTGACAGTGCCGTTGGCTTTGTCAGCCTCCGTCGCGTCTTCGCTTACTGTCTGTGTCGAACGGACGACCTGGCCCTCGGGATCATAGGATTCAGAGTTGGTGCTGATGCGGTCGAAGTTCATGTCGGCCGAAACGTGTGCACGGACCTTGTTGAAGCCGACAATGCGGCCAACCATATCCTCGATGGCGGCGTTCATGCGTTCTTCATAGGCGAGGCGCATTTCATCGGCCTTCATGCCGCCTACGGCACCCGTGGCGCTATCGCCGGTGCCCCCTGCAAGCATGTTTGCATCGGTGTCGATGATGGTCACTTTGTCAGCCTTCAGATCGGGCACGGCATTCGCCACAAGGTTCTGGATCCCGTAAATTTGCTCGCGGCTGAGGCGGGCGGTAGGTTTGAGTTTAAGGGTGACGCTGGCGCTGGCAGAGCGTGCTTCGCGCGAGAAGAGCTCTCGCTGCGGGAGGACGAGGTGCACCTTTGCAAATTCGACCGGGTCGAGGGTTGCGATGGTGCGCGCAAGTTCGCCCTGCAAGGCGCGGACCTGATTGATGTTCTGGACGAAGCCGGTGGTGCCGAAACCCGATTTCTGGTCGAAGAGTTCGTAACCCATGGAGCCGCCATTCGGCAGGCCTTCCTGTGCGAGGAGCATGCGGGCGCGGCCAATTTCGTTATTGGGGACGCGGATTTGCGAGCCATCGGGCGAGGCTTCGAACGGGATTTTTACTTCCTCGAGTTTGGCGGCAACGGAGGCGGAGTCCACCGAAGACAAGTTGCCGTAAAGCAATGTAAGGCTCGGTTTTGAAACCTGTGCGGATACGAATACGAAGAAAACCAGCAACCCTACGAAAACGGCGCCCAGTACGGCCAAGCGGCCCGGGCCAAGACTTTTAAGGGTGTCTACAAAACTGCTCATGGGGTTATTCCCATCCTGACTTGCGAATTGGATACACGGCCCGCGCGGCCATGGCGGGCGAACCGGTGCATAAACTGCTGAAAAAACAGTATTTTATAACGCATTCTCCCACTTGTTAACATACATTAATTTTTGATTGATGTCCAATCCTCTCGTATCCGAGTCGCGAAAACTCGTACCAACGACTCGGGTGGGCGTATGATTGTTTACGTATTTGCAGGCTCGGAAAAACCCTAGCAAAAGCCGGCATTTTTATGCCCTTGTATCGTAATTGGCGTGCCTTTGTGGTAATTCCATTTTTTTCAATAGGTTACCGTTGTTTCAGCTGGCGCCCAGACAAGGGTGAACTGTTAAGAAAAATTCCATTTTTTGTTTTTTTGTCAGTTAGTTATCCCTGTAGAAAATCATTGAAAGGACTTGACTTTATTGACCGAAACAAGGTAAGATGATTATGAGGCAGGATTACCTTGCCGCTTGGGGAATGAAAATGATTGAGGCTGTAAAATCTACGGTCGCCAATAGTGCTCTACTTAAGGGCAATGTGGATCAGTCGTCCACGTTGAACTCTTTTGCGGCCAATCCCGACAAACTGCAGGTTGCTTCGCAGGCGCCTTACGTTTCTCCGACTGTACGGATCGACGTAAACACCAAGATAGCAATTCTGGAGTTTCGTGAATCTCTGTCCGGCGAAGTGCTGGCACAGATCCCGTCGGAGCAAGCCATCCGCAGCTACAAACTGCGCGAAGCAAAAGAAGATGCACAGATCGCAGCTCAGTTGATTAGTAACAGATCGGGTACCCAGAAGGGGTCCGCTCCCATCACGACGAATGCGAAGGTGTCTGAAAGTGCACCTGTTGCTCAGCCGTCACAGGACGTCACACCTTCACCGGCACCGGATATCACTGTAGCTGCCGAAGTCGAGGCGATTACGACAAAGCTGGACGTCTGATTCTTTAGACATCCTATGAGGTACGTGTTTCAAGCCGAGGTGGTTGTTCCACTTTTCGGCTTGGACTCGTCTTTGCCGTGTGCCGAAGGTAACCCGCCAGCCTGTTTTTGCATCAAACCTGCTGCTACCTGACGATTGATATCGATGAGGACAGACAGCTTCTCCTTGCTGGGTTCCGAGAGGATGTTCAAGGAACGCTTGAAGATGAAGTTGCACAGGTTGACGATGTTGTTGCGCAAATCAACAGGGCGCTCATCCGGGTTTTCGATCGCCGTATCAAAGAACAGCATCCAGAGTTTGCGGTTGTAGGTAAGGATGTTGTCGATATCTTCGGGGGTTGCTTCATCCCAGCGGTCATGAAGGCGCTGGATTTCGTTAGCGGCCTTGATCAGCAATTGCCCTTCAAGTTCGCGCTGGCTTGTCGTTTCCTTGGCAACCTTGCCGTAGCGGCCGGCTGCATTTGCGTAGGGATTTTGATTATTGGACATTGGCCATCAGCTCCTGTTCATAGTCGATGAGTTTGCGGGCTTCACGCAGTGCCTTGTAATAGTGACCGCCCAGAATGTGGGAGGATACATCCGCCAAAAGTAAAGCCGTTGACGGGGCGGCATCCTGTACTTCGCGGACGGATGTGAAATAGAAGTCGTAAAGTTCCGTCGCGTCCTTCGCGAGATACATGAGCTGGATGATATAATATATGCGTTTGCAAGGGCTTGTGGCGTCTTCTTCCCGCATCACATCGCGCTCGCGGAGGATGGGGGCTTCGCCTTCAATGTGAAGACGCGTGCGCTGGTTATCGTTTGTGATAACTGCGTTGCCGATGATTATTTTTTCTTTGGGTTTGAGGTCTATGACCAGAGCCATGGCGAGTTTCTCTCACGTTATACAAGGACGTTCTGTCCAGGAGTTTAAATACTAAAACCAAAATATCAAAAGAAAACTGCGATTGTATTTTCCTTTGATCTTCCGGCGAGGGAAGGAAGAAAAGGGCCGGCCTTCTGCCGGCCCCTTTCCTTAGCTTTATTAGAACAGTCTGAGAACGGCCTGTTGTGCTTGCGAAGCGAGCGACAGGGCGGTGATACCAAGCTGCTGTCTGGTTTGCAGAGCGAGCAGTTTTGCACCTTCTTCGTTCTGGTCGGCAACCGTCAGTTTATCCGAACCTTCGTTCAGCGTTTCGACGAGTGACTTGGTAAACGTTTCGCGGGTCTGAATGACCGAGAGAGACGTTGCAAGTGTCGAACCGAACGTACGGAGCGTTGTAAGCGCCGAGCGGGTTTGGGTAGCTGCAGTTTCAACCGTGTCAAGACGCGAGAAGTCAGCGGCATCAACACCGAGGCCGTCCGAGTCAAGGTTTTGACCGACCGTGGAGAGTTTGTTGGAACGATCTTCGTTGAAGTATGTATCCAGCGTATCGCCACCAATCAGGTTGGTACCGCGGTAGCCAGAGTCAGACACCAACTGGTTGATCTGTTCACGAACCGAGTTGTAGTCGTCTTCCAGCTGGGAGAGCGTGGACGCTGCCGAAGCGAGCGTAAACGTTTCACCCGTGATCGCGGAGTTCGATGTAGCAGAGAGGGCTGCTTGCGTACCGAAGTCGAAGTCAGCTTTACCGGTTGCATCGGAAACACCTGCAACAACATCGATTTTGATGGTGTTGACCGTCGCGCTGTCAGCTTCAATGGTGAATTCACCAGTTGTTGCGTCGTAGTTCGCTGTGATCAAGCTACCAACAGTCGTGTCGTTGTTGATACCGTCAACGAGGCCCTGGATCGTGCGACCATCGATTGCGAAGACCGAGGAGGTTTTCGAACCGTTGATGGTTACGCGGATACCAGTTGTCGAACCCGTAGATGCCACAAAGCGGGCCGTACCGCCGGAATCCGTGGTTTCTACGCTAGCCAGTGTGTCGGAAGCGTTTGCAAAGCCGGACGTCGCACCGTTCTTGTAGAAGATACCAGAGGTGAGTTTCGTCGAAGGTGTTGCAGTTACGCTAACGTCATAGACCTGGCTCGAGGACACAATGTCACGAGCGGTCTGGATGGCTGTGGAACCGAAGCCGAGAGCAGCTGCCAGTGCCTGGTCGGCCGTGGAAGCAGTCGCGGTATCGGCTTGGCCTGCACCGTTTGAGTCGAAGGCAATCGTGAATGTACCACCGTCAAGAGCGGTGATTTTCAGTTTACCTGCGGATGTCAGTTCAGCGTTGAAAGCGGCATCGCCCGTGGTCGTTGTGATACGAATATCATTGATCTCGGTGATGAGCTGGTCGATGGACTGGTTGTTGGAGAGGGTAAGACCAACAGACGTGCTGAGCGTAGCGCCCGAGCTTGTCTTGAGGGTTTTTACCGTACCATCGGCGTCTTTGTACACGAAGCCGATTTCCGAGTTACCAGCAGAAACGCCCGAGAGAGAGCCAATGCTTGTTACATCGGAAAGATCGACGTCACCCGTGACAGCGGCTTCTTTAGCGCCGGTTGTCAGAGCGTCGCGTGCGGAGTCGACGATGGACTGTGCTTGCTCAACCAGTTTTGTAACGCTGGTTACGCCTGCATCAGCTGCTTTAATTGTTTGAATCGACTGGCCAATACCGTCGAGAAGACGGCTAAGGTCAGACGAACGGTTTTTAAGGGATTGGGATGCGAAAAAGTTTTGAGGATCATCAAGTGCCGAAGCAACTTTCAAACCCGTTGACAGAACGCCTTGCGCTCTATCGATTTGGCCCTGCGTTCTCTGAAGAGAAAGCAGGTTGTTACGCAATGCTGCGCTTAGAACGACTTCACCAGCCATTATTAACTCCTATCCTAGGGGTTGTATGTTAACATCGCCTGTTCCTTGGCGACTAATGACCAGAATACTACCATGATTCTTAAAACAAAGTTAAAGCGCTTTTTAGGTATGCGGTTTTAACCACTCTTTCATTTAAAAAGCCCAAAATTTTCCATAGCCTTTTCGTAAAGGCTGTCTGTCACACCTATAGGTGCACCGGGTTGGGCTAAAACTTTGTTTTTAAGGCCTTCTGTAAATTGAGCGAGTTTTGTACCCAAATTAGGGTCTTCGTAGACTAACGGGGCCGAGGTACGGGCAGACTTGGCAAGCCCCAGCATCGAGAAGCCGTTCGGGCCTGTTGTGAGGGGGATGGTCTGGATGCCCATAGCCGTTGATAGCAACGCAATATGATAAAAGCCGGTTATGGCGAGGCTGGAGGTTGCAAGATGTTCCATAAACTCATCGAAGCTTTTGGCTACTACCTTATTAATATGTGTGCCTAGAACTTCCTCGAGGTCATTTGCCAGAATGCGATCTTCCTGTGCGCCGTGCCATTTTGCACCTTGCAGTACGATGGGTTCGTACCCTGCGGCCTGAAGGCCTTTGTATAAATTGGCCATGGTTTCACCCATGAAACTCTCGTAACCCGGGCCCGCTGTGATGACGGCAGTTTTCTTGCGGGTTTTAACCGGATGGGCTGCCAGCCAGCTTTTTAGATATAAGAGCGAGGTATCAAAGCCCAACCTTACGGGCGTCCCTATGCTTTTAATAAGATCAAGAGAACAGGCTTCACGGACAACGCAATCGTCAATTTGTGTAAATACCTTGTGGTAAAACGCCAGACGGCCCGCATCGGTGAGTGCCATTCCGCCTTCGGGGAAGCACGAGAAGTTTACAAAGACGACCTTTTTGCCGAATACGCGTTTGGAAACATACGCGAGATAGAGGAGTTGGACAGCGCTATCGGAAAGGTTGTCCATCATACCTTCGCCGTTAATCACGACGATGTCGGCATGCTGGATGTTGTGGAACAGCGTTGTATCGCGATAGCGGCAGGCAGAGAGAAATTTGGGATTGTCGAAATCCTGTAGGCTCGGCGTGTGGGGGAATACCCAGTGCAGGCCAAGAGTATGTGCCGTTTCCACGCCATAACCGCGTTTTGCCAATTCGGCTTTCATCCCTTCCATGGCGGCATAATTGCCCCATGTGTAGCAGGTGCCCGTATCGTTGATGATGACAGCCCGTTTTGCGGGTTTTTCCTGCAGCGGGAATATGGGTTTAAATTTGGGTGGCAACAGAACCGATTTATCGCCCCCGAGATATTTTTCCAGTTCCTGTTGTACGTAGCCGATGAGTTCGGGATACGAGCGGTTTTCGGTCTGGCGGAAAAGGCGCAGGCTTTCGTACCATGGCGAGCTTTCGCCGGATATCGGCCAGCGCCAGTAAGCTTCCTGCGGGAGCAACACCCAGCATGGCGTGCCAAGCGCGCCTGCGGTATGCACCGTTGCGTTGTCGATGGAGATAACAAGATCGCAGGCTGCAATCTGGTCTACCAGCGGTTGCATTTCGGCCCATGAGTCTACTGTTTCATCGTGGAAGATATCAAAGCCGGCTGCGGCGTTTTCGGCACGTTCGGCCGATGTATCGCCGTATTGCAGGTCAATGATGCGGATGTTTTTGTATTTGGATAAAAACGCGAAGTCGGCAAGACGCAGGGACCTGATGTAACCACCGTCCTGCGAACGCGTGTACCACGAGATGCCAATCACGAATTCCTTGTCGCTGCCGGTTTTGTAGTCCTTTTTGGCAACGGTTTTGAGATATCCCTCAGGGCTTGGAACCGAGGTGATAGTCGTGCCAAGAACATGGGGCAGGGTTGTGGCCGCAATCGCCATATCCACACCGCTTTGGCTTACGCTGACAGCCGTATCCTTGAAGAATTCACCTTGGCCTGAGGCAAACAGTTCGGGGAATGTTGCAAGAAAAACGCCCTGCAGCTTTTTGTGGATGTTGAAGATGATTTTTTTCGGTTTGTATTTTTCAACCACCTCGGGGATGAAGCGCATCATCATGATGATGTCGCCTACGCCCTGATCGGCAAAGAACATGAGGGTTTTGCCTTTTATATCCTCGCCATACCAACGGGGGATGGAAGTTGGAATGCGGCCGCTTGTCAGCTTGTTTTTGTGCCAGTACCACTCGATTTCCGCGAAGGCTTTTTCGTACTGTTCCTTGCGAAGGGCGTTTACGCCAATCCCGTAGTGGACATCGGCTGATGAGGGGTCGATTTCGTAGGCGGCTTGCAATTCGCTTTCAAGGAACAGGTTATCTTTCTTGAAGCGGTGGATGGTGGAGCGGTTGAGGTAGGCCGCCATCATCAGCGGGTCCAGCTCTATTGCGCGGTCAAAGGCCTTCATGGCCTCGTCGATGCGGGCAAGGTTGAGATAGCAGAGGCCCAAATTGCACTGATACACGGAATCGTTAGGGGCCAAGGCGGCCGCTTTTTGCGAGGCTTTAAGCGCTTGCGGGAATTTTTTGAGGATTGCGTACGCGCGTTCGAGGGCGCCCCATGTTTCGGCGTAATCGGGGTGATCTTCGGCTGCCTTCAGGGCTACGGCCAATGCCTTGTCGTAGTTTTGGTCGAGAATAAGGGCGTCAACGTACTGGACCGTCATCTCGGCCGTTTTTTCGGCGCGGGCTTCATAAGTTCTGATAGCGCTGGCTGGCTCTTGAGTTTTATTCCAGCAAAGCATGAGGGTTTCGACGTATTCGGAATTGTTCTCCAAAAACGCGTTTACACAAATTTCCTGTTCCAGACAGCGCCGTGCATTTTCAAAACGCTGGACTTTGGCGAGGGCGATGCCGGCCATGCGGTACGCTTCGGGGTCTCGCGTTAATTCGGCGTAGTCAATGAAGTATCCCGATGCGCGGATCAGATCGTTTGTGGCAAAGTAAATTTTCCCAAACAGGAAGAGGACTTCGGGGTAAAAGTTCTGGTTTTTAACTCGTGTCAGAAGGGTGCGGGCCGCAACAAATTTCTTATCCTCGATGCATTGTCTGGCCTCGTTAATAGCCATTTCCTCAGGCGTCAGAGTTTTTTTTTCACCTTCGGCCGGTTTGCGCAGGGCAATGATATACAGTTCGCCGTCAATATGTTCGGCTTTGCTGACGATGAAGTACTTGTTCAGCTGCTCTATCCACCAATTCGGGTGCTCGATAATCAGGTGCGCATTGCGCCCATCAGGCAGCCTGTGCACTGCGGGTACACAAGAGATGACCAGAAAAGCAACGCGCAGTGTGCGGTGGCCCATGTCGGCCAGTACGCTGTCAAGAAACTGGGGTTCGATGTGTTCAAGTACGTCTGTGTTTATAAGCAGTTCCGCACGGCTTTTGTCGTGCATCTTTTCCGGGATGCCGGGATCGTATTCGTAGAAAGGGATATCCTTGAAATTGAAGTCGGGGTTTTTCTGGTCCTCACGGAATTTTTTGCCCAGCATCCCTT
>JAGWXJ010000080.1 GCA_018969935.1 Alphaproteobacteria bacterium | reverse complement strand
ATGTAGCGGATCAGCCAGCCGTAGTTCACGTCGCGCATGATGCGCTCGACGGAATTGAAGGCGTAGTCGACATGCGGCGTGTAGTTCATCGCCAGGAACACGCCGGAGAGGATCATCACCACCAGCATGAAGCCGGCGAGCGACCCGAAATTCCAGAAATAGTTCAGGTTCCGCGGCGTCGGGTATTGCGAGCCGAGGCTATGGTCCACGAAGGAGAAGATCGGCAGACGATGCTCGATCCACTTCACGGTGGGGTTGTTGAAGAACGCGTTGTCCTTGGACATGGCGCTTGCCTCAGCCGATCCGGATCATGGTGTCGTTGACGAAGGTGAATTCGGGAACCTCGAGGTTCTTCGGCGCCGGTCCCTTCCGGATGCGCCCCGACGTGTCGTAATGCGAACCGTGGCAGGGGCAGAACCAGCCGCCGAAATCGCCGCGCGGTTCGGATGCCTTGGTACCCAGCGGTACGCAGCCAAGGTGCGTGCAAATGCCAACCAGCACAAGCCATTCTTCCTTGCCGGATTTTACGCGGTCTGCATCAGCCTGCGGGTCGCGAAGCGAGGCCACATCAACCTTCTTGGCGGCATCGATTTCGGCTGCCGTACGACGGCGCACGAAAACCGGCTTGCCGCGCCACTTGACGAGGATGGCCTGCCCGGGCTCGATCGCGCTGATATTCACCTCGGTCGAGGCAAGGGCGAGCGTATCGGCGGCGGGGTTCATCGTATCGACGAACGACCAGCCCGTAACACCGGCGCCCACAGCGGCAACGGCGCCCGTGGTAAGGTAAAGGAAATCACGCCGCGCGGCATTATCCGGAGCGTTTGAGGAATGGTTTGAGTTATCGGTCATGTTTCGTGTGCCTGAATCTACAATTTGCACATGCTAACAAGCATGGTGCGCCGTGAAAATACCCAAAGATGCGGCATACGCAACATAAATATGCTAGATATCACGGCAATGTCGGTCGCCCTCGCACTCTACCAACCCGATATCCCGCAAAACGTGGGCGCAGCCATGCGCCTGTGCGCCTGCCTTGCGGCCCCTCTGCATATCATCGAACCCACGACATTCGCATGGAAGGACCGCGAATTCCGCCGCACGGGCATGGATTACATGGAACATGTATCGCTCCTGCGCCATTCATCGTGGGAAAAGTTCTTGGCAGCGCGTGGCCAAAACAGGCTGGTGCTGGTTGAAACCGATGCCCAAACCCCACTCTGGGACTTCACATTCCAGCCATGCGACATTCTGGTAATGGGCCGTGAAAGTGCTGGAATTCCGCGCGATATTTATAACAAGTTTAATGCCTCGGTTTATATTCCGATGGCCCCCGATGTCCGCTCCATGAATGTAGTCACGGCCGCAGCTATCGCATTGGGCGAGGCCAAACGCCAAACCCGACACCCCTAAACCCGCGCTTGCATGGCCTATCCGCAATAGTGCATACCCTTCCCCCATGACAGACACACCCGCAACCGACATGAACAAACAGGCCGCAGACTGGTTCCGCAACTTGCGTGACCGGATATGCGCCCGCTTCGAGGCACTGGAAGATGCGCAAGGCTCAGGCCCGCACGCGGATATGCCGGCAGGCCGTTTTGAACGTAAAGTCTGGCAGCACCATCAGGGCGGCGGGGGTGAAATGTCGTTGATGCGTGGCCGCGTGTTTGAAAAAGTCGGCGTAAACATCTCGACAGTCGAAGGCACCTTCCCCGAGGAATTCGCAAAAAAAATCCCCGGCGCCGAGGAATCGGGCGGCAAATTCTGGGCCTCCGGCATTTCGTTGGTCGCACACATGCGCAACCCGCTGGTGCCCGCCGTCCACATGAACACGCGCCGCATCATGACATCAAAAGCATGGTTTGGTGGCGGGGCTGACCTCACACCCACCTTCCCCGATGCAACCGATACCGACGATTTTCACGTGGCATGGAAATCCTGCTGCGATCGGCACAACCCCGACTACTACGAAAAATTCAAAAAATGGTGCGATGAATACTTCTTCCTGAAGCACCGGAACGAGCCGCGTGGCATCGGCGGCATCTTCTACGACTATCTGGATAGCGGAAATACGGATGCCGATTTCGCATTCACGAAGGATGTCGGTGAAACTTTTCTACAGATTTATCCACAGATTGTGGAACGTTCCGTCCATAAAACGTACTCCGATGCCCAAAGGGAACAGCAACTGGTCAAACGCGGGCGTTATGTAGAATTCAACCTGCTCTATGACCGCGGAACAATTTTCGGTCTGAATTCAGGCGGCAACGTCGAAGCCATCCTCATGTCCCTCCCGCCAGAGGTCCATTGGTAACAATCCGTGAGTAACAATTAATTGCGATAACGTGTCGCTGTTCAAGCAGCAATCGATTTAGCATATTGAAGGCATTTTGTATGGTCAGGGACACCTTCCTGATCCAGCCACCACCCCTCAACTTTTTTGAGAAGCGTGCCCAACTGTGGCCCTTGGGCAACACCCAATTCGCGCATCAGGTCAGCCGCTTTAAGTGGCATCTCAAGAACACGCACACTTTGCAGCTTTTCATGTAAAACCTCATAGGCACCCGTATCTGCGCCTTTTGCATTGATACTACTATGCAATAAGCCACCTGCTAACGTGATTGTTTTGCCGTAGGTGTATACGTTTTTAAAAACGGAATCAGTGTGCTCATGGACAAACAGAACAGCCTTATGAAGTTGAAACTTCTTAGCATTTGATAAAACGATATATTTTTTAATTTTAGCGTCCATTAAATCAGCTTTGTTCTCCCACACGCTATAAGAGAAAAGAGTCGGAAAAACAGCCTCCGGCGCACGGGATACGACATAACCACGCAAGCATTCATACACGCTTTGATTGAAATCTGAAAACCAGAAATCCTGCATTATGCCAATTTTTTGCATGGCAGTTATAGCCGCCCCTGCCTGTGGATGCGGCAACATTCTTTCAACTTCATGGGTAATGCGCTCGCGTGATAAATTTTCGATATTCTTGGCAAGTGCAGCACTCGCTTTCAGCCCCTCGGCATCAGGCTCGCCTTTACCGTAACGTGCATAAAAACGAAAGAACCTGAGAATCCGTAAACTATCCTCGGCGATGCGCATGGCTGCATCCCCCACAAAGCGCACAACCCCATTCTGTAAATCGGAAACGCCTTGCCCCGTCGGGTCAAACACCTGCCCATCCAGATTCATCAACAGGGTGTTCATGGTAAAATCGCGCCTCTGGGCATCCTCCGCCCAGTCGGTTGTAAAGGCCACCACAGCGCGCCGCCCGTCCGTTTCCACATCACGCCGAAGGGTCGTTATTTCATAGCCCTTACCGCCAGCCACAGCCGTAACAGTGCCGTGCGCCAGCCCCGTAGGCACAACCTTGATGCCGGCGCTCTCAAGCGCCTTTGTGGCAGCATTGGGCGTAAGCACTGTTGCGATATCGATATCCCCGCCTGCCTCGCCCAGTATGGCCCCGCGCACACAGCCGCCCACCATAAGGGCGTTGCCGTGGCCCAAAGCCGCCATAACAGCCTTGAGGCCCGCATCCTCCATAAAAGGCTGGGGCGTAACGGTTAAAACAGGCTTCATCAGATCATTCCCAACGGGTGCTGCCCGCCACCGGACGCAAGAAGCAGGCGGCCCGATGCCTCGGCCCCGCCCTCGCGCAGCGCAAGCTCGACAAGGTCATAATACACAGCCGTGGATACGCGGGCTTCAACCCCGCCCCCAAGCTGCTGGTAAGGGATAAACGGCCCGCCAATGTGCGGCATACGTAAAGTAAGCGGGTGGGCAACATCAACAGGCACTTCACGGCCCAGATTATCCGTCAGGTAAACGGTTTCGCCCTCGTGGCGCCAGCCCGTAATGACAAACGGCGCGTCCTCTACCACAATCCGCCCGCGCTCGGCAGGCGTAATAAGCCAGTATTCGCCCGCAGCATCACGCTGCAAAACGGTCGCGAACAACCGTACAAGCGGCATGCGTGTCATGGGCGCGCCTTGGTGCATCCATGTGCCGTCATAGGCTATGGAGATATCAAACTGCTCTTCGGCTATTTTGGCGAGGTTTTCCATCGCCAAAAATTATAGCACAAAAAAGGTTTAAGGATTGTATGCGGTTTCGATCCGGCCAAGGGAATGGGCGCGCGGGCTATCCGTATCCCCTTGATAACGCGCGAGTTTCATGCGGTAGACGGCATAACCTTCCATCACCCTTTGCACGTAATTGCGCGTTTCATAGATGGGGATACTCTCCATCCAGTCGATGGTATCGACATTGGGGCTGCGCGGATCGCCAAATTCCTTGGCCCACTGCTGCACACGGCCCGGCCCTGCGTTGTAGGCCGCAATCGCCATAGGCAGGTTGCCGTCAAAGCGGTCCAGCATCTCGCGGATGTAAAGTGACCCGATTTGAACGTTATGGCGCGGGTTTGCCGTCAAAAGCGATGTATTGTGCATGAGGTCGTTGCGCTTGGCCGTCATTTTGGCCGTGGCTGGCATCACTTGCATCAGGCCCAAGGCACCGGAAGGCGAAACCGCATTGGCATCAAACTGGCTTTCCTGACGGATAAGCGCGTGTACCAATGCCTTGTCTACCCCGTAATCGCCCATCGTGTGCATGATGGTGGGGAACAGATAATCAATCAGATACAAATCGGCCTTGCGCTCGGCATCCTTGGCCACTTTAAGGGCCATATCCACCTGCCCCATGGAAACCGCAAGGTCCGATATCATTGAGTAATCCTGCGGGCTCGCAGCGCTTTCAAGCAAGGCTTTGTAGAACTTCGTACGCTCGGGGCCCATACCCGCGCGGTGGAACAGCTTGATGGCCTGCACAAGCGTACGGCTGTTGAAGGCCGCCTGCTGGATATCGGACACGGGCGGCTTGTTGCCCTTGATAAGGTTGAGGGGCAAGCCAATACGCTTGGCCGCTTCCTGCCCGTAGAAGGTCGTCTGGTACTTGGCTGCCGTCTGATACCACTGGAGGGCGATATCTCGGCCATTCAAAGCTTCGCTGGCACGGCCGGCCCAATAGGCGGCACGGGCGCGGGTAATCGGCGTTTCGGCGTTGTTGTAAAGCTTTTCAAAGTGTTCGAACGCCTTGTAAGGCTGGTTGATGAAACGCAAGGCAAGCCAGCCCGACAAAAATTCGGCCGCCGCAAAATCGGCACCCGCAGCGGGCAATCCGTGGTGGGATGCAAGCTGGTAGGCCGCGCGGTAATTCCCGCGCTCCATCATGCGGCGCGCCAGCACGTGGCGCTCCTTCCACCACGCGGCAGGGTCCGTTGTCTGGCCTGCAGGCGGCGCCATATTGAGGAGCTGGATGGCTTCATCATCCATATCTTTCTCGCGGCGGTACTGCACGCGGGAAAGCAAAAGGCCCGCATCCTTCAAAAGGGAATTGGGGACGGCGCTCACGCTCGCCTCTATCCCGCGCGTACCTTCCTGCAATGCCTGTCGTGCAGCCACAAGCTGCTGGTAACCACGCCCGATATGCGCGGCAAGCGCACGGGCTTGGCCGTATTGCTTGTCTGTCAGGATTTTCTCAAGGCGGCGGATATGGTCAGCGGTGCTGAAATAGCTGCTGAAGCTGTTAATCATTTCCTCTTGGTCGGCAACGCTCAGGTCCGCATCTACCCACCATGTTTTAAGGCTGTTGACGGCCAACGCCGTCTGGCGGGTATCAAGCAGCGCACCCATATAGCGCTTCATGCCGGCAGCCGATACAGGCGCGTTTACCGCAAACCAGTTCAGGATCTGGTTGTCGCTTACATCGTTGGGCAGGCGGCTCTCGGCAATCTTGAAAAGCTTTTTGTTATCCGGCCAGTCGGGGTGCTTCGTGACAAACGCCGCGATCTCAGAGAAGGACGCGCGGGTGTCACCATCAAGCAGGTACATCCATTTCACGACGTCGGCAGCAATACCGCCGCCCGCTTGGTTAAGGGCTGCGCCCCACTGCCCGCGCTCGGCCATGCGGATGGCATCGGCCCCGCCGGCATAGGCTTGCGAAATACCAAGGCCCGCAACGCAGGCCACCCCCAAACAGAATACGCGAAGCTTCTTCATAAGATTCACTCTAAATGCTTCGTTTCAAAAATGACAAGGAAAGCTTTTTGCACGACTTATGCCACTTGATTCGCGGCCCAATGGCAGGCAAAGTCGCGCGATGGCTGAAAAAGTTAACAAGCGCAAGAACTTCCTGACGGCAGGGCAACCTGTAGCCGTCAACAAACGTGCGCGCTTTGACTATTTTTTGGAAACTCCGGTCGAGGCCGGCATTCAGCTCACGGGTTCGGAAGTCAAATCCATGCGTGAAGGCCACGCCAGCATCAACGAAGCCTATGTCGGCGAAAAGAATGGCGAGCTGTATTTGCTCAACGCCAACATTCAGGAATACCCGCAAGCGCCGCGCCATTTGCAGCATACGCCCACAAGGCCGCGCAAATTGCTTCTGCATAAAAAGGAAGTCGATAAATTCATGGGCGCGATAAAGCGGGAAGGCTATACGCTCATCCCCACCCGCCTGTACTTCAATTCCCGCAACATGGTGAAGCTTGAAATTGCACTCGGCAAAGGCAAAAAACTGCACGACAAACGCGCGACCGAAAAATCACGCGACTGGGGCCGTGCCAAAAACCGCCTGATGAAGGGCTGATGTTACAGGGCGCGGGGCACGGGCGCTTTGCCCTTGCGTGACGGCAATATGCCATCCTTGGGCATGACGGGTGCATCGATATGGCGGCCCGAAACGCGCGAAGCCCAAACATGTAACGACTTGCCAAGCCCCATAACCGTTTCGGCAAAATTGGAATACGTTTCTATTTCAGGCCTGTTTGGGTCAAGGCTGCTGGAAGGCAGCGCGCAATCCACAATCATCCCCCCGTTATCCCCGACCCTGATGGCCATAGCCTTGCGGCCAACAGCCAACTTGCTTTCGTCAGCACGCCCATACCACACTTTCAAAGACGCCATTCTCCCCATGGCACCAAGCATAGGCGTACCCCACTCCGCATAAAAACGGTTACCCGAATTGTCGGCAGGCAATACGGTCAGATTTTCCACATCACGTTTGTATACCTGCTCTAGCAATCGCTCCCAACCTGTCAGGCGTTCGCCCGCATCGGCAAGCTTGCGTACGCCTGCTTGCAACACCAGCAATTTTTCATGTCGCGGGTCGCTCGCGGCTACATCATCCGTATCATCACCGCCCATGGATAACGTAAAAACCGTTTCACGTTGCGGCTTGTCGGCCGCAACCTTGTCGCCAAATTCCTCGCGTGGCCCCTCGCGCTCCGATGGCGGCGGCGGGGTAGGTATATAAAGTGGAATCGGCTCGAAAGGTCTTGGCAATGCGTGGCCCCTGTATGATTTTTGTTCTTTGACCAATTAGGCCACAGAACATACGCACCGCACAAATTTAAATGCGGCGCAAAAACGCCGCATCTGCACTACCTCTCTGAAATGTAAGGAAAAGAAAATTTATACAGGGCCACGTGTCGGGCGCGATTTCAGGACCACGCCGCTATCGACATTCCGCATATTCGCATACTGGCCTGCAATGCGGCCATGATCGTCAATCACGATGATGCTCATAAGGCCGATGTTGAAAATCTCGGTCGCCGTACCAAGGTGGATGGGCTTTACGGTACCGTCCTTGCTGTCAACCGCAAGCACGATACCTTTGGTCCAGGCGCCCATACCCTGCATCTGTTCAAACGTTGCGCGCGTGCCTTTGACCGATGCCTTAACGGCATCTTCAAAGCTGGTTGCAAAGTTGGCTGCCGAATTCGTACCCGTTACATGCACAGGCACCTTGCCGCCAAACACCACAAGGAAAACTTCCTCTGGCTGCGGCGCACGCATGCCGTAGGCATAATCGGCAGTTTCAACAAACTTGAACGTTTCAGGTGCACCGTTGGCACCCATGATGGTCGTATCCACAAACTTGGATTTCTGTGCGGCAATATCGCCAGGCGCTACGGGGCCATAAATCTGTGCGATGGCACGGCGCAGCGGCGCATCCTTGGCCGCAATGCTTTCATCAATAAACTCAGGCGTCAGTCGCGTAACACCCTTTTCCGCCATGCGCGCAAAAACCATGCGGATGGAGAAAAGCTGGCGCTGCGGCGTATCACCAACCAGCATCGACATAACAGCGTTTTGGCCGTCAAAAGCCACATTGCTAACTTCGTTTTCAGGATGCCCGTGGTTGGGGAAGCCATGCACACGTCCACCCTCATCCGATGTCATGATCATAAGGCGGAAATCGGCAGGGCGCATTTGCGTGGAAGCTTCACCGCGCAATTCAGGGCGGATAGCCTCGATAATCG
>JAGWXJ010000079.1 GCA_018969935.1 Alphaproteobacteria bacterium | reverse complement strand
ACGATGTAATCGGATGCAGGAAGCTGCAGGTTATCCTGAATGCGGACTGACGGCAGCACGACGCCCATTTCCTCGGCCAGCTGGCGGCGCAGGCCTTTGACCTGATCCGTCAGCTTGTGGCCTTCCCCATTCACGAGGGCCAAAAGGCCGTAACCAAGTTCGAGGCGGATGATATCCATGGCCAGCGATTTGGAAATCGGTTCCTCGGCAGGTTTTACCTTAGAGGCTTCGGATGCAGCCAGTTGGAGGCGTTGCTGGTTGGTGCGTATCAATTCCTTTTGGAGGTAGTACGACAAAAAGCCCGTCAGTGCCGCCAGCGTTGCGAAGGGCAGGAAGGGCAGGCCCGGCATAACGGCCATGAAGGACATGGTGCCCGATGTAAGGGCGAGGCCTTTGGGATACTGCGAGAATTGTTTGAAGAGCGCTTTGTCAGCCGAGCCTGATACGCCGCCTTTGGAAACCAGAAGGCCCGCCGCGATGGAAACAAGCAGGGCGGGGATTTGCGATACAAGGCCATCACCCACCGTGAGGTAGGTGTAGGTATGTGTGGCTTCGCCGATATCGAGGTCGTGCTGCAACGTGCCGATGACGATGCCGCCGATGATGTTGACGAAGGTGATGATGAGGCCTGCGATGGCATCGCCGCGCACGAATTTTGCGGCACCGTCCATGGCCCCGTAGAAATTGCTTTCCTGTTCAAGATCCGTACGGCGCTTGCGGGCTTCTTCCTCGGTTATCAGGCCGGCTGACATATCGCTGTCGATAGCCATTTGCTTGCCGGGCATGGCATCCAAGCTGAAACGTGCCGCGACTTCGGCGATACGGCCGGAACCTTTGGTGATGACCACGAAGTTGATGATGATGAGGATACCAAAGACGATAAGGCCGATGACGAAGTTATCGCCCATGATGAAGGCCCCGAAGGCCTTGATGACGTGGCCTGCGGCGTCGATGCCTTCATGGCCGCCTGCCAGAATAAGGCGCGTGGTTGCCACGTTGAGGCTGAGGCGCAGCATGGTTGCGATGAGCAACGTGGTCGGGAAAGTTGTGAAATCGAGCGGGCGTTCGATGAACAGGACGGTCATCAGGATGAGGACCGAGAAGGTGATGGAAAGCGCCAGCGAAATATCAAGCAGCCATGTGGGCAGCGGGAAGATCAGGCCGCAAACAATACAGATGATGCCCAGTGCCAAAAGCACGTCGCCGCGCGCCATCGACGCCTTAAGGGAGTCGAAGCCAAAACCACCTGCCGTGCCTGCCGCCGGTTCCGCCATTTATCTGTAGTGGGTTAACCCTATGGAATTCCAGCAAACAGTATATCAGATGCGTTGTGAAAAACGAGGTGGAATCGGACGTCTTTCAGAGGGGTGTTCCACGACTTCCTGCGGGGGGGAGAAGAAGGGTTGAGAGGGGGGCGTAAAGTTCAAGCAGGCGGCCAATATTGCCTGCCTTTTTATCGACGCTCCAGCGGGTGGTGTTTACCCGCCACTGGCGGAATTGGCCGGCCTCGTATTTCCCAATAAGGGTAAGAGCATCACGGAATGGTATCAGGCCACCGATAATCATAGGCGGGGGCACGCTTGGCAGGTTGGGTTCAAAGTATGCGGCGGGGTCCAGTTCACGTCGGTAACTGACACTGTAGCTATTGCGGCCCACTTTTTCGGCCATGTAGTAGCCGCGGACATTCTTGTATGGGGCGCAGCCATCGATGAGGTGGGAAGTCATGATCACGCGGGGGTATGGCCTGATTGCGCGTACAGCGCCATCAAAGCGCTGCTTCAGGCGGAGGGTGATGCGCTGGCGCGTTGTTTGTGCCTCTGGGAAGCAGAGGCTGTAATGGTAGCCACCGTTCAATGCGTCGCTGGTTTCGAGGGTTTGTCTTTCGCGGTTTGCCATTGCCCTTTGTGCCAGTTCCTCTTCCAGTGTTTCCAGTCTGATGAGGGTTGCGTTGTAGGTGAGGGCTGCTCGCGGTTCGTGCGGTTCCTGATAGCGGTGGCACTGGCCATCGTGCTGGTAGATAGAGTGGATTTTTAGGATTTCGTAGCGGCCATAACCGACGTGAAGGGCACCATAAGCCAAACCCATGCGCGGTTTGCCCAGTACATCCCATTTCGTGAGGGTGCCTGTCATCATGCCGAGGGAATGTTTTTGGCCAGCCATGGCGTTTTGTAGTGCAGAAGCCGCCTGCGCTGCAAGTTTTTGGGTTCAGGCGTCGGTTACGCCGTATTCCTTGAGCTTGTTGCGCAACGTGCGGATGGAGATACCAAGGATTTTTGCGGCGGCGGTGCGGTTGCCGAGCACATGGTCGAGGGTGTCGAGGATGAGCTTTTTCTCCATGTCCGCGACGGTGGAACCAACGGCAGGTTTGCTGCCACCGGTACCTGTTGCCTGTTCCTGCCCTTCATCGGAGATGATGACGGCATCGGCCTCGATTTCGTCTTCCAAGGCTATCAGGATGGCGCGGTGCATGGCGTTTTCAAGCTCACGCACGTTGCCGCGCCACGCGCTACCCATGATTTTTGTTTGGGCCGCCTTCGAGATTTTCTTTTTGGGTACGCCGTTCACTTCCGCGTATTTGTCGACGTAGAACTGGGCCAAGGGTACCAGATCGGCCTTACGCTCGCGCAAGGGGGGCAGGTGGATGTTGACGACGTTGAGGCGGAAGAACAAATCTTCCCTGAATTCGCCCTTCTTCACGCTTTCCTTGAGGTCGCGGTTGGATGTGGCGATGATGCGGACGTTGACCTTCACGGGTTCCTTGCCGCCGATGCGGTCGATGACGCGTTCCTGAATGGCGCGCAGGAGTTTGGCCTGAAGGCTGGGGTGCATTTCCGAAATTTCATCGAGAAGCAGGGTGCCGCCCGAAGCTTCCTCGAATTTGCCGATGCGGCGGGCAACCGCGCCTGTAAACGCGCCTTTTTCGTAGCCGAACAATTCGGATTCCAGCAGGTTTTCGGGGATGGCGGCGCAGTTGAGCGCAATGAACGGGCCGCCCGAACGTTTGGATTTTTTATGGATGTAGCGCGACATCACTTCCTTGCCCGTGCCGGATTCGCCGGTAATCAGGATAGTGGCTTCAGAAGGGCCAACCTGATCCGCCAGTTTGAGGACGCGCTGCATCGAAGGGTCGGATGCGATCATGGAGGATTGTTCCTCCGTCACGGCTTCGATGACGGCGGCAATCAATTCAGGGTCGGGCGGCAGCGGCACATATTCCTTGGCGCCTGCCTTAATGGCTTTAACGGCGGCTGTTGAATCCGCGCCTACGCCGCAGGCAACAACGGGGATTGAAAAACGCTCGGCCTTCAAGGCCTCGATGAAGGCCGCGATGTTTTGTTTGACGTCGATCATCACGACATCGGCGCCCTTGCCGTTACGCAGGGCGCCCATGGCCTGCTGGTAATCATCGCAGTGGGTGACCTTGGCACCGCGCTGGAGCGCGATTTTACCGGCGGCGCTGATATGGCCTTCGAGGTGGCCGACAATCATGAGGCGCATGAACAATCCTTAAGAATCCAATTTTCCCGCCAGTTTAGCGCGTTCGTGCCGTGTGGCAACCCCTGCCTAAGCCTCAGGAACACTTGCCGTATTTGAGGTGCTTTACCGCCCAATCCGTCGGCCATTTGACCAGCGGGGCCAGAGGGCCTTTTGCCAGACGGTGCATCAGCGGGCGCCAGACTTCCTTGTACATCAGGATTTTGTACTCGGTGCGGCGGATATTGATGAATTCGCGCGCGATGCGGAAAGGCCGTGTGAAGTGGTTGTAGATGGCTGCCTTGTTTTCAAAGCGGGTTGAAAGCAGGTAACCCAGCTGGGCGCCCAGTATGAGGCCCGAATTGACCGAGCGATAAAAGGGCATGCCCATGGCGGCATCGCCCACCAGATACCAAGTGCGGGTTTTGCCGTTGTGATTGACCTGTTTTGCAAAGCGTTTGGCGCAGTACTGCGATAACGGGACTTTGGAGAGCTTGATGGGTTGGGTTTCGTCTATCACCTCGCCGGCGTGTTGTGCGCGAAGGCGGACGAGGTCGTAAAAATCATCCTTCAAAGTGCGGCCATTGTAGCGGCGGGATTTGGGCATCGCGTCCCAGAAAGGGGCGTCGGGTGTAACGATCAGCGGTTCCTTGAAGGTGGCTTTGGGCATGGCCGCGTATTCAGCCCAGCTGGCTATCAGCCTTTCGTTGACGTGGGTTTTACCGTTATCGCCCATCATGCCTATGTTTTCGGCGTAGGGGCGGCCCAGTTTGTCGAAGGTGTTGATGCGCAGCAGTGTTGGCTGGCCCACGGCCACCCAATTGAAATCGAACGAGGGGTAAATATCGCGTGTTGTCAGGCTGTCCTTGCCGAAGATGGCCGTGCGCATTTTGCTGTGCGCGCCGTCAGCTGCGATAAACGTATCGCAAGCGGGGTGGGCGGCCATGATGTCATCGGGGGATTTTACTTCGGCATTGATGTGCGTGATGCCCTGGCGCAGGCATTCGGCTTTCAAAATTCTTTCGAAGTCGATGGTACGGATATCGAGGATGCGGGGCAGGTGGCGCCAGTAGGCAAGTCGGTTGTTTGGTATGTCATCGATGTTGGGGCTTTTGCCATCGGCAATTTGCAGGATGGCCTGTGCGCCAAATATGGCGCGCATGAATTCGGTATTATGTTCCCCGCCTTTGGACCATTGGAGAAAGGACGCTTTTTTAATGCTGAGAACATGGTCGCGTTCGTAGCGGGCTTTGCGTTCATAGACGGTGATGCGCGCCTTCGGGTTGCGCATTTTTATTTGTAGCGCTGTCCAGCAGCCGATTGGCCCGCCACCTATGATAACGACTTCACCAAGCATGTATGCCCCGCATTTGTGTACGGGGCATTTTTAGCAAGCGGGCCGAAAAAGGCAATGCTTATGAAAATTTATTGGGAGAAGTAGCGGATACGCTCGCCCGGGGGGAGGAGCATGTTGAGTTCGTGCTCCAGTTTGCGCGGGTGGTCCTGACGGGCCATGGAAACGACGGCGGCCAAAATCATATCCTTGATCATGACGTCTTCCGTCGAGTTACGCTCAAGCTTGTTGGCCAGAGGCATCAGGAACACGGTGGACATGATGGCACCGTAGAATGTTGTCAGAAGGGCGATAGCCATCGAGGGGCCGATGGTTGACGGGTCATCGAGCTGGTTAAGCATTTGCACAAGGCCCACAAGCGTACCGACAAGGCCCATGGCGGGCGCCACTTCAGCTGCGCGGCGGGCAATGCTGGCCGTGCGTTTGTGGCGGTCTATCAGGGCTTCGATATCCTGCGTGAGGATACGGCTGATTTCATCGGCGTTGTAACCGTCGGCAATGAAGTTGATGGCCTGAAAGAGGAACGGGTCCTTTTTGGTTTCGGCTTCAATTTGCGAGAGGGAAAGAGGGCCCTTGGATTTGACGAGGACGGCGATATCCAGCAACTGGCGCGCCATGGTGGAAGGGCGGCGTACGCTTTTGACAAGCGAGGAGCGGATAATCTGGATGCCTTTTTTGAGGTCATCGCTTGAGAAGGAAACAGCCGTGATGGTGAACGTGCCGAGTACGACCATCAGCACCGAAGGCAAATCGTAGAAGGATTTGAGATTGCCCGTCAGCAGCAGGGCCGCCGTAATGAGAATGATGGAAAGCACCAGACCAGCGCCTGTTGCTATATCGAAACGTTTTCTGGGTCTGGAAACCTTGATGGCGGCGGCCAAGCGGGTTGCGCCTGCGCCTGCGGTTGTGGCGGCCTGTGCTGGTGCTTCGTCGTTCATTGTTAGGAGCGGTCGGATTTGATGATTTCTGTCATGGTGATGCCGAGTTTGTCTTCGACCACGACAACCTCGCCGCGGGCGACAAGGCGGTTGTTGACGTAGATATCGATGGCTTCACCCACTTTGCGGTCCAGTTCAACCACGGCGCCACGGCCAAGCTTGAGAAGCTGGCTGACCTGCATAGTGGAACGACCAAGCACTGCGGAAATTTGTACGGGGATGTCGTAGATGGCCTCGACATCCTTGGCCATCGGTTCACCCGCTTCGTGTTCGAACTTTTCGTTATCCGCGTTCGGGTCGGACATTTCCTGCAAATTCAGGTCATTGCCGTTGCTCATGGCACATCTCCGGTTAAGATTTGTTCATTATGCGGCGTTCCTTGCGTTTCGTCTACAGTTTGCGAGGGCAATTGCGCCATCGGGCGCAGCTCCTCGGGCAGGTGCGCGATAATCGTTTCCAGAAGTTTGGTGGCTACGGCCTGCGGGTTCCATTCGGCACCGCCGCCCGTCCAGTCCATGCGGCATTCAAGGCCCGTGAGAGATGGGTCCGGCACAATGGTGCAGGCACCCTTGCGACGCAGTTTTTCAGCCAATGCGGTATAGCGGGCGCTTATCTGATCGTAATGGGCTGGCGGCACATGGATGACAAGGGCCTGCCCTTTTGCCAATTCCGATAACACCTGTTGCATAAAGGTTTCTATTTGCGTTGCGCCCATGATCTGCAGCAAGGCGGGCATTGTGTGGGTGAGGGCCTGTGCGGTTACAAGTGCGGACTGGTTTATGAAGGTTGCGAGGCGTTTGTTTTCCTCGGCCTCCAGCCTTGCGGCGGCCATGACAACCTGCTGGAGCGTATCGCGGATCTGGGATTCCTGTGAATCCAGTGTTTCCTGTATGCCTGCCTTGCGGCCTTCGTTGAAGCCGGCGTTTTTCGAGGCTTCCATCTGCTCGGCCGAGAAGGTGGGCTTGCGCGCTTCCTCGCGCTTCCTGCGCTGGGCTTCCTCGCTGAAGTCGTTGTTGTCGAAAAGGAATTTTTTTGCGTTATCGCCCAAGTCCTTGCCCATGTCAGTAGATAATCTGGTCGTCTTCCTTGCCGCTCGCTATCTTGATTTCGCCACGGCCTTCGAGATCCTTCGTCACGCTGACGACGTATTGCTGCGCTTCTTCCACTTCCTTCAGGCGGACAGGCCCAAGCGAGCCCATGTCCTCGCGCAGGATTTTGGCCGCGCGTTCCGACATGTTGGAGAAGAAAAGATCGCGCAGGGTATCCGTGGCGCCTTTGAGGGCCAGAGGTAGTTTGTCCTTGTCGATGGCGCGGATAAGGGCCTGCAGGGACTGGGGATCGAGCTTTTGAAGGTCCTCGAAGGTGAACATGAGGGAGCGGATTTTTTCGGCGGCATCCGGCTCGCTTTCCTCGAGGCCCTGCATGAAGCGGGATTCCACGTTGCGATCGAGGTTGTTGAAAATCTCGGCCATCATCTCGTGGCTGTCGCGGCGCTGGCCGCGAGCAAGGTTGGACATGAATTCGGTACGCAGTGTGCGCTCGACGTCCTCGAGCACTTCCTTCTGGACGGCTTCCATACGCAGCATGCGGTGGATGACTTCCATCGCGAAGCCCTGCGGCATGAGGCCAAGGACGCGGGCGGCATGGTCTGGCTGGATTTTGGACATGACGACAGCAACGGTTTGCGGATATTCCTTCACAAGGAAGTTTGCCAGAATTTCCTCGTTCACGTTGCCGAGTTTTTCCCACATGGTACGGCCTGCGGGGCCGCGGATTTCCTCCATGATTGCATCGACTTTTTCCTTGTTGAGGACCTTGCCGAGCAGGCGTTCCGTTGAATCGAATGTACCGACGAGCGAGCCGGTCGAGGACATCTGTTCGGCGAAATCGACGAACAGGCGCTCAACGACTGTTGATGAAACCTTACCAAGCTGGGCCATGGTGGTGGAGATTTCCATGATCTCCTCCTCATCCATGAATTCGAAGAGGCGGGCCGTATGATCCTCGCCCAATGCGAGCAAGAAGATTGCCGCTTTTTCGCGGCCTTGCAGGGTTCTATAATCTTCGCGGACACGTAGAGCCATTGATTACACCTGTTATTCCTGCGTCATCCAGTTGCGAATAATTGATACTGTTTCTGTCGGGTGCGAGCTTACGATGTCACCGACTTTCCTGACGGTTGAAGCTTTCACCTTTCCCTCGACGGCGTTCATGTCGATGAGGCTTTCTTCTTCCTGTTGTATCTTTGCTTCTATTTCAGCGGCGGAGGGGCCGGTAAGGGCAGGGGCAGCCTGATTTTGGGCCAGGAGCATTTCAGAGCGCGCTTCCTCGATGGCGGCTTTTTGCGCGGCAAACAGCGACGTCATGATGGGTTTGAGCACAAGAAGGATGACGAGGATGCCCATAATGGCGAGCATGATCATCTCGGCTGTCTGGAGCAGCTGGCCGCGGTCAAAGCCAAAAAGCGTTGTGGATTCGCCTATCTCCGGCGTTTCGATTTCCGTGAAGGCCATGTTGACGACATCCACCTTGTCGCCGCGTTTTTCATCGAAGCCGATGGCAGATTTAACCAGAGTGGAGATTTTCTGGAGTTCTTCCTCGGGGCGGGGCTGGTAGGTTTTATTGCCATCCTTGTCGGTCACGTAAACGCCGTCGACAAGCACTGCGACC
>JAGWXJ010000078.1 GCA_018969935.1 Alphaproteobacteria bacterium | reverse complement strand
CGGGTTTTCGTTACAGCCGTCGGAATTCGTGAAGCCTTGTGTGACAGTCATGTCAGGCTGGCTTTTGGCCCGCCAGAAAACCACCGAGGGTTTCCCCGGTTTGTTCATTGCCTTCGGGCTTAGCTGTTTTATTGCGCTGCTGCTTATCATGCAGCCCGATTACGGCATGACCTTCGTGTTCATGGCGACTTTCTTTGCCATGGTCATCCTTGCCGGTTGCCCGTTACGGTACATTGCGGTGTTTGCGATGCTTGGCGCATCGCTTCTTGTGCTTGCCTACTTTACGGTTGATCACGTGCACTCGCGCGTCGAGCGCTTTCTGGACCCTACCAAGGGTGATACCTATCAAGTTGACCGTTCGCTTGAGGCGTTTGCAAGCGGCGGCATGTTTGGCACCGGCCCTGGTGGCGGGCAGGTAAAGTTGCAACTGCCTGATGCGCATTCGGACTTCATATTCTCGGTTGCGGGCGAGGAGCTTGGCTTTGTATTCCTTGTCGCGCTGATTGCGCTTTATGCGTTTATTGTGGTGCGCGGGTTTTCGCGGCTACGTGCCACCAATTCGGTATTCGCCATGCTGGGCGGGGGCGGGCTTTTGTTTATGGTGGGGTTACAGGCGACCATCCATATGGCGTCGGCCATGCAGCTTATGCCTGCCAAGGGCATGACGCTGCCGTTGGTATCGTATGGCGGTTCATCACTGATTGCCGTTGGCATGACCATGGGATTCATACTATCGCTTACGCGCGGGCAAGGGACTAAACGACATGACTTCAGATGGAAACCGGCAGCCGCCAGCGAGTTCTGACAACGCGCCTGTTTTATTGAGTTCGGGTGGAACGGGCGGGCATATGTTCCCCGCTTTTGCGCTGGCGGGTGAACTTAAAGCGCGTGGTATCCCCGTGGCTTTGGTTACCGATGCGCGCGGTACCAAATACCAGAGCCAGTATCCCGACATTCCCTTCCATGTGGTGCGCGCTGAAACGTTGCGCGCGGGGCTTGTTGCCAAGTTGCGCATGGTGGCCGAGCTGCTGATTGGTACGGGGCAGGCCTTTGCCATGCTGCTTAAAATGAAGCCGCGTGTGGTTGTGGGCTTTGGCGGGTATCCATCCTTCCCTGCCGTTCTGGCTGCGCAGGCGCTGCGCATACCGACCGTGCTGCATGAACAAAATGCCGTGCTCGGCCGTGCCAACAAACTGGTGGCTGCCGGCGCCACCAAGATTGCGTTATCGTTGCCCGATGTTGCGGCGTTGCCTGAAGGCTGGCGCGGTAAGGCCATAGTAACGGGCAACCCCGTGCGGGCCGAGATTGCTGCTGTCGGGCAGCAGGCGTTTGTGCCGCCTACAGATACCTTCAATATCCTTGTGCTTGGCGGGTCACAGGGGGCGAGTGTTTTCTCGAGTGTGGTGCCGGAAGCGATTGGCCTTTTGCCTGCCGATTTGAAGAAGAAGGTGCGCGTGGTACAGCAGTGCCGCGCCGCGGATATTGCCGATGCCCGCCATGCCTATGACCTTTTGGGCATAAACGCACGGCTTGAAACCTTTATTACCGATGTGCCAGCGCAGTTGGCTGCATGCCATTTGCTCATTGGGCGATCGGGCGCCAGTACGGTGACCGAGGCCGCCGTGGCAGGCCGCCCTGCCATTTTTGTGCCGTACCCCCACCACAAGGACCAGCAGCAAAAGGTTAACGCCGAGGTGCTGGTGCGGGCGAACGCGGCCCTGTTGGCCGAGGAAAAAACGCTTACCCCTCAAATGCTTGCAAAAGAGCTTGAAAACCTTATGCAACATCCTGCACTGTTGGGGTCCATGGCGGAAGCCGCCCGAAAAACGTTGCCTGCAGACGCCTCCAAACGCCTTGCGGATGCCATTTTGGGGCTTTAAGCCATTCATTGAAATAAGGGGATTGCAATATGGGCTATATGCCACGCGACATTGGCGCGCTGCATTTTATCGGGATTGGCGGTATCGGGATGAGCGGTATTGCCGAGATGCTGCACAACCTTGGGTACAAGGTGCAGGGCTCGGACGCATCCGAAAGTTCCAACACGCGCAGGCTTGCCGAGAAGGGCATTCAGGTGATGATTGGCCACCACGGCAGCAACCTGATGACTGCAAAAGGCGACATGCCAGCAGCTATTGTTGTTTCAACCGCCATCAAGCCTGACAATCCTGAAGTACAGGCGGCGGCCAGCCACGGCATACCTGTCGTGCACCGCGCGGAGATGCTGGCTGAGCTGATGCGCCTCAAATGGTCGATTGGCATTGCGGGTACGCACGGAAAAACCACCACGACATCGATGGTGGGCGCGATGCTGGAGGCGGGCAATATGGACCCGACCGTGATTAACGGCGGTATCGTGAACGCTTACGGCACCAACGTGCGCCAAGGCAAATCACAATGGATGGTTGTGGAAACCGATGAAAGCGACGGCAGCTTTATATCGCTGCCGCTGCATGCCGGTGTGATTACGAATATCGACCCCGAACACCTTGACCACTATGGCTCGTTTGCCGCGCTCAAGGCCGCGTTTGCGATGTTTGTGCAAAACCTGCCGTTTTACGGGTTTGCCGTTTTATGCGCCGACCACCGTGACGTGCGCGAACTGGCCGAGAGCATCACCAACCGCCGCATCATCACTTACGGGTTTGCGCCCGATGCGCATATCAGGGCCACTGACGTTGAGTGCCACGCCGATGGCAGCACCTTTAACATCACGACGCCCGATACCATCATGCGTGACATGCGCATCAAGCTGCCTGGCCGCCACAACGTGCAAAACGCTATGGCCGCCGTGGCCATCGGCCTTGCGTTGGGGATGGATGAAGCCAGCATCCGCAAAGGGCTTGAAAGCTTTGCCGGTGTCAAACGCCGGTTTACCAATGCGGGTACCGCCTGCGGGATTACGGTGATTGACGATTATGCGCACCACCCCGTTGAAATCCGTACCGTGTTGGCAACCGCGCGCACCGTACAGAAAAACAACGGTGGCCGTGTGATTGCCGTCATGCAGCCGCACCGCTATACGCGCCTTCACAACCTGATGGATGATTTTGCGGCCTGCTTTGCCGACGCCGACAGCGTGATTATTGCCGATGTTTACACCGCTGGTGAAAAGCCGATTGAAGGTGCCGACCGCGACCACCTTGTAGCCGCCACGCGTGCGCGCGGGCATGGCGATGTAACCGCCCTTGAAAGCCCCGAAGCCCTTGCCCAACTGATTGCCGAGAAGGCCAAGGCAGGCGATATGGTTGTGTGCCTTGGCGCTGGCAGCATAACCACGTGGGCGCATGCATTGCCTGCGCAGCTTGAAACCATCGCAGGGACAGCCAAGGCCGCCTGATGCTGACGCGTTTGCCACCCGTACGGGGCCGATACACCGAGAACGCACCGCTGGGGGAAACCTCGTGGTTCAGGTGCGGGGGGCGGGCCGAGGTACTTTATAAACCGGCTGATGCCGAAGATTTATCCAATTTCCTGAAAGGATGCCCTGAAGATATTCCGGTGACGGTGCTCGGGGTTTGTTCCAACGTGATTATCCGCGATGGCGGTATCAAGGGCGTCACCATCAAACTTGGCGGTTCGTTTGCGGAAATCGAAGTCGATACCAAGGAAGGCATCGTAAGCGCGGGTGCTGCCGCGCTTGATATTAACGTCGCGACTGCCGCGCAGCGGGCGGGGCTTGCGGGCCTTGAATTTTTATCGGGCATCCCCGGCTCGGTTGGCGGGGCGGTACGCATGAACGCAGGCGCCTATGGGCGTGAAACCGTGGACGTGCTGATTGAAGCCACCACACTGGACCGGATGGGGCAGTTTAAAATCTACAAGCCATCTGAAATGGATATGAGCTACCGTTATAACGGCATCCCCGAAAACTTCATATTTACGGGTGCGAAATTCAGGGGCGTGGCGGATGACTCTGCCGCCATTGAGGCGCGCATGAACGAGATAAAGGAAAAGCGCGCGGCCACCCAGCCCGTGAGGGCGCGTACGGGCGGTTCGACCTTCGCGAACCCGACGCCTGACGAATTGCGCGCACACAGCCTGCCTGAAGGCATGAAGGCATGGCAGATGATTGATAAAGTGGGCGGACGCGGGCTTGCGATAGGTGGCGCGCAGATGTCGGAATTGCACTGCAACTTCATGCTGAACAACGGCAACGCCACATCCGCCGAACTCGAGGCGCTGGGTGAGGAAATCCGCCGTCGCGTGATGGAGCAATTCGGCTATTCCTTACGCTGGGAAATCAAGCGTATCGGAGAATTTGTTGCCGTGGGCAATGCCTAGAGATTGATTTTACGCTCGTATAAATCCGGCAGATCGTTTTCCAGCAAGACAATGTCATCGTGGCGCATGTTGTCGCCCAACCATTTTTGCGCATCGGCAAAAGTGGCGCAGGGCACAACCAGTTTGTGCGGGGCGTTGGCCTTGAAGGCATCCGTCATGGCCTTGATGCGGACGGGCGATACGGGCAGGAAGACATCGCAATCAACGGCGGCCTGTGCGCCGAGCTTGCGGTGTTCTGCATCGTGCGCCTCGCCCATTTCGATCATGCCGGGGCTGATGAGGATGCGGCGGCGGCCTTTGCCAAGCAGCGATAATACTTCCAGTGCGCTTTTGAAACCTTGCGGGTTTGAATTGTAAGCGTCGTCAATCACTATCGCGCCGCTTGGCTGATGAATGACTTCAAGTCGGTGGCGGATTTGCGGTGTTGTTTTAAAAGCTGCCGTTACCAGTACGGGGTCTAGGCCCATGCGGCAGGCAGTTGCGAAAGCCAGCACCATGTTGGTTGCGTGATGCAGGCCGAACAACGGGGCGGTAAGCGTATGGTTGACGCCATTCCAGATGATTTTCGCGTAAATGCCGTCCGCATCCTGCCCGACATCGGTTACACGGATGTCATCGCCGTCACGGTGTCCGACCAGTGTTACGCGTCCGCGGTTGGCATTGATGAATGTGTTTGTGTGCTCAAAATCCAGAACATCGGAGCCGATGACCGACCAGCCGCCTTTTGCGGTTGCGGCTTCGGGCAATTCGCATTTGGTTTTGGCGACTGTTTCGAGTGATTTGAAACGTTCGTAGTGCGCGTGGCCGACCGTGACAAGAACGGCTGCATCGGGCGGGGCCAGATCGCACAGGCGTTTGATGGAGCTTTCGCCGTATGCGCCCATTTCGCAGATGAAATACTTATGGTGCGGGGCCAATGTTTCACGGACAACGCGGGTGATGCCCATGGGTGTGTTGATGGAACCCGGGGTTACAAGGGTTGGCGCAAACTGCGAGAGAACGTGGCCCAGAATGTGCTTTGTGGACGTTTTGCCGAAGGACCCCGTGATGCCGATGGTGAAGGGTTTGAGATCGAGCAGTTTTTTGTGCGCTTCATCGAGGAACGTTTTTTGTACGCTTTGTTCCCACGGGTCGAGCATCCATGTGGCGGCCATCAGAAGGTAGGGAATGAGTTGGATATAAAATACCCAGACCAGAAGGCCTGATTGTAAATAAACGGCAAGAGGGATGGTGATGCAGCAAAGGCCGAATGCCGCCCAGATGATGCGCGATGCGCGGGCGGTAAGCGCCAGCTTCTTTTTGCCGGAAACGCGCGGGTCGGCTTCCATCCAGCCGATGGTTGCCATACACAGGGCGCCAACCATTTTGAAAATATCGGCAAACTGGGGCAATACCGATGCGGGCACTACCAGCGCGAGCAGGCAAATCGATGCCTTGCGGTCGAAGGCCTTGTGCTGCTTTATCCAGTCCCAGAAACGGTCGCAGTCATAATCATCCTGCTGGAGCATTTGTAGGTAGGTCATCAGGCGCTTCCACGCGAAGAACAGGAAGGCCATTGCAAGAAAGCAGGTGCTGACGAGGCTCATGCGGGTTTATCCATCAAAGATTTTACGAGGGCGGCTACCTGATGCCGCCCTGCAGTTAGAATGGTGTAATGGTCGTATCCGTCAAGGATATGGAGTTCGGCGCCCTTGATTTTTTGTTGAAGGCGGCGGCTGATTTCGGGCGGGGTTTCGGTATCGTGGCTGCCGCACACCAGTACCGTTGGGCAGGTGACCATCTCGGCCTCGGGCCCCAGATCCTCGTTGACGGCGTTGATGAGGACGCGGCGCATGGTGCCTGATGCGCGTTTATAATCGGCGCTGCCGAAGCGGGCGCGGAGTTTATCGCGCGCAGGGCCTTCGGGCACAAAAATTTTAAGGGTTTTGAAAGCGTAGACCTTGGCCCAGAACCAGATTTTCTGGGTGAGGGGGCGGTTGCGTTTGAGGCCAGCCGGGCCAACCAGAACCATGCCATTGAACAGCCCCTTATGATGGGCCGCCAGTTGCAGGCCCACACGGCAACCGAAGGAATGGCCAACCCAGATACGTTTTGTTGCAGGCGGCAGGGTTTGCAGCCATGCGGCCAGCGCATCGGCGTATTCCCGCGTTGTCCACGGCGCAGGCGGTTCGGGTGTTTTGCCGTGGCCAGCCAAATCGGGTAGGTAGGATGTGGCCATGCCTGTAAAGGTTTGTGCAAACGGCGCAAACGCGTTGTTATCCATGCTCCAGCCGTGGGCCCAGATTATCTGGATAGTCCCCGTGCCAATCTTGGCAATATTCATGGTTGGCGGCACTTGATTCACGCAACGAACTCCTGTGAGATGTCACCATATATCAAGCTAGGATTAAGGCAAAACCATGAAAAAACGGGTTGCGGTATTCATAGGGGGCAGGAGCCCCGAGCATGACGTCAGCGTTGTATCCGGCCTTCAGGCCTATAACGCGCTGGACCGCAGCCGTTTCGAGCCTTTTTTGGTGTATGTGAGCCTGACGGGCGAGTGGTATGTGGGCGAGGCGCTGGCCAATAAATCGGCGTATATCCCGACCCCTGAAACGCGCAGGCACCTTACAAAGGTGAGCCTTGATACGAATGCCGACCCGATGGGTACCGGCCGCCTTATCCCTGAAAGGAAGGGCTTGTTTGGCGGGGCCAAGCCGATCATGTTTGATGTTGCGCTGTTGGCCTTCCACGGGTTGTTTGGCGAAGATGGCGGTTTCCAAGGGATGTTTGACACCGTAAACGTGCCATATACGGGCATGCGCACCATGGCTTCCGCCGTGTTGATGGATAAGGTTGCGACCAAGCGCGCGATTGCGGGTACGGATGTGCCGCAGCTGCCTTCCGTTACCATTGACCGCCCACAAGGCGGGGGAATGGTCAGTGCGGCCGCCATCAAGGAAAAACTGGGGAACTTTGCTTTCCCGCTGATTGTGAAGCCCGCGCATCTTGGTTCATCCATTGGTGTTGCGCGCGCGCAGAGCGTTGAGGAAGTAGCAGCTAGCCTGCCCGCCATCTTCAGCCTTGACCATCAGGCGATGATCGAGCCGTTTGTTGAAAACCTTGTTGAGTATAACGTGGCTGTAACGGCTGCTTTGGGCGGTGGTATCCGCACCTCGGCCATCGAGCGGCCCAAGCGTGCCTCGGAACTTCTGGATTTCAAGCAGAAGTACATGAGTGGCGGTTCCAAAAAGACGGGCGGCAGCAAAACGGCCGGCCAAAGCAGCGAGGGCATGTTGAGCCTGACGCGTGATATCAACCCCGACCTGCCCGCAGGCATGGAGCCGAAGATAAGGGCTTGGGCCGAAACCGTGTTCAAGGCCGTTGGCGGCACGGGCGCCCCGCGGCTTGATTTTCTTTCCAACGAAAAGACGGGGGAGGTGTGGTTTAACGAGGCCAATCCGTGCCCCGGTTCCTTCGGATTCTTTTTGTGGGAGGCATCGGACAGGCCGGTGTTGTTTACCGAGCTTTTGAGCGCGCTGGTTGACGAGGCTTTTGCGAGCCACCGTTCGGCACAATTGCCGCCCGACCCGACGCTGCGCGATGCGCGGCTATTCCCCCGACCGTTCAATTCCTGATGAAAAAGGGTACGCGCCGCGCCGATGTCAAAGGCCGCCTGACGCCAAGGCGGCTAAGCTGGCTTGGCTGGTTTTTCGGGCGCATGCTGCATTACGCCAAGATGGGCGCGGGAATTGCCGTGTTTGTTGGCGTTATCATGTGGATTTGGGCGCAGGGCTACCTTGTCAAGGTTGGCGATTATGCGCAGGAAAAAGTGGCCGGCGCCGCTGCCAGTGCTGGTATGGTTGTCAGCGATGTGATTATCGAGGGGCGGAGCCGTATTGATACGGAAACGCTTAAAAGCGCCATCGGTGTTGAACGCGGCACGCCGACCCTTGCGGTGGATATTACGGGAATCCATGCGCGGTTGACTGGTATTTCGTGGGTAAAAGATGTGCAAGTGCGCCGCGTGCTGCCTGACCGCATCGTCGTTTCACTGACCGAGCGTTTGCCGATTGCCATTTGGGCCGATGCGGTTGGCGGCCCTGCCGTGATTGACGATGAAGGCGTTGTTTTGACGCATGAAGATATTGCCGATTTTGGCCCCTTACTGGCTGTCGAAGGTAAAGGCAGCGAGAAGGAAGCGGGCA
>JAGWXJ010000077.1 GCA_018969935.1 Alphaproteobacteria bacterium | reverse complement strand
GCAAGCTTATCCTGCTTTTGAAGGCGCAGCCCGAGATAGCCGTGAGGGTTAAAACCGCGGTGCGCGTGTCTGACCGGCGCTGGGATCTTGTGCTGGATAACGGCATGAAGCTGCGTTTGCCCGAGGATGACCCGGGTTTTGCACTGGCACGCGCGGCGCGCGCCCAATTGCAGGAAAAGGTGTTTGACCAAGACCTTAAAGCCATCGATTTACGGCAGACCGATCGCATTATTCTTGAAGGGGGGTCCAACCAGAAGCGCGACCTGCTTTTAAAGGGCGGGAATCCAGTTTAACCTTTCCGCAACATGATCAAGCACAAGCCAAAGCCCAAAGGTACCATTATCGCAGCCCTAGATATCGGGAGCGTGAAAGTCGCGTGCTTTATTGGCCGCGTGATTGACGATATCGGCGGTATCGAGGTTATCGGTATTGGCCATGTGGCCGCGCGCGGTATCAAGGCAGGCACCATGACGGACATGCTGCAGGCCGAGGAATCGATACGGCAGGCCGTGCATGCGGCCGAAACCATGGCGGCCACTGAAATGAAGGGTTACCCCTTGCGTGATGTGGTCGTGAACGTGCCAAGCATGTACAGCGAGTGCCACAAGAACCCGATTGATATTGCCATGCTGGGGCATGAGGTGGGCGAGGGGGATATCCGCCGCGCCATCCAGCGTGCGCAGAAGCAGGAACATGCCGAGGGCCAGACCCTTGTGCACGCGATTGCCGCCGGTTACGCGATTGACGGCCACCGTGGCATTGAAGAACCGCGCGGTATGGCAGGGCAGCGCTTGCGTGTGGATGTGAACATCGTGACCGCGGAATCGGCGGCGCTTACGAATATCGCGCGTTGTGTCGAACGTACGCAGCTGGATATCGAGGCGCTTTGCATACCGCCCTATGCGGCCGGGCTTTCATCGCTTGTAGCTGATGAGATGGATCTGGGTTGTACGGTTATCGATATGGGCGGCGGGGTTACATCGTTCGCCGTGTTCCGCGAAGGATCGATGATCCATGCCGGTGCCATACCGCTTGGCGGTACGCATGTTACTAATGACGTAGCGCGCGGGCTTAACACACGTGTGCAGGAAGCCGAGCGAATCAAGATTTTATATGGCAGCGCGCTGACATCCTCGACCGATGATTCCGAGTTGATTGACGTGCCGCAGCTGGGCGAGGAAGACGAAACGCAACCGAATCATGTGCCGCGTTCCTACCTTGTTTCCATCATCCAGCCGCGCCTTGAGGAAATATTCGAGATGGTCCGCGCACGCCTTGATGACAGCGGGCTTGGTGCCGCCATGGGCCGCCGCGTTGTACTGACGGGCGGTACTGCGCAAACCCCCGGCATGCGCGACCTTGCGGGCATGATACTGGGCAAACAGGTACGGCTTGGCCGCCCTGTGCGAATCAAAGGACTTCCCGATGCCGTAAGCGGCCCTGCTTTTGCCGCGACAGCGGGGCTTTTGCACTATGTGTGCGAGCGTTCCGACGAATTGCCGCGTTATGGCCGCGGGGATGCGCCCGAGGGCTCGATGTTCGAGCGCGCGCGGCGGTGGCTCAGAGAAAACTGGTGATTTAATCCCTGATGCCGAAGCGCGGCGGGTTGCCGTGTGCTTGCGGGGCTTCATTTTCCTGCGGGCTCCGTTCCCCCGTGTGCTGTGCAAAAGTACAATCCTGTGGATAACCCTTGGGTAAACGGGGGAGAAGCTGTGATTTCGCTACCAATACACTTGCGCCATCTGAATCCCGACCTTTAGACTTTTAATAGTGATTTGTTGCGGCGGGTTTCACTCGACCCGCCCCAAAGCACCCAAACAACCGCGATACCATCGCCCTCAAGGATATACAGGACCATGCTGAACCTGACCGCCTCAATGCCAGAACAAGACAGGGACCTCGCCCCACAGATCACCGTTGTCGGTGTCGGTGGCGCAGGTTGCAACGCCGTCAACAACATGATTGCAAGCAAGCTGGAGGGGGTGCGCTTCCTGACCTGCAATACGGACGCACAGGCGCTCAAGCACTCGCTTGCGTCATCGCGCATCCAGCTTGGTACGCGCATCACATCGGGGCTTGGCGCAGGTTCCAAACCTGAAATCGGCCGCGCAGCAGCGGAAGAATCAATCGAAGCCATTATGTCCGAGATCGAGGGCGCGAACATGGTCTTCATCACGGCCGGTATGGGCGGCGGTACGGGCACGGGCGCAGCACCCGTGATTGCCCGCGCTGCCAAGGAAGCCGGCATCCTGACGGTTGGTGTTGTCACCAAGCCATTCCACTTTGAAGGCGCGCACCGCATGCGTATGGCGGAAGCCGGCCTTCAGGAGATGCAGCAGTACGTGGATACGCTGATCGTTATCCCGAATCAAAACCTGTTCCGCATCGCCAACGAGAAGACGACGTTTGCCGAAGCCTTCAAGCTGGCTGACAGCGTTCTTCAATCCGGTGTACGCGGCGTGACCGACCTTATGGTCATGCCCGGCCTTATCAACCTCGACTTTGCGGACGTGCGCACGGCCATGATGGAAATGGGCAAGGCCATGATGGGCACGGGCGAGGCCACGGGTGACCGCCGCGCCGTTGAGGCCGCCGAGCGCGCCATCAACAACCCGCTGCTTGATGACATCTCGATGAAAGGCGCCAAGGGCGTCATCATCAACATCACAGGCGGCTTTGATATGACGCTGTTTGAAGTTGATGAGGCTTGCAACCGTATCCGCGATGAAGTGGATGCCGATGCGAACATCATCTTCGGTTCGACGTTTGATGAAACACTGCAAGGCGTCATGCGCGTTACGGTTCTGGCGACCGGCATTGAAAGCGAATCAAGCCGCCGCGCCCGCCCTGTGCGCCCGTCCAACACGGTTGCGCAAGGTACGCAAACCATCCAATCGCAACCTGCACCGATGCAAATGCAGATGCCCCAGCAGGCCTATGCCCCGCAAATGGCAATGCCTGCCCCTACAGCCCCCACTGGCCCGATGGAAGGGCTTTATGGTTCGGCCACCGGCATGCAACAGCAGCTTGTTGTGCCCCCGCTGACGGCCCGTGTATCGGCCCCCGCGGTTGCCCAGCAGCCTGTTTACGCACAAGAGGGCGCAACCATGCGCCGTATCGAAACGGGAGGCGGTTACCAGCAACAGGAGCTTGGCATTGCACAATCGCAACCCGCGCAAGCTTCGACGGCGGCTGACCTTTCGCGCGGTGTGCGTTACGGCGGTGCGTTCATCCCGCCCCGTCCTGTTGATCCAGAAGGTGCGCGCACCTTTACGGCGTCGACTGCCGCGCAAGCAGCTTCGCGCCAGCCTATGATTGAAGACGACTCGGCTTTCATGCCTGAAGTTGCTCCGCAACCCAAAGGCTTGCAACTCAACCCGCCTGTGCCCGGTTCCAAAAAACGTGCGCCTTCGCTGTTTGATAAAATCACGAGTATCTTTACCGAAGGTGACGAAGCTGAAGATGAAGGTAAAGCAGGTTCCGCTTCAGGCGATGCATCGTCTGGCGGTGGTATCTTCTCAGGTTTTGCAGCACCGCGCCGTGTAACGCCTGCCGTATCGGTCCAGCCCAAGCAGGAACCTGAAATGTATGTGCAGCGCCAGCCGGCACCGGCCCCCGTGGTACAGCCTCAGGCGCAAACCCAAAACGGCCAGACCGATTTGGAGATTCCGGCATTCCTTCGCCGCCAGATCAGCTAAAAGATTAAACCATATAAAAGAAGGGCGGCCCTAAAGGCCGCCTTTTTTATTGCTTATCAACGGGATACCTTGAAAGTATCGCTTTAAAAGCGATGCTTTAAGTTAGCCGCATGTAATGGCGGTGATAACGCCTTTTTTATCGACCTTGAAATTGAGGCGGTTGGCTACGCTATCGGAGCCTACGGGGTCGCCCGGAAAAATCACGCGCACAGGGGCCGTGAGTTTCAGCTTTTGGATTTCGGTGTGGGGTTTGCCAACCATGTCGGCGGGGACTTTGCAGCCTTCTGCCACTTTTTGCTGGCCGCGCTCGGCCTGCAGGATTTCCGACAGGCTGCGGGATGTTGCGGTATCGCTGGCGCAGGATGCCAGAGAAAGGCAGCAAATGGCTGTAAAAACAAGGCGTTTCATGGAGGTGTTCCTTTGTGAAAGCATTTATCGCATGGACTGTAACATAGCGCAACAGGGCGTGATTTCACCTTTTACGAACGGATTTCCTACCATAAACGTAGAAAGAAGTGATTCCGATGATTATTACGCGACCGACCAAACAACATACCCTTGCCGAACCGACGGATATTCTGACGGGCCGTGGCCTTTATACGGGCGACGAGGTGATGGTTTGTATCGGCCCCGCTGCCCCCAATTCGGGTATCAACTTTGTATACGCCGAGGCCAGCGGCCCCGGTTACTGGCTCAAGGCGCAGCCAACCGGTTTTAAAGTACGCGCGCATTACCAGTCCGTTGATGACAAGGCTTCCGTTGGTTACACACTGCTGACCAACGAGCTTGGCCATACCGTCCAGACGCCCGAGCACTTTTTGTCGGGCCTTGCCGGCATGGGCATTGATAACGCGAATATCTATTTTGTCCGTAGCTCGGGTTCGGGCACGGATTTCAGCTTCGAGTTGCCGTTGCTTGACGGTGGCTGCAAAGAGGTTGTGAACGCCATCCAGAAAGCTGGTATCGTACAGCAGGATGCCGACCGCGAGTTCATCCGTATCATCCGCCCCGTGCGCGTGGCTGACAGCAACAACCGTTATGTCGAGCTGGCCCCCAACGATAGCGGTACCTTTACCGTTGACTGCACGATCCGTGTACCGGGTGTCGAGGAAGACGGCAAGCTTGGCACTGTCGAGCGCCGCGCGAAATTCGACCTTGCCGACCGTGACGTCTTCATGCGCTATGTGGCGCCTGCGCGCACCCTTACAACGCTGACGCTGGCTGAAAAGCTGAAAGAGCGTATGCCCGATGTTTCGGGTACGCCAGATAACGTCCTGATTATCTGTGACAAGACATCCGACCCCGCCAATTACGGCAAGCCCCATAAAAGCGGCTACAAAAACGACCGCGTGGACGAACCGGCATGGCACAAAGGCCTTGATGTTGTGGGGGATACCGAAGGCCTTAACAATCAGCGTATCATCGGCTCCTATACATCCGTCAACGGCGGGCACCAGATGAACAACATGCTGATGCGCGAGGTTTACCGCCTTGGCGAAGGCGTGGCCTATGAGCGTATTGTCGGTTCGCCCTCGCTTGTGCCTGATGCAAAGCCTAGCAAACCGCTAGTAGACGCCTCCTTACCCTACTGATAATCTACCCGCTGATTGTCAATAACTGCGGGATTTTTCCATGCGCGCGTTTCTTATCCTTGGTTGCTGTTCGGCCCTTATGCTGGCGGCTTGCGGTACTTCCGGTAAAAAAGAGGAAGATGCGAAAATCACGGCCGAGCGCCCAGTAGAAACCATTTACAACGAGGCTGCGGACGCGCTGGACAACAGCAAATACAAAACCGCTGCCAAGCTGTTTGCTGAAGTCGACCGTCAGCACCCGTACTCGCAGTGGGCTACGCAGGCGCAGCTGATGGGCGCGTACGCGTTATACAAAGCCAGCAGCTATGACGAGGCTTCGATTGCGCTCGAGCAATTTATCCGCCTGCACCCCGGCCACAAGGATATCGATTACGCGTACTACCTGAAGGGCCTGTGTTCGTATGACCAGATTACGGATGTGACACGCGATCAGGATATGACGAGCGATGCGCTTGAGAACTTCAATACGCTTCTCAAGCTATTCCCCGAAAGCAAATACGCTCGCGATACGAAGCTGAAGCGCGATCTTACGCTGGACCACCTTGCCGGCAAGCACATGGATATCGGGCGCTATTACCTGACGCGCAACTATTATACGGCTGCCATCAAGCGCTTTATGGTTGTGGTCAAGGACTACCAGACCACGACGCACGTGCCAGAGGCCCTTCACAGGCTGGTCGAGGCTTATATGCATCTTGGCCTGATTGATGAGGCCACGCGCGTGGCCGCCGTGCTTGGCTACAACTATCCCGGTAGCCCGTGGTACGAGGATTCCTACAAAATCCTGAATGCCGAGCAGCGCCAGAAACTGCTGGATGACCGCAGCTTTACCGACAAGACCATCGACGCGTTGCTAAAGCCTGAATAACTGCGATTCACCGCTGTTTTAAGGCCTGATTTCTGTGCTAGGAATCGGTTTATGTTAACGTCCTTGCTGATTCGCGATGTGGTGCTTATCGAGGCGCTCGATATCGAGGCCGGTGCGGGGCTTTGCGCCCTGACAGGCGAAACAGGCGCGGGCAAATCCATCCTGCTTGATTCCATGGGCCTTGCGCTTGGCATGCGCGGGGATTCCACGCTGGTACGGCAGGGGGCCACACAGGCATCCGTTACGGCAACATTCGAGCTGCCTGCCAGACACCCCGTTTTCAAGTTTTTGAAAGAGCGCGATATCGAGGCTGATGACGGCCTGATTTTCCGCCGCGTTTTGACCAATGACGGGCGGAGCAAGGCGTTCATTAATGACCAGCCCGTGAGCATTACGCTGCTGCGCGAGGCGGGGGATATGCTTGTCGATATCCACGGCCAGTTCGAAACGCGTGGCCTGCTGGACCCCAAGACACACCGCGAAACGCTGGACCAGTTTGCGGGCGCCGACGTTGCCAAAACGGAAAGTGCCTACCGCGCGTGGAAGGACGCGAAGGCCGAGCGTGATGCGCTATTGGAAAAAATAGCGAGCGCAAAGCGTGATCAGGAATACTGGCAAGCGGCCTGCGAAGAACTGACCGAACTTGCCCCGCAAGAAAACGAGGAAGAGCAGCTTTTGCAGCGCCGTGTTGTATTGGCTGCGCGTGAACAAATCGCATCGTCTTTTGCCGAGGCCAAGAGTTTAATGGATGAGGATGGCGGCGCCATACCCCAAATCAACCGCGCATGGAAAACACTGGACCGTGTGGCCGCCAAGGCAGGGGACAGGCTTAATCCCGCCATCGAGGCGCTGGACCGCGCCGTGAGCGAAATCCGTACGGCTGCAGACATACTGGATACATGGTTTGATGCCGATGCAGGCGGGCCAGATACGCTGGAAGCCGTCGATGACCGTTTGCACGCTTTGCGCGCAGCCGCGCGCAAGCACCAGTGTCGCGCTGACGATTTGCCGAAGGTGCTGGCGGATATTTCGGAAAGGCTTGCTACCATCCGTGGTGATGACGGGCGGCTAGCCAAGCTTGACCACGCTGTTGGTGAAACCTACAAGACCTATAAGGTAGCCGCGCAAGCGCTATCGGATATGCGCGTTAAGGCGGCCGCCAAACTTGATAAACTCGTCATGACGGAATTGCCACCGCTGAAGCTTGATAAGGCGCGTTTTGAAACGCAGGTAACGGCGCTAGATGAAAGCGCATGGGGCCCGCACGGGATGGATGATGTGCAGTTTGTAGTTGCAACCAACCCCGGATCGGCGGCCGGTGCTATCAACAAAATCGCATCGGGCGGCGAGCTTTCACGGTTCATGCTGGCTATCAAGGTTGTGCTGGCAGGTACGTCATCTGTGCCTGTGCTGGTATTCGATGAAGTGGATGCAGGGCTTGGCGGAGCCACGGCCGATGCGGTGGGCGAGCGGCTTGCACGGCTTGCAAAGGCAGGGCGGCAGGTGCTGGTTGTAACGCACTCCCCGCAGGTGGCGGCAAGGGCAGGGGCCCACTGGGTTGTGAGCAAAGCTGCCAATGACCGCGGCATTGTGCGCACGCGCCTTGAAAAGCTTGACGCCGGCAAGCCACGGCAGATGGAAATTGCACGCATGATATCGGGCGCGACCGTAACGCCAGAGGCTCTCGCGGCTGCCGGTAAACTTTTGCAGCAGGCATCGTGATGGCAGCGCAAAAAGACCGTTACGCGTGGCTGGTGCAGGAAATCCAGCGGCATGACGCGCTGTACCACCAGCAGGATAACCCTGAAATATCGGATGCAGAGTATGATGCGCTGCGCCGCGAGCTTGAGGCTATGGAAGCCGAAAACCCGCTGTTTGCCAGTGCCAAAAGTCCCACGCGCAAAGTCGGGGCCAAGGCTGCCAGCGGGTTTAAAAAGGTGCGCCACCGCGTGCCCATGCTTTCGCTTGGCAACGTTTTCAGTGACGAGGATGTCGACGATTTTTATGCCCGCGTGCGGCGGTTTTTAGGGCTTGGGGATGATGTGCCTGTAAGGCTTCTGGCCGAGCAGAAGATTGATGGCCTCTCGCTATCCCTGCGTTATGAAGGCGGCAAGCTTACGCAAGCGGCGACCCGTGGTGACGGTGAAGAAGGCGAAGATGTTACGGCGAACGTGCTTACGATTGCCGATATACCCAAGGAATTGCCTGCAGGGGCGCCTGACAGCCTGGATATCAGGGGTGAAGTGTATATGACCAAAGCCGCATTTACGGCGTTGAATGCCGAGCAGGAACGTACTGGCAAGCAGGTGTTTGCCAACCCGCGTAATGCGGCGGCTGGCAGTTTGCGGCAGCTGGATGCCAAAGTAACCGCAACGCGGACGCTCAAGTTTTTCGGGTATGCCATCGGGTATGCCAGCGCGGCTATAGCCAGTACACAGCAAGGTATTCGCGATACGCTGGCCGCTTGGGGTTTTGAAGTGCCG
>JAGWXJ010000002.1 GCA_018969935.1 Alphaproteobacteria bacterium | reverse complement strand
TCGATAGCGCGCGCAGGGCCGAAAAACCCGTAACGCCCAGATAACACACGGCGGATTCAGCACCGCCAGCCACCATCACATCGGCATCACCCCACATGATAAGGCGCGCGGCATCGCCAATCGCGTGCGTACCAGTGGCACAGGCTGTCACGACGGAATGGTTGGGGCCTTTGAAACCGTACTGGATGGATACTTGGCCGGAGGCAAGATTGATAAGCGAGCCGGGGATGAAGAAAGGCGAAATGCGGCGCGGCCCCTTTTCCTTGAGCTGGATGGCCGTATGCTCGACCGAGGATAATCCCCCGATGCCGGATCCGATCATAACGCCGGTGCGGCATCTGTCTTCTTCGCTCTCGGCAACCCAGCCTGAATCGCCCACGGCTTCCTTGGCGGCTGCCATGGCATACAGGATAAAATCATCGATTTTCTTTTGGTCTTTGGGCGGCACCACATCATCGGCGTTCATCTGGCCGGCTTCGGTCCCGCGCGGCACGACGCCTGCAATTTGTGAAGAAAGCTCCGACGCATCGAAATGCGTGATGCGCGAGATCCCTGAATCGCCGCGCGTGATGCGCGTCCAGTTGTGCGCCACACCCGCACCCAGCGGGGTTACCATACCCATACCTGTTACGACCACACGTTTCATAGGGGAACTCGCTTGCTGGAATAAATTACGCCGGCAAAACGAATTGCCGGCGTAATGAATGGGGTAACCAAATTAACCGGCGGATTTTTCGCTGATGAATTTTACAGCGTCGCCAACGGTCTGGATTTTTTCGGCGGCGTCATCGGGGATCTCGATGTTGAATTCTTCTTCGAACGCCATGACCAGCTCGACCGTGTCCAGCGAATCAGCGCCCAGATCATCAATAAAGCTGGCGCTCTCGACCACTTTGTCTTCTTCGACGCCCAGATGTTCGATCACAATCTTTTTAACGCGGGCTGCGATATCGCTCATGTTTTCAATTCCTTGATAGAGTTTTACTTCTTTAAAAGTCGCCAAGTCTTAGCAAAGCCCGATGGGGCTGACAACCCTTTCCTATAAAAGATGCACATCAAGCGCGGGCAAAACCTCAATAATTCTGGAAACGCCTGCATTTTCAAGGCGTTGGCGTGAATACGCCGCATCATGCGCTAGGCCCGTATACCCCACAACCCGCATACCGGCGGCAAGCCCGGCGCGGGCGCCTGCGGCGCTATCCTCCACCACCACGCATTCTTCGGGGGCTACGCCGCAGGCCTCGGCAGCCATCAAATACATGTCGGGCGCAGGCTTCGGGTTGGCAACGTCAATGGCCGTAAAAACAAGCGGGCGGGGTATGATATCGCCAAGGTAACCGGCCACCCGCAACTCCTCCACCACCACGTCTTTTGTACCGTTGGACCCGACTGCAAGTTTGAACCCGCGGTCCTTGAGGCCTTTGACATACGCAACGCTATCGGCCAGCACACGCATCTGTTCAGCCATCGTGGCAAACACGTTGTCTGTATAGATTTTGGTAATGGGCTCCTCGGGCAGCGCCACGCCAAATCGGGCCGATAGTTTTTCGGCAATCTGCGTATTGGGTATGCCAAAAAATTCCGTCAGCATCAGCTCGGGCGCGCAATCGACACCATATAGCTTGAGCGCATCGGTAAACGCCCGCGCGCACATGAGCTCGGTATCAACCAGCGTCCCGTCACAATCAAAAAGAATAGCCTTGATGGTCATGCCCTGTTATCGCCCCTGAATGCGGCGAAAATAGGATGCATCAGATCATCGCCATGCCGCCGTTGACGTGCAGTGTCTGCCCCGTCACGTAAGCAGCTTCGTTGGATGCAAGGTAAACGGCGGCAGCCGCAATTTCATCAGCCGTGCCCATACGCCCCATGGGGATGGTGCCATTCAGTTTCTCTTTTTGCGCATCATCAAGCACATGCGTCATCGCTGTCGCAATAAAGCCGGGCGCAATGCAATTGACCGTCACGTTGCGCGACGCAATTTCCGCCGCCATGGATTTGCTCCAGCCAATCATGCCTGCTTTGGATGCAGCATAGTTGGTCTGGCCGGGGTTGCCCGTCACGCCAACGATGGATGTGATGTTCACAATACGGCCCCAGCGGTTCTTCATCATGCCCTTGAGGCAAGCGCGCGCAAGGCGGAAAGGCGCTGTCAGGTTCACATCAAGCACGGCCTGCCAGTCTTCGTCCTTAAGGCGCAGCGCAAGGTTGTCCTTGGTAAGGCCCGCGTTATTGATGAGCACATCAATCTTGCCCATGGCGGCAATCGCATCTTCCACCAGCTTGTCGGTGGCAGCAGCATCGGAAAGATCAGCAGGCAATACATGCACACGGCCACCAAGGCTTGCGGCCAGCGCATCCAGCTTCTCTTTATTGCGGCCCGATATACCAACCGTGGCGCCCTGCGCATGCAGCGCGCGCGCAATGCTCTCGCCAATCCCGCCCGTGGCACCGGTTACCAGTGCCGTTTTACCTTCCAAAGAAAACATGTGTGATTACCCTTGCAGATGTTTGATAAGCGCTTCGATTTCGGCAGGCGTGCCAGCATTCATGGTGGCCACATTGCCGTCAATGCGTTTGACAAGGCCCGAAAGCACTTTGCCGGCCCCAAGCTCGATAAACTCCGTAACGCCCTGCTGCGCCATCCACATGACGCTCTCGCGCCAGCGCACACGGCCAATGATCTGGTCAACCAGCAACTGGCGTATTTTATTCGGGTCATCCTCGGCCTTGGCTGTCACGTTGCACACAACCGGCGCACAAGGCGGGCGGATGGTGACTTGCGCCAGCGCCTTTGCCATCTCGGCAGCGGCAGGCGCCATCAGGCGGCAATGGAAGGGTGCGGAAACAGGCAGCATGATGGCGCGCTTCGCCCCGCGGGATGATGCAAGGTTTACAAACGACTGCACGGCTTCCGTATGGCCGGAAATAACAACTTGCCCGGGGGCGTTGTCGTTGGCGGATTCACAAACACAGTCGCCGTTGGTATTGGTTGCTGCGTTCTCTTTGGCCAGTGCCGTTACGGCATCAAAATCAAGGCCAAGGATGGCCGCCATGGCACCCTTGCCAACGGGCACGGCACGCTGCATGGCCTTGCCACGCAATTTCAAAAGGCGGGATGTGTCGTTCAGTTCAAAGGCGCGGCCTGCGGTCAGGGCCGAATATTCACCCAGCGAGTGCCCGGCCAGAAAAGCGGCATGCTGGTCCATGCGGATGCCGCCCTGCTTTTTCAAAATCTGCACCACGGCCATGGATACGGCCATCAGCGCAGGCTGCGTATTTTCGGTAAGGTTCAGGTCGCCCTCGGGCCCCTCGAACATGATTTTGGTAATATCCAGCTTGATGGCGTCGCTGACGCGCTCGAAGGTTTCGCGGGCCTCCGCAAAGGTTTCGGCAAGGTCCTTGCCCATACCGACTGTCTGGCTGCCCTGCCCCGGAAATACGAACGCGCGTTTCATCTTGCCCCCTAAATGGTTTTTTGACGCGCCCCTAAAAAGCCGTTTTTACGCCCAAATGTCAATAAACTGCTTGCATTTTCCACCTGAACTATGCTTTTTACGCCTTGCCTTGCTGATTTTTTATCAGCTTTGGCGGGAATGGTTCCCGTCATAACCGTAAGGAGAAAAAAATGGCTAAGTACGAAACCGTGTTCATCGCACGGCAGGATCTGGCGCCCGCGCAAGTGGAACAGATCGCCGAAAAGATGGGCAAAATTGTCACCGACAACGGTGGCAAGGTCCACAAGACCGAACACTGGGGCCTCAAAACCCTCGCATACCGCATCAACAAAAACCGCAAAGGCCACTACGTGCTGTTCGAACTGGACACGCCGGCAGCTGCCCTGCACGAACTTGAGCGCAACCTCCGTCTTTCCGAAGACGTCCTGCGCTTCATGTCGGTACGCATCGAGAACTTCGCTTCCGAAGAAAAAAAACAACCTAAGAAGGAGGCTGCATAATGGCTTTCGATAGAGAACAACGCGGCCCCCGCCCCGAGCGTGGCGCTGAAGGCGATAAAGGCGGCGCAGCTGGCGCACCTTTCTTCCGCCGTCGCAAGACCTGCCCGTTTTCTGGCGACAACGCCCAGAAAATCGACTGGAAGGATACAAAAACCCTGATGCGCTACATCTCCGAGCGCGGCAAAATCATGCCGTCCCGCATCACGGCAGTATCGGCCGCAAAGCAGCGCGAACTGGCACAAGCCATCAAACGCGCCCGCTTCATGGCCCTCATGCCGTACGTCCGTGACGAACTGCCGCCACAACGTTCCTTCGGTGACCGCCCTGAGCGCGGCCCCCGTACCGACCGTTCGTTCGGCTCATTCGAAAACTCGAAGGAGGGCTAATCCATGCAAGTCATCCTTCTCGAAAAAATCGAAAAGCTCGGCACCCTCGGTCAGGAAGTGAAAGTGCGTGACGGTTTCGCCCGCAACTACCTTCTGCCCCAGCGCAAGGCTCTCCGCGCAACGGAAGCCAACCGTGCATACTTCCAGCGCGAAAAAGCTGCTTTGGAAGCCGCCAACGCCAAAAAGCGTGAAGCCGCAGAAAAAGAAAGCAAAAAGCTGGAAAGCCTCACGGTGTCCATCATCCGTCAGGCTTCCGAAGCCGGCCACCTGTACGGCTCGGTTTCCACGCGTGACATCGCCGATGCAGTTGCAGCAGCTTCCAAAGTTGCCGCCGACCGCAATCAGGTTGTTCTCAACGCGCCTCTCAAAACGCTTGGCCTGTTCCCTGTTGCCATCGCCCTTCACCCTGAAGTGAAGGTCACGGTTACGGTCAACATCGCCCGCACCGAAGAGGAAGCCGCGATCCAGAAGAAAACCGGTAAAGCCCTTGTTAAGTCGGAAGGCGAAGACAAGGCCGAAAAAGCCGAAGCCAAAGCTGAAGAAGCTGCAGCCGAAGCCCCTGCCGAAGAAGCTGCCGCCTAATACTGGCGCTTCATACCGCATACAAAAAACCCCGCCTGTCTGGCGGGGTTTTTTAGTAGCTCTAACCGGCTCGTTTGAATTCTATATTCGTATTGGCCGCAATGGGGTGGATGGCCGCTTTTGCAACCGGCACCATTTTGACACCCGTTAATACATAGGCATTGGCGTTAAAAGCTTTCATGGAATTTCTCCTCTCCATGGTCTTAATCTAGCGGCCCTATTCGTTGCTTTCGTGACGCTGCAAAGGTGTTATTGCGGCCCGAATGCCCCAATCGGGCCATATTTATCCACAATGTGGCCCACAGGCTAACCCCACGTTTTGTGGCTTTGGCGCCTCGTTTTCTATTCCAAAAAGCAACGACGCTCTTTAGCATCACACCATGCTTTCAGAAAAACGCATTCAGGTGGTTCCGGCCAATACGACGTCCGTTGAACCGCAAGGCTTCCGTATCCTGCCCCATAACCTGGAGGCGGAACAGGCATTGCTCGGCGCCCTTCTCACCGACAACCGCGCGCTTGAAAACGTCGGTGACATTGTGAAAGCCGAGCATTTTTTTGCCCCCGTCCACCAGCGCATTTTTGACGCCATCGTCAAGATGGTCGACCGCGGCCAGAATGCCGACCCCGTCACGCTCAAACCCTACTTCGAAAAAGACGCCGAACTGGAAGAACGCGGCGGCGCCCAATACATCGCCGATCTTGCGGCCTCGGTTGTCACGGTCGTCAATGCCGCCAACTACGCGAAATTCATCCGCGATATGGCCACCCGCCGCGAACTTATTTCCATCGGCAATGACCTCGTCAACGAAGCCTTTGAATCGGATATCGACACCTCCGCTCAGGACTGCCTTGAACAGGCCGAGGCCAAACTCTTCCAGATCGGTGAATCCGGTCAGGGTGACAAAGGTTTTGTCACCATGCGCGATGCCACGGCAGCAGCCATCCAGCTTGCTGAAAAAGCCTTCAAGTCGGAAGGCCATGTCACGGGCGTCACAACCGGCCTCAAGGATCTCGATAAAAAACTCGGCGGCCTCCAACCATCCGATCTCATTATCCTCGCAGGCCGTCCTTCCATGGGTAAAACCGCGCTGGCCACCACGCTGGCTTTCAACGCGGCCGATGCCTACCGCAGGTCAGGGGGCAAGGAGGGCGGCATCGTAGGCTTTTTCTCGCTCGAGATGTCGGCCGACCAGCTCGCCACACGTCTGCTGTCCGACCTTGCCGAAATATCGGGTGACCGCATCCGCCGCGGTGAATTCTCGAAAGACGACTTCCACAGGCTGGCCGAACAATCGGCGCATCTCGCGCAGGTGCCTTTGTACATCGATGATACGGCAGCCCTTTCCATCACCGCCGTGCGTACACGCGCGCGCCGCATGAAGCGTAAACACGGCCTCGATTTGCTGGTCGTTGACTACTTGCAGCTCTTGCGCGGCACCGGCTCCAAACAATCCGAAAACCGCGTGAACGAGGTATCGGAAATTACGCGCGGCCTCAAAGCCATCGCAAAGGAACTGGCAATACCCGTCATCGCCCTCTCGCAGCTCTCACGTGCCGTTGAATCGCGCGAGGATAAACGCCCCCAGCTCTCCGACCTTCGTGAATCAGGCTCCATCGAGCAGGATGCCGACGTCGTGATGTTCGTCTACCGCGAGCAGTATTACCTCGAACGCGAAAAACCGAACGAGGAAGACGCCGCAAAAATCGAAGCATGGCAACGCAAGATGTCCAGCGTCCACAACGTGGCTGAAGCCGTTATCGGCAAACAGCGTCACGGCCCTATCGGCATCGTGGAAATGTTCTTTGACGCGCAGTACACCCGCTTCAAGGATCTCGATAAAAGGTTCGGCTGATGACAAACATGCGCGGTTATTTCGGCCTTGGTTGCGAGGGCATTTCCAAGGAAGCCAATCTGGGCAATCTCGTTCGTTCGGCCCACGCATTTGGCGCGTCGTTCTTTTTCACGGTGGCCCCCAACGTCAACATGCGCGAGGTCCGTATCTCCGATACCGCCGCATCCGCTGGTCACATGCCCTTCTACAACTACGAAAGCACGGGCAAGCTGATGCTGCCAAAAGGCTGCCAGTTGGTAGGCGTTGAATTCCTGCCCGATGCCGTGGACCTGCCAAGCTTCCACCACCCGATGCAGGCCGCCTATGTGCTGGGGCCGGAAATGGGCAGCCTCAGCCCCGAGATGCAGGCGCTGTGCCACCACATCGTCAAAATCCCCATGAAGTTCTGCATCAATGTCGGGGTGGCTGGCGCCCTTGTGATGTACGACCGTCTGGTATCCATGGGCCGCCACGCCCCACGTGCCGCACGCCCCGGCGGCCCGACCGAAGAACTGGAAATGCAGCCTTTTGCCTCCCACAGGCGCCTGACCCGCAAGAAAACCGACAAAAATTAAGGCATTTTTGATGCCTTATCGGTAAAAATTGACGGTATGTCGATGAACCGCCGCACATTCCTGACACTTGCCGGCACTGGCGCAGGCGCCCTCACGCTTGTGGGGTTGGTCAGAAGCATCCTCCCGCCCGATTTAAACAAGGCCGAATTGCCCGCCGATTTCGATTATTCAAAGGCAGCCGCATCCCTTGATGCGTTTCTGGGCACGGATACACCCGACAAACTTATCCTTTCCCAGCACTCCCATGATCACGCCGATTTTTATTTGGCCTTCATGGCATCCAACACGTTTCGGAGTGTTGCGCAAAGATACGGCTTTCAGGATTTCGCTTTCGAGATCCATTCATCGTTTCAGGATCTCGTTGACGCAAAACTACCCGCCGGTGAATTTGCACAACGTATGCGGGAACGTTATCTGGCAACCCGTATCAGTGGCGCTGGCGAGAGTGCTGACCGTTACCTGAACCGTGGCCGTACGGTCGAGGCCCTTCACGCATCCGGTGCCACAGTACATTTTGTTGAAAGTGAATCGCCAACCTTGCGTGACCACGTTCTGGATTCCGACCAGTTGAATGGCCTTCAGGAATCAATCGGCGCCAGAATTATTGGCCATCGCACCAAAACCGAGGGTTTGAGCGCCCTTTACGCTCGCAACGTCATCGTGAACACCGCAGGCAATTTTTCACAGAGCGTACGTGATGAATATGTCCGCACGGAAGTCCAGCGCCGCTATTCCGCCTACGCCGAATTAAAGGCGGCGCGTCACCCCGCCATCAGGCTGTTTGAAAGAGCCGCCGGAAAAAGATTGGAACATGACAAGGTCTTGGCCCGCACCATCAACACGCGCACGGGCAATCGCCGCACCATCGTCCTTTACGGCGAGGAACACGGTCGGAACAAGGATGATTTAAGCGAGCATCTGGCAGGCAAGGTCAAACGCATCACGCTGTGCGTCAACCGCGATGCCTATCTCGTTTCAAGCCAATCCGATGCGCAACCGCAGTTCCAGATGGCCGATGCCTACCTCATCCTCGAAACCGGCACCCTTATCCATGGAAAAGATGCTTACGCCGAAGCAAAGCCGTATTTGCAAATTACGGCACAAACACAAGGTTTTGCCCCAACAAAACCTTAACAAAACAGGCAATTGATTACATAATACCAAAACGGTTACTTGCCTTCGCCCGAGGATTTTTTTACCCTGCCGCCTCGTGACTGAATACAAGGATAAACAAATGTCGCTCAACCGTTTTGCCCGTCTTCTTGCCCTTGGCCTTTTCCTTGCCTGCGCACCCGCGCTCGCCGATGAGCCCAAGCTCCTGTCCACCCACAATGACTGGACGGCCTACTCCTTCAAGGAAAACGGCGGCACGGTTTGCTACATGGCAAGCACGCCCAAAAAGTCGGAAGGCAATTACAAAAAACGCGATCAGGTTTTCGCGCTTGTCACGCACCGCCCGTCCGAGAACACCAAAAACGTTTTCAGCTTCATTGCAGGCTATACCTACAAACCGGGTTCCGACGTAACGGTTACATTTGACGACAAACAAACCTTCACCCTGTTCACCAACAAGGACATGGCGTGGGCCAAGGATGCTGAAACCGACAACAAAATCACTGAATCCCTGCGCAAGGGCTCGAAAATGGTGGTGAAGGGTGAATCGGTGCGCGGCACCCAAACGGTCGACAACTTCTCGCTCAAAGGTACGGGCGGCGCGCACGAAGCCATCAACAAGGCCTGCAACGTAAAATAACTGCGTTTACAGCTTAAGGGCGCGCGCTTTCGGCCAGCGTCACTTCAATCCCGTCTAGTTCCGCACTCATCAGCAACTGGCACGATAGGCGTGAATTCGGCTTGGTATCCACGGCATCGGCCAGCAGGTCTTCTTCCTCGGGCTTTGGAGGATAGAGTTTTGGGATCCACTTTTCATCAACATACACATGGCACGTGGCGCAGCAGCAGCAACCGCCGCACTCCGCCTTGATGGGCAAACCGTAATCGCGCAGGATTTCCATGATGCGCCAGCCTTCAATGGCTTCCAGTTCGTGGCGCACGCCGTTTTGGTCAGTCGCTATGACTTTCATTTTTCTTCTTCTCTCCGGCCATGTTGCGGATGGCTGCAACGCTGGCAGTGGTAAACAGCAGGTTCAGTAGCAGGGCCGCCGCCGCAAGTACGGCATCGTCAAGCGCGGCGGCAAATCCCGTATTCACGGCGGCAAAGGCCGCCTTGAAAATCGTGCGCACGACACCGGCAAGGAAGTTCACGCAAAGCGAGCACATGCCAAAGAGCGCAAATATCCTGAGGCTCCCGCCCCATCTGCCCACGCGCTCGTAAAATGCGCGGATGGGCCAGTCAAGCGCCAGCGGCACATGCAGCCAGAACCATCGCGCCCCCCACAACAATAGCGCCATGGCTAGCACGCCTATGGGCATATAGGGCGCAGCGGCATCAGGATTTTTCTCGATGAAGGCCTGCATCCTCAAAAGGCCTGCATAAATGCCCGTGAAAAAGTAGGTCACCGCAGTATTGGCAACCGCTGCCTCCATAATGCTGCGGTTGCGCAAGGCCTTGTCAGCCCCTTCTACGGCCAGCGGATGCTCGTTTAAAAGCAGGTTGCGCAACAAAAGCGCACACAGAATGCCGATTACAAAGCTGGATGGTATTTGCACCACGGGCAAAAGGAACAGCGAAATATTCTCCTGAAACAGGCGCAGCCCCACAAACGTGAGCAGTGTCACCGCAAACGGCAAAAACGAAAGCCGCATGATAAGCGGCCAGTATTGCCCGAAAATACGAAATCCGCCCGCAAAGGATTCAAAAAGTGGAAAAGCCTGCGGCTTGGTCACGGTTGTCATGGCGCTAAGATAGCGCGGCTGGCGCCATTGTCACCACCCGATTTAAGCAACACCCAGCTTCTTCTGGAGGTCGGATGACGACGTCGTGTACTGGAAGCGCAATTTCTGGTTGGGGCGGCAGATTCTAAAGGCTTCTTGCGCCATCAGCGCCCCTTCATGGAAACCGGAAAGGATTAACTTGAGCTTGCCGGGGTAATGGCAGATATCGCCAATCGCAAACACCCCAGCCTCGCTGGTCTGGAATTTTTCGGTATCCACCGATATCAGGTTTTCATGGAGGTTCAGGCCAAAATTGGCAACAGGGCCAAGCTTCATGGTCAGGCCGTAAAACGCAAGGAAACGGTCACACACAAGGTCACCCTTGTCCGTGGTTATGGCCTCGACTTGCCCGTTATCCCCCTTGATGCCTGTAATATTGCCAATCACCAATTCCATTTTGCCCGCTGCCACAAGCTCCTTCATGCGGCGCACGGAATCGGGCGCGGCACGCCAGTCGTCGCGGCGGTGGATGAGCGTGAGTTTTTTCACGATGGGCTGCAGGTTCAGTGACCAATCGAGTGCGGAATCCCCGCCCCCCGCAATCACCAGATGCTTGTCGCGGAATGTTTCCATTTTGCGTACGGCATAAAAAACCGATTTGCCTTCATAGGCCTCGATACCCGCAATAGGCGGCTTTTTGGGGGTGAATGAACCACCACCGGCTGCAATAACGATGACGGGCGCACGCAACTCAACACCTTCATCGGTCGTGAGCTTCCAGACATCGCCCTCGCGGGCAAGGCTTTCAACCATCTGCCCCAGATGGAATGTAGGGTCAAACGGCTTGATTTGTTCCATCAGCCTGTCGGTCAGTTCCTGCCCAGTAACCGTAGGCAGCGCGGGAATGTCGTAAATCGGTTTTTCAGGGTACAACTCTGCACACTGCCCCCCCGGTTTATCGAGGATATCCACCAACGTGGCCTTGAGGTCCAGAAGCCCAAGCTCGAACACCGCGAAAAGCCCCACGGGCCCCGCGCCGATTATGATGACATCTGTCGTATGGTTATCCTTGCCTTCCATGAATTCGGACAATACTTATATTCCAAACAATGACAAGGCTTTGACTTTGAGCAACTCCACACCCGTTTCCCGTGACCGTATTTGCGCCAACTGGCTGATTATTTGCGCGACCTTCGTGTTTTTGATGGCTGTAATAGGCGCCGTGACGCGCCTGACCGAATCCGGCCTTTCCATGACCACATGGAAACCCGTGACAGGGGCCATCCCGCCCCTTACGCACGATGCGTGGCTCGATGAATTCGCTTCCTATCAAAAAAGCCCTGAATTCCTGAAGAAAAACGCGGGCATGACACTGGATGACTTCAAAAACATCTTTTTCTGGGAATGGCTGCACAGGCTCTGGGGCCGCCTGATAGGCCTTATCGTGGCTGTGCCGCTGTTCTTCTTCTGGCTTACGGGCCGCGTGGCCGATGGCTACGGCAAAAAGTTTTTGGGCCTGCTTGCCTTGGGCGGCCTGCAAGGGGCCGTAGGTTGGTGGATGGTCAAAAGCGGCCTCATCGATAACCCTGCCGTCAGCCACTACAGGCTGGCCACGCACCTGGGCCTCGCCGTTTTCATTTATGCCTGCATGGTCTGGATGGCGCTCACACTTCTTCGTCGCGATGGCACGCTCCTCATGCGCCCTGTAACAACAACGCACTGCCTGCGCCGCCATGGCCGCTGGGCCTTGGCTTTTGTGGCCATCACCATGGTATGGGGCGCCTTTGTGGCGGGGCTGGATGCCGGCCTGATTTACAACGAATGGCCGTTGATGGGCGGGCGTTTCATCCCCTCCGATATGTGGGCGGCAACGCCGGCGTGGCTCAATGTGTTTGAAACCCATGCAGCCGTGCAGTTCACGCACCGCTGGTTGGCGTTTACGGCCTTTGTGCTGACACTGGGCTTCGCATGGCGTACGGGTTCGCCCATTCTGGCAACGGCAATCGTACTGCAATTCTGTCTGGGGATTTTAACGCTGCTCTCGCATGTGGCCTTGCCACTGGCAGCACTTCATCAGGCAGGGGCGCTGTTTACACTGACAGCGCTACTCTATCAGCTCCACCGGGTGCTGTTAGGTGCACCCGGCAGAGGATAATCTGGATTATTCTTTTTTCGCTTCAGGCTTGGCTTCCTCCACGGCAGGCGCATCCCCTGCCTTGGCATCAGCTTTTGCTTCGTCCTTGCCTTCTTCGGCTTTAGGGGCCTCGGCAGCAGCGGCATCGCCTTCGGCTTTGCCTTCTTCCTTGGCTTCACCCTCTTTGCCCTCCTCGGCCTTCGGCTCTTCGGCTTTAGGGGCTTCGGCAGCAATATCGGCTTCCGTAGGCAGGGCGGCGGGGCTATCGGCCAGCGTACGCAGATAGGCGATTACGTTGGCGCGGTCTTCAGGCTTCTTGATACCTGCAAAAACCATTTTTGTGCCGTTGATGTGCTTTTTGGGGTTCCAGAGGAAATGGTTAAGCTCGCTGTAGGTCCATTCTTTATCATGAAGGGCCTTCATGGCATCGGAATAGGCAAAGCCTTCCATGTGCGCGTGTTTGTTATTGATGATGCCATAAAGGTTCGGGCCTACGCGGGCAGGCTCGCCTTTATTGAAGGTGTGGCAGGCGCCGCAAACCTTGGCAGTGCTCTGGCCCTTGGCCACATCGGCCGTGGCCAGCATGGCAAGAATGGGCTCGGCCACCGGCTCGGCCGCGGCAGCGCCGCCCTCGGCAGCTTCAGCCACGGCAATCTTGAATGCGTTGACTTCCGGATCCTCGACATGGATCACGTTGCGCGCGATAAAACCGGCAAGCATGGCCGTGATGCCAGCAACCAGAATTGCGCCGAATATCTTGTTGAATTCCATGGTAACCTTTACTTCCTGTCAAAATTTAGGGGTCGATGGAACTTTTCCATCGAAGAAACGCCCCGTTTATGGCAGACAAGAGATTACCATGTAAACAGGTTTTGAAAATGACCTCAGTCAAACAATCCCGTATCCCAGACCCGAAACGTATCGCCTTTCAAGGCGCCCCTGGGGCCTACTCCGACCTTTCCTGCCGCGCCGTCTTCCCGAAGGCGGAAACCATGCCCTGCTCTTCGTTTGAGGACGCATTCGCGGCCGTCTCCAAAGGCACGGCCGATCTGGCGATGATCCCCATTGAAAACTCGCTGGCTGGCCGCGTGGCTGACGTACACCACCTCATGCCGGCAAGCGGCCTGCATATAGTCGGCGAGCATTTTCAGCCCATCAGGCATTGCCTGCTCGGCATTAAAGGTAGCAAAATCAGCCAGTTAAAACGCGTACACAGCCATGTCATGGCCCTGCCCCAATGCCGCAAGTCCATCCGTGAGCTGAAATTGCACCCTGTCGTCCACGAGGACACGGCGGGCGCCGCCGCCAAGGTTGCACACGATGGTAACCCGACCGAAGCCGCCATCGCATCCGAACTGGCCGCCGAGATATACGGCCTCCAGATCCTGAAACGGGATATGCAGGACAGGGATGACAACGTGACCCGCTTCGTCATCCTCTCCAAAGCCCACATCGTTCCCAAGGTTGGCGAAAAGGTCATGACAAGCTTTGCCTTCGGCGTTCGCAACATTCCGGCAGCGCTATACAAGTCGCTTGGCGGTTTTGCCACCAACGGCATCAACATGACGAAAATCGAATCGTATTTGGGCGAGGGTTTTGCAGCAGCCGAATTCTACTGCGAGGTCGAAGGCCACCCCGATGATAAATCTATGCACTTGGCATTCGAGGAACTGGAATTCTATGCCAACGGCATCAAGGTGCTAGGCACCTTTCCCATGCATGCCTACCGCAAGAAAACCGCTTCCAAAAACTGACGTACAGGGGCGCCAAAACCCCCGCGCTTGCAGCGTTTTATATCGCGTACGCTGACAGTACCGCTAAGCAGGTTTTCGGTAACGTGTTTCACCTGCACTTCATGCACGTTGGGTTGCAGCGCAAGCATCCGCGCATGGGAAATAGCCATGGTTTTGTCTGTCGCCGTTGCATGCAAATCCCAATTCATGCCGCGCCTGCCATAGCCATTGGAAACAGCATCCTCCGGCCCCTCTACCGTATAGATGGCAAAGTAGGAATTGATGGATGGCACAAGCATTTCCGTCATGCGTACTCCTCGCGCACTCGTTGACTCCGGATTGAAACCATATTTCCTGTTGAACGGTGTTCCTCGAACGGGCCCACGTCTGATTCTTATCTTCATCATTGCGTAAGAATGCTTAAAAAACCGTTAACTTTACGGAATCCGATTTTCTTGCCCGCACCCCATGAGTCGCATATCATTTGCGGGTCTGCATTCTCCTCCAACGGTAAGAAATACGTAAAATGTCACGCTACGCTTCAACCGGCTACCGCCGCAACGCCACCCGCCAGCGAATCGTGCCCGAAACGATCGCACGCTTCTTCCACGAAAGAATGCAGGATGCATGGGGCCTGACTTTATGCGGCGCAGGCGCATTCACGATTGCCTCGCTGTTGTCTTACACCCCGTCCGACCCGTCGTTTAACAACACAAACGCGGGCGCTCCGTTCAATACGGGCGGCATTGCAGGCGCCTATTTGGCCGACGCCGTTATTCAGGCCATCGGGCTCGCGGGTATTGTCCCTGCCGCAGTTGCCATTGTGCGCGGCGTCATGGTCCTCCGCCGTTCGGAAACCGTTTTCAGCACGGGCGCGCGCGTTCTTATGCTCGCTTGCGCAACCGTATTGGCATCCGTTGCGCTGGCGCGCATCCCTGCCCCTGCAATGTGGGCGCCACTTGCCTATCTGGGCGGCGTCACTGGCACCGGCCTTTTGTCTGGCATCGCAAATCTGCTTCAGGGTGCCATTGGCGGCGCCGCGTTTACGGCAACAGCCGCTGTGGCAGCCATGGCATCTACGGTACTGGCCGCCCTGTCTATCGGCCTTCCTGCCTACAGCTGGGGCGATATTGGCCGCTTGGCGCTGTCCTGTACGGCATACGCTGCCATGGGCATTGCAAATGCATGGCAACATGCCCGCGGCTGGTTTGAAAACACGGATGAAGACGACTCCGAAATCAAAAAACCGCGCCGCGCCACAACGGCCGAGCGCATGCGCAAAACCCCAAAGGTTGAAAGCACCGAAGAAGACACGGACGAAGAAAGCGAAGAAGACGGCGATGACGATATGCCCACGCTGCGCGCCGTCCGCCCCTCCAACGATGCCATCATCAATAAACCTAAAAAGAAGGAAAAATCCCAGCATCAGAGCGCGCTTGCCCTCCGCAGCGATGACAGCGACTGGGAATTCCCCGACATCGAAATCCTGCAAGAAGCCCCCGATGAGGACGAATCCGACGATCTCGACGAACGCGCGCTCAAAAAGAATGCCGAGCTGCTTTCAAAAGTTCTCGATGATTACGGCATCAGCGGCGAAATCGTACGCATAAACCCCGGCCCTGTGGTTACACTCTACGAACTCGAGCCCTCACCCGGCACAAAATCATCCCGCGTGATTGGCCTCTCCGATGACATCGCACGCTCCATGTCCGCCGTATCTGTCCGCGCAGCCGTCGTACCGGGTCGCAACGTCATCGGTATCGAAATCCCGAACAAAAAGCGCCGCAAGGTTTACATGCGCTCGCTTCTCTCGACGGAAGCCTACGCGAATTCGACATACCGCCTGCCTTTGGCTCTGGGCAAGGACATCGGTGGCGAACCCGTTGTGGCCGAACTGGCAAAAATGCCCCACCTCCTCGTGGCGGGCACCACCGGCTCGGGCAAATCCGTAGCCGTCAACACCATGATTACCTCGCTGCTCTACAAACTGAGCCCCGAGCAATGCCGCTTCATCATGATCGACCCCAAAATGCTGGAACTCTCGATATACGATGATATCCCGCATCTTCTCTGCCCCGTGGTAACCGAACCGGGCAAGGCCATCGTCGCCCTGAAATGGACCGTCCATGAAATGGAAGAACGCTACCGCGCTATGTCCAAACTCGGCGTCCGTAACATCGATGGCTATAACGCCCGCATCCGTGAAGCGCAGCAAAAGGGCGAGGTCCTGACAAGAAAAATCCAGACCGGCTTCGACCCCGAAACAGGTAAACCGGTTTATGAGGAACAGCCGATTGAACTGATCGAGCTTCCCTTCATCGTCGTCGTCGTTGACGAATTCGCCGACCTCATGCTCGTCGCCGGCAAGGAAGTTGAAAACGCAGTCCAGCGCTTGGCGCAAATGGCACGTGCCGCAGGCATCCACCTCATCATGGCAACACAGCGCCCGTCGGTGGACGTCATTACGGGTATCATCAAGGCCAACTTCCCCACGCGCATTTCATTTCAGGTCACATCCAAAATCGACAGCCGCACCATCCTCAACGAGGGCGGGGCCGAACAGCTGCTCGGCATGGGCGACATGCTTTACATGGCAACGGGCGGAAAAATCCAGCGCGTCCACGGCCCGTTCGTAAGCGATGACGAAGTCCGCGAGATTGTCGAACATCTGAAAGCGCAAGGCGAACCCCAATACCTCGAAAGCATCACCCAGGGCGGCGATGACGAAGGCGGTGAAGAAGGTACGGGCGACATGTTCGGCGGCACCGGCAGCGGCGATGATCTCTATGATCAGGCTGTGGCTCTGGTCGCGCGCGAGGGCAAGGCTTCCACCAGCTTCCTCCAGCGCCACCTGCAAATCGGCTATAACCGCGCGGCAACGCTCATCGAAAAAATGGAAAAACAGGGCGTCGTATCCCCCGCCAACCACGTGGGCAAACGCGACGTGCTGGTCGGTGAACGCTAATACGGTCACCCGTTTCGCCCCCTCCCCCACAGGCTACCTGCATCTGGGGCATGCGTATTCGGCATTGCTGAATTTCAAACGCGGCAACCGCTTCCTCCTGCGGATCGAGGACATCGACAACACGCGCTGCAAACCGGAATTCGAAACGGCGATTTACGAAGATCTGGCATGGCTGGGGCTGGAATGGGAAAAACCAGTCCGCCGCCAATCGGACCGTCTGGGCATCTATGCCGCACAGCTTGCTGCATGGGAAAAGCAGGGGTTGGTTTATCGCTGCTTCAAAACCCGCAAGGATATCGGCGAAGCCATGAGTGCCCCCCACGCAAGTCATGTGGCCTTCATAGGCGCAAGGCTCGATGCATCCGAGGAAGAAGAACGCATGGCCACAGGTGAGCCGTGGGCATGGCGCCTGTGCATGCAAAACGCCCTCGCAATAACTGGAAGCAACCTAACCTACCTTGAGGAAACCGCTGAAGGCGCAATAAAAACAGTACCCGTAAATCCGGCCCTGTACGGCGATGTTGTCCTGGGCCGGAAGGATATCGGCACAAGTTACCATCTCTCCTGCGTCATGGATGACGCCGATCAGGGCGTAACTCTCGTCATCAGGGGGCAGGATCTGGCCGAGATTGCGGGGCTGCATACCGTCCTGTTCCATTTGCTCGGTCACACGCCGCCTGTATTCAAACATCATCACCTTCTCACTGATGATACGGGCAGGCGCTTGGCCAAACGCGACAAAGCCGCGACTTTAAAAAGCATGCGCGAAGCGGGGATGCAGGCCGCCGACATCCTCAAACGCCTTGAAAAAGCTTAAAAAGGCCTTCCATCCGCCATGTTTACCCCCTAACGTGGGGGCATGAAAAAACTGGCTCTCATCCTTATTTTTGCACTCTTTCTCCCCGCGGCGGCCTTCGCAAAAGACGCGCGCGTGATAAAGGCCGAACAATGGCTCGGCGCCCTCAAAACGGGGCAGGCCCGCTTTGAACAGCTTGGGTATGACGGCACACGCCTCACAGGCAATTTCTACATCAGCCGCCCGGGTCGCCTGCGCTTTGAATATGACCCTCCGGTCAAGGATTTCATCGTAGCCGATGGCGTATTCCTCCATTTCTATGATGCCACCCAAAACCAGACATCAACGGCCCCCACAGGAACAACACTCGCCGATTTCCTTCTGCGCAAAAATGCATCGCTGGAGGGTGATCTGAAGGTGCTGAACGTCCGCACCAAAAACGGCCTCGTGCACATTACGGTGGCACAAACGGCTGATCCTTCGGCAGGGCAAGTGGACCTCCGCTTCACGGAGGAACCGTTTGCTCTCAAGTCATGGAAGATTATCGATGGTCAGGGCCTCGCAACTGAAATCACATTGGCCAATCTCAAACTGGGTGTGCCGGTGGCGCCAGCCTTGTTTGTCTATAAAGATCCCTCTGGCCGCAGCCGCCTGAACGATTAATATCGTTCCAATGGAACTGGTAACAAAAGCCGTCATAACCGAAATTGATGACCGCGCAGGCGGGGTCCGGGTCATTGCCTTACAGCCTGAAACGCCACTGCGTTACAGGGCAGGCCAGTTTGTAAGGCTTTCAGGCGGCGGCTTTGATGCCCGCGCCTATTCCATCGCAAACCGCCCGCAAAACAGCGGCAAGATTGTCCTTCACATCCGTGATTTTGGAAGTGGCCTCAGCAATTACCTCGCGGCCCTGCCAAGAGGTGCGGAAGTGGAAATACACGGCCCCTTCGGCACCATGGATATCGAACACGCACGCGGCCGCCCCGTACTCATGGTGGCAGGCGGTACAGGCATTAGCCCGCTTCTCGCCATGATGCAGGAAATCATGCGCCATGGCATTACCGATGAAGGCATAACCCTCCTGTACGGCGCACGTACACCCGCCGATATATACTGCAGGCCTGAACTCGAAGCCTTGCTTTCCACAGGTGAGGTCACACTCCACGAAGCCTTCGGCGACGAAACACCCGACAAGCTTTTATCCCGTTTCGAAAACAGTTTCAAAAACCACGCGGTATATCTCAGCGGCCCCAGCCAGATGATTGAAGCGATGCGCAACGTTTTACATACCCGCGAGGCTGATCCCGCGCGCATATTCCACGATGATTGGACAACACCAAAACCATGAGCAGCCCCGATATCAACGATCTCATTCGTATGCTTGCACGCCTGCCGGGCGTTGGCCCGCGCTCGGCCCGCCGCTTAGCGCTCTGCTTGCTCGAGGACCGCGAAACCGTGATGAAGCCGCTGATGTTGCAGCTCGATAAAACCTACGCATCCGTCAAAACATGCACACGCTGCGGCAACCTTGATTCCCAAGACCCCTGCGCGATTTGCAGCGAGCCCCGTCGCAACCACAAAATCATCTGCGTGGTCGAAGGCATATCGGATATCTGGGCCGTTGAACGCACACGCGCTTTCGATGGCGTTTATCATGCGTTGGGCGGCGTGCTGTCTGCAATCGATGGCGTCCGCCCCGATGATCTGCGCATCAACGAACTTCTTTCACGCATTACAACCGAAGGCACGGAGGAAGTGGTGCTCGCCCTCGCCGCCACGGTCGATGGCCAGACAACCGCCCACTACCTCACGGATAAGCTGGCCGCCACGGGTGTACGTATATCGCGTCTGGCGCATGGTATGCCCATGGGCGGCGAGCTGGATTATCTGGACGACGGCACGCTCTCGACGGCGCTGCGCTCACGCACCGCCGTCAAAAGCTGATTACTGTTTCTCCGACACATAAACCGTGCAGTCGCTTGCATCGGCGCGCAAAACGGCAAGGTTTGTAAGCTGCCCAACCTTTCCGCCACCGATGGCAAAATCATAATAAACACCGGCAGGGAAATAATGGTCGGCGCTTGTCGCCGTTACGGTTGAATCACCAAAACGCAGATATACAGCACCCGTGGCATAAACAGAAACAACACGCGTGTTGCTGCTGAAAGCCGTGCTGTTGCGCGCCGTGGTGGCCGTAGCCGCGATGGTATGGGCGCCGCCTGTCACTTTAAGGCGCAACGCGGGGATAGGGTATTTGTCGTTATCAACGGGCATGGTGGTCATAGCTAACTCCTTCTGAAAACAATAAAAAAAGCCGCCTGCAAGGCAGACGGCGGACACAACTCTGGTAGGAAGATATACCTATATTGCTGAAATCATCTCAATTTGTCAAGTTGCGGCTAATGGCGTTTCTTCATGCCCGTATTGGTACACAACAGCCGAGGCACTTTCACGCAAGTACTCGCGCAAATCCACTTTGTTAAGCACAAGCGCAAGGTTTTCATACCCCATATCGGCATAGGCCTTGAGGCTGGTAAGCACGCCCTCGCGGCGCGTACGGTTCCAGGATACAACGTACATCGTCTGGTCAACCATCTTCGCAAGCACGCGCGCATCTGCAAAAGCCAGTGATGATGGCGCATCCAGTACAATAAAGTCATACCGGTCACGCAGATCCTGTATCAGCAATTCCATACGGCCCGATGTAAGAAGGGTAAGGGAATAAGTAGGCGCAGCCTTGGCCGTTATCATGTGTACGCCTGAGCTATCACGACGGTAAATCACATCCTCGACACTGGAATCACCGTTCAGATAGTCCTGCAAGCCGCGCGCATTGCCTATACCGAAGGCCTTGTGCAGGCTGGGCCTGCGCAAATCACAATCCACAATGCAAACACGCTCGCCTGATTTGGCGGCAATCATGGCCAGCATCACGGCAAGCGATGTTTTGCCCTCATTAGGGAGGGTGGACGTTACCGATACAACACGCGGCCCCCTGATGGTGTTATCGCTGCGCAAACGTAAAGCCACACGTAAGGAACGCAGCGATTCCGCAAGGATAGCCGCAGGCTTCTCTATAACGGTATGGTGTATGGCTACGCCTTTCATTGCGGCATCAGGTACGGCCGCGAATACGGGGTAGCCCGTCATCCCCTCAAGCTGCGCCGCATTTGTAAAACCTGTATTGAAAAACGCGCGGATAAACACAACAAGCGCACCAATCAAAAATCCGGTAATCCCCAATCCCAACAGCAAGCTGAGGCGGTTTTGCTGGTCAGGGCTGGACGGGATGGTCGCCATGCTGACAATCTTCAACCCTTGGTCCTGAAGGTCGGCATCGGCAACAACGTTCTGGTATTTGACCAGCATGTTCTCGTAAAGGCGCATGTTTGCAGCCGCCTCGGATTGAAGGGCGGTAAGCTCATACTGGACCTTGCTCCCCTCGGATGCGGATTTGCTGATAGCCTCAAGCTCGGTGCGCATCCTGCCAAGCTTATCTTCCGTATCAGCTATCTCAGCGCTTATCGCTTTACGCGGGTCCATTGTCTTGCGGGATAGTTTTGCCCGCACGCTTTGGAGGGCCGCATTCAAAGCAATCATCTTGGGGTGTTTGTCGCCGTAACGCTGCCCCTGTATCTGGATCTGCTTTTTGATAGCCGCTTCTTCCGTCTTCAGGGCTGGGCTCACGGCTTTTGCCTGTGGCTCCGGCATACCGGCAAGCTTGGCCTTCAGGGCCGCAATCGCAACCTCCCCTGCTTCAATCTGGCTTTGTAAAATCTGGATTTGGCCGCGTGCGCCTGTATCGCTATCCGTGGCAATCCCGTATTTTATTTGGTAATCCTGCAGGCGTTTTTGCGCGTCATCGGCTTGCTTGCGCACGCTTTCAAGGTGCTTGCCCATCCATGCGCTGATTTCACGTGACTGCTCGAAGCGCTCGTCCATCTTGCGCTCGCGGTAGGCCGACAGCACGACATTGGCAATTTGCGCAGCCCTCTCTGGGTTGGAAAAACGCACCGTAATATCAAGGATTCCCGTGCCTTCCAGCGCACGTACACTCACTATCTTTTCAAGCCGGCCAATCACGCGCTCGCGCAGCGCGTTTTCCTCGTCACCGCTTTGCATGATTTTTTCGAATACGCTTTCCTTTGCAAAGCGTGGGTCACGGTACAAACCAAGCGTGCCTGCAACCTTTTCAAACACTGGTGTGGATTCCACAATCTGCGCTTCCGTGCGCAGCGCATCCCTCTCCACCATCACGCGTGTTGATGCGCTATAAAGTGGCGGCATCAAGGCCAATGCGGCAAGGCCAGCACCAAACCCTAATGCCATCCCTGCAAACGGCAACCATTTATGGCGCATGACAAAGCGCAAAAGGGTAAGGAAATCGCGGCCCGATACATGCGTACACTTACGCAAAGGCGCCCCGTTATAGGTGCGTGGTTCGGCAATCACGGCGCACCCCTTTCCTTGATAACGATGACATCGGATGGCATGGCAAGGGTTGTGGCATCGGCAGTTGTTTCCTGCCCGCCCCTGATAAGCCCGAAGGTCGCAAGGTCAGCCCCTTCCTTGAAACCGCCCGCAAGCGCCCCTGTCTTCATGACTGTCAGGCCGTCTTGCCACGGGTAACTGCCCGGGCGCATGACAGCGCCCATCACATAAACGGATGATGCCTGCTTGATATCAACGCGCACACGCGGTGACACCAGAAACCCTTGCGAGTACGCGTTGGTAATGGCATTGGCCGCATCCTGCGCTGTACCGCCACTCACCGATACCGCCTGCACAAGCGGCATCGTAACGCTGCCATCAGGCGCCACTGTGTAGGTACCCGTAAGTTCGCTTTCACCCTCGACAGTGATTTCAAGGATATCGCCGGGCCCAACCATCCCCGCCGATGCTTGTACAACGGCCGGTGAAGGTATGGAGGAATGAGCAGGCCTCTCCTGTGTCGTATCCATCCCGCATCCCGTCAGGACGAGATACGCGCAGAATACGGACAAAAGTGCCGATAAGTGGATAAATCTTGGCATAAGGCTGAAAGAACTGTGAAAAGTTATCCACAGTTTAGCGTTATTCGATGCGATTACCAAGCCTCGCGTGAGGCGGTCGTCATTCCCTCGATAAGCAGTGACGGAGCATCTATGCCTTCCCTGAATTCAAGGTCGGAAGCCGGCGTCATATTGAGGAACATACCCTTGAGGTTACCCGCAATCGTCATTTCCGAAACGGGGTATGCAATCTCGCCGTTTTCAATCCAGAAGCCGGAAGCCCCGCGACTATAATCACCCGTTGAAAGCGAAATGCTGGCCCCCATGAGGTCGGTCACCAGAAAGCCCTGCTTGATGTTTTGTATCATATCACCAAGGCTTACCGTACCTGCCTCGATCCAGAGGTTGGAGGGAGAAGGCGAAGGCGGCGATGATAGCCCGCGTGATGCATGCCCCATCGCCTTCAAACCAAGGCGGGCCGCCGATCTTAAATCAAGGTAACAATGGTTGAGCACACCGCCCGATACCATGGCAAGGCGCTGCACGGGCATGCCTTCCCCGTCAAAAGGTACGGATCTGCGCCCCCTTGGCACCAGCGGATCATCAATAATGGTGATGGCCTTCGAAAAAACGCTCTCGCCTGCCTTGCCGTTAAGAAAACTGGTACCCTTCGCAAGCCTAGGCCCTGAAATACTACGTGAAAAGGAGCGGAGCAGACTGCCCGCAACCCGCCTCTCGAAAATAACTGGAAACGCGCCTTTTTTACCCGTACGCGGACCGAGTTTCTGAAGCGTACGCGTAGCGGCGCGCAAACCCACCACCTCGGCATCTTCAAGGTCAGACATGTATACGGCACTGGCTGATGCGGAATCCGTTTCCATCCCGTCGTCTTTGCCTGCAATGACACTCAGCCCAATATAGGAACTGGTACTGGCATACCCGCCCGAAAATCCCTCGCTGGTGGAAAGCCCGATCCAGTGCATGGCCTGCCCCGCACTCGATGAATCGCATTGCGTAATACCTTTTTGCGAAATCGCGGCAGACTCCGCCACACTCGCCAAACGGCCCAGCTCTTTGACGTCCCATGAGGGTGCGTCATCAAACAGGTCGGGCAAAATAAAATCTTTTGCGAATTCTTTGGGGGTTGCAAGGCGTGTGTACGTATCCTCTGGTACGGCTTTTGCCATGGCGCAGACCTGCCGCGCCAAAAGCTCGAGGCCCTCATTGCTGGAATCAGCCGTAGACCCATACGCATGGGATGCGCCGGAAAAAACACGAAGGCCGATTCCAAAATTTTCCGATCGGCTGGCATCTTCTATGGCGCCTTGGCGCACGCTGACATCAAGGCTGCGGGAACGTGACACGATGACATCGGCTCTGTCCGCCCCGCACGTTTTCGCAATATCAAGCAACCGCTGCCGGACGGATAAATCAGGATCCTGTGGTAACCCCGCGCTCACGGGGCCTGCACCACGTGCTCGACAGGGATTTCACCGGAAGGAATGGCCAGAAGCCATACTTTCAGAATCGCTTTGGTAGGCGATGTAGCAATGAGGTCGATATTTTCTTTAAGCGACTCCGCAAAACGGTTCGCGGCAAGGAAAGGTTCGTCCTCACGCCCCGGACGCAACAGCAAAAGGCAGAATTCCGCCTTCTTGATGTGCCCCGCAATATCGGACGTACGGCGCGTACGGCTAATGGTCCTGCGCAGGTTGTTGGCCACTTTATCGGCCTGCTCCTGCCCGTCTTGCACGGCAATTTGCGAAAGGTTATCGACCGATACGAAAATCAGGAATGATTTTTCGCCGTGCCTGTCCGCGCGGTCAAGGCACGTGATGAAAAGCTGGTTGAATGCCGATTTGGCAATCAGCCCTTCCTTGCTCGGAAAATCCTCGCTCTCGTCGGCCATGAGGCGTGAGGCCTCGGTTATGCGGGCCGCATTCTGGATTTTTTTAAGCAGCTCGTCCTTGTCGATGGGCTTTTTGATGAATTCGTTACCGCCCGCCTTGGCCACATCGGCCGCCGCAAACGTATGCGATGTGACCAGAATGGGCGGGAAGGAATTGGTGCTACGGCGCACACCCATAATGAAAGAGCGCATTTCATTGGCCGGTGCAGGATCAATGATGATAACGTCAAAAGCGCCTTTTTTAGCCAGTTCTATGGCGTTGTTCTTTGTGGGCTCGAACGTGACTTCAATCTTCGCGGCCTCCAGTGTCGTCTGGAGCTGCTCGCAGGCATCGCGGTCGCGGTCAATAACTAGGACTTTCATATTGGGCCTATATCTAGGGATAGAATCTTTTTATTCGGCGCACATTTTAACAGCCATTTGACAAGCCTGACAATGCGGGTTAAGGAAACAGGACTTTTTTCGTTGCCCAAATGGCGGAATTGGTAGACGCGCACGTTTCAGGTACGTGTGTTTAACGACGTGGAGGTTCGAGTCCTCTTTTGGGCACCATCTATCCCCCGTAAAATCAGCAACTTAGCACCCGCGGCCTTGGCGCGGGGCTATCGGTCGGCTAGACTGCCGCCTCGGACTGACAAGGAAAGCGATATGACCGTCTATCTCTATAATGGCGACCTGCCCGATAATCTGGACCTCGGCCCCACAGTGGCCATTGATACGGAAACATTGGGCCTCAACCCGCACCGTGACCGCCTGTGCCTCGTACAGCTCTCGGGTGGCGATGGCAACGCCCATCTTGTAAAGCTGGAAGCCGACGGTTTTTCCAAAGCCAAAAACCTCAAGGCCCTGCTGAAAAACAAAAAGGTCCTCAAAATTTTCCACTTCGCGCGCTTTGATATCGCGGTCATGTACAAATATCTCGGTGTGCGCTGCGCGCCTGTCTACTGCACCAAAATCGCCGCAAAAATGACCCGCACCTACACCGAACGCAACGGCCTCAAGGACCTGTGCAAGGAACTGCTGGGCGTCGAACTCAACAAACAGCAACAGACATCCGACTGGGGCCAGGCCACCCTCTCCGACGAACAGCAAAGCTACGCCGCAAACGATGTACTGTACCTCCACCAGCTGAAGGCAAAACTGGATGCGCTTCTGGTGCGCGAAGGCCGCGACGGCCTTGCGCAGGAATGCTATGACTTCCTCCCCGCCCGCGCCGAACTGGACCTTCTGGGCTGGGAAGACCCCGATATCTTCGAGCACTGATCATGAACAAAGACGCCCTTGCAACCGCCCGCGAAACCATCCTCATCGAACGTGATGGGCTGACCGCGCTGGCCGATAGCCTTGATGCACGCTTCGCACACGCCGTTGACGCGCTCGAAAAAGTAAGCCGCGCGCAAGGCCGCGTTATCGTCACAGGCATGGGCAAAAGCGGCCACGTGGCCCGCAAGATAGCGGCCACACTGGCTTCCACCGGCACACCCGCACAATACGTCCACCCGGGCGAGGCCAGCCATGGCGATCTCGGCATGATCACCGACAAGGATGCCGTTATCGCCATGTCCAATTCGGGCGAGGCCCCTGAACTATCGGATATCGTCGCCTACACGCGCCGCTTCGGCATTCCGCTGGTGGCCATCACCTCGCGCCCTGCCTCCACGCTCGCACAACATTCCGATATCGTACTGCTTATCCCGAACGCGCCCGAGGCCTGCCCGAATGGCCTTGCACCAACAACATCCACCACGACAACCATGGCCCTTGGTGATGCGCTGGCCATCGCGCTTTTGCACCGCAAGGGCCTCACCACGGAACAATTCCGGATGCTGCATCCGGGCGGCAAGCTGGGCCAGCGCCTCAAAAAAGTGGCCGACCTTATGGACGGGATGGACAAACTCCCCCTCGTCAAACCCGAAACCACGATGGATAAGGCGCTGCTGGTGATGACCGAGAAAAACCTCGGCTGCGTCATCGTGGAAGACGGCAAGGGCGGTGTTGCAGGCATCATTACGGATGGTGACTTGAAGCGCCACATGTCCCCAACGCTGCTCACGCAAAAGGCAGGCGACATACTGACAGCCAATCCCAAATCCGTTTCACCGGATGCACTGGCGGCCGAGGCCGTAGACATGATGCTCAAAGGCTTCAAGCAACCCATCACAAGCCTGCTTGTGATGGATGGCGGCAAACTGTTCGGGCTCATCCGGCTTCAGGCCTGTATGCAGGCTGGCGTTATCTAGCGGCCGGCCATGACAGAGCAGGAAGAAGGCCGCCTCAACGCCCTCGATGATCGCCGACGCACGGTAAGGCTCACCTCTGCCGACCGTACGTACTCCTCGTTCATCAAAAGGCTGCGCTGGTTCCTGCCCGTGGCTGCGCTCGCTATTGTCGCTGCCTTGATGATTTGGCCCAAGGTTGAAACCGAATTGTCCCAAAGCCGCTTCTCACCCCAAAAGCTTGATAAGGCGACCATCGAAAAAGCGATGGCCGAAAACAGGCTTGAGAATGCGAAATTCAGCAGCGTCGATGGCAAAGGCCGCCCCTTCACCATCGTGTCCTCCGTAGCCGTTCAGGACACCAAAAACCCCGATATCATCAACCTGTCGGCGCCAAGCGGCACACTCCAGACAAACGAAACCGAAAAAATGACAGCCGTATCCGATAACGGCGTCTACCAGCAAAAAGACCAACACCTCACCTTGCAGAATAACGTGGTGCTTTCACGCGCTGACGGCACGGTCATGAAAACAGACATACTGTATGTGAATCTTGCCACCAGTGACGCGCGCACCGATAAGCCCGTCCGTATCGAAGGCCCGCAAGGCACGCTCGATGCGCAGGCCATGGATATGCGCGGCGGTGGCGCCATCACTATTTTCAAAGGTCCTGCAAAACTGGTCCTGCAATCAGGCAACTCCATCAACCCGAAAGGCGGTGGCAAATGAAAAAGGCACTCTTTTGCCTGTTGGCGCTTCTGGTGCTCGCACCCTCCGCATGGGCGCAGCAAAAACAACCGCTGGAAGTCACGGCTGACGGCACATTGGAATGGCACCGCGATGCCAAACTGTACATCGCCCGCAAAAACGCCGTGGCAAAACAAGGCACATCGGAAATCCATGCCGATACGCTGACAGCCTCCTACAGCGAAGGCGCTAAAAACGGCGCTGGCGGCATCAACATCAGCCGCATCGATGCCGAGGGCGGCGTGCGCGTCCTCTCCGATGGATCAACAGCCACCGGCGATAAAGGCTACTACGATGTGAAAACCGGCTATTCGGAACTGACGGGCGGCGACCTCATGCTCAAAACCCCCACCGATACCGTAACCGCGCGTGACAAACTCACCTACGATGCCAAAAAAAGCGAGATGAACGCCTACGGGCAGGCAAAAGCCGTAAGGGGCGATGATGTGATTACCGCCGACAGGCTGATAGGCCGTTTTGAAAAGGACGCAACGGGCAATTCGAAAATGAAGGAGCTGGAGGCCGTCGGCAATGTGGTCATCACAACCCCGACCGAAGTGTTGCAAGGCGAGCGCGGCGTCTATAACGCCAAAACGAACATTGCCAACATTACAGGCAACGTGCGCATCGACCGGGGCGAAAGCTTCATCACCGGCACCCGCGGCGAGGTGGATCTGAACACGAACATCAGCAAAATGTACGGCGGCGGCACAGCCCCTGATGGCACGTCCGATGGTCGCGTACGCGGGGTGTTTTATCCTGAATAACCCCTATATTTGACGCTCTAACCCGCCTTTCGGTAATATACAGGCCAATGGTAACAAACACGCAAAAGCCAAAACCGCGCTTAAGGTCCGTAGAACCGGGCCTCTCGGCCATGCATATCGCAAAGACTTACAAGCAAAGGCCGGTCTTGCGTGATGTATCGGTGCGTGTCGAACGCGGCGAATCCGTGGCCCTGCTGGGCCCCAACGGTGCCGGAAAAACCACGCTTTTCTACATCATGACGGGCCTCATCCACGGCGATGCAGGCAATATTCTGCTGGATGGCAACGACATCACGCGCCTGCCCATGTACCGCCGCGCGCGCTTGGGTATTGGCTACCTGCCGCAGGAATCATCCATTTTCCGTGGCCTGAACGTTGAAGACAACATCCGCGCCGTCCTTCAGGGCACCACCCTTTCCGAAAAAGACCAAAACCGTTTCCTCGAAGAACTGCTCTCCGAATTCTCCATCGCGCACCTGCGCCGTACGCCTGCCGTGGCCCTTTCAGGCGGTGAACGCCGCAGGCTTGAAATTGCGCGCGCCCTTGCCTGCCGCCCCAAATTCATGCTGCTCGATGAACCGCTGGCCGGCATCGACCCTATTGCCGTAAGCGACATCCGGCAGCTGATCGCCTACCTTAAAACGCGCGGTATCGGTGTCCTGATTACCGACCACAACGTGCGCGAGGCTCTGGATATCGTGGACCGCGCCTACATCCTTCACGATGGTCAGGTCCTGACCGAGGGCACACCCCGCGAAATCGTCGCGAATGACGATGTAAAACGCGTTTATCTGGGCGAAAAATTCTCCCTCTGAAAATAAAATAGCGGTGCTACAATCGCCGTATGGCCGATTTTAAACCCAAGATAACCCTTGAGCTGAAAAACCAGCAGCAGCTCATCATGACCCCGCAACTGCGCGAGGCCATTTCGCTGCTCCAGCTCAACAACATCGAACTTGCGGGCTACCTCGAAAACGAATTGGCCGAAAATCCGTTTCTTGAAAAAGGCGAATCTGAATCGGATGGTGATGCCGAAGCCCCCGCTGAATCAGCCGATACCGGGAGCGATGACGACAACGACTCCATGGAATCCAACTTCACGGGGGAAGGCTTTGATACCGGCTCCGATTGGGCCACCACGGGCAAAGGCGGCAACACAAGCTTCGATGATGACGAAACAGGCTTCGAGGAACGCCTGACAGATAAAAAAACCCTGCGCACCCACCTGCAGGAACAACTGGCAATTTTGACCGACGACTCCGCCGACCGCCTCATCGGCTCCCTCCTCATCGACAGGCTCGATGAAGCGGGCTACCTGCGCGAGGGCAATGAATTTCTGGCCCAACAACTCGGCTGCCCGCAGGAACGCATCGATGCATTGCTGAAACGCATGAAGAAGTTCGACCCCGCAGGCGTTTTTGCGGCCGATCTTTCCGAATGTCTGGCCCTCCAGCTGGCCGAGCGCGACAGGCTCGACCCCGCGATGCAAAAATGCCTCGCCAATCTGCAAAAAGTAGCCGATGGCGATTTGAAAGGATTGGCTCGCATTTGCGGCGTGGATGTCGAGGACGTCGCGGACATGATCCACGAAATCCGCGCCCTCAACCCGAAGCCCGCCGCGGATTTTGACCACTCCATCGCGCAAACGGCCCTGCCCGATGTTCTGATGCGCCCGCTGCCCAAGCACATGGGCGGCGGCTGGAAGGTTGAACTGAACAACGAAACGCTGCCTCGCGTGCTGGTCAATCAGGAATACGCAAACATCGTGATGAACGCGAATGTCGGAAAAAAGGATCTCAGTTACCTCAACGACAGGCTGGCCTCCGCCAACTGGCTGGTCAAGGCGCTCGACCAGCGTGCGCAAACCATCCTCAAAGTAGCCTCCGAAATTGTCGAAAGACAGGACGGCTTTTTCCTCTTCGGCGTCGAGTTTCTAAAACCGCTCACCCTGCGCGATATTGCCGAGGTCGTGGGCGTCCATGAAAGCACGGTCAGTCGCGTGACCATGAACAAATTTCTGGGCACCCCGCGCGGACTGTTCGAACTGAAATATTTCTTCGATTCCGGCGTCGGCGCATCTGGCGGGACCGAACTGGCCGCCGAAGCCATCAAGGCCAAAATCAAATCCATGGTCGATGCTGAAACACTGGAAAACATACTATCGGATGACGATATCGCGGGAAAACTGAAGGCCGAGGGCATCGATATAGCCCGCCGTACAGTGGCCAAATACCGCGAAGCCGTGGGTATAGGCTCGTCAGCGGACAGGCGCCGTAAAAAACGGAATAGCGCAATTTAAGGAAATATTAACCCGCATTTAACCTTGCCGTTTCAAACTGGAAGTATAGGTATATTTTTATAGCCATGGTGCTTTTACGGGCATCGTTATTCGGCTACTATGTACCTATCCCTTTTAAACTGAAAATAAGGAGCTCATCCATGCAAGTGTCCGTCAAAGGCCAACATGTGGATGTGGGCGATAGCCTGCGCAAACATGTCGAAGAAAAACTGGAAGCTATCAAACAAAAATACTTTAACCGCGTCACAGACGCTACGGTCACCTTCACAAAAGAAAGCCACCACTACTTCCGCGCACACGTCACGTTCCATGTCGGCCATGATGTAAAAGTACAGGCCAACGCCCACGATGCAGACCCCTACATCGCCTTCGATGAAGCGGCCGAGCGTGTGGCAAAACAGCTTCGCCGTTACAAAAACCGCCTGCGTGACCACCACGAGCGCCTTGAAAAAACGCCCGAAGCGGCATTCATTCAGGCCCGTGACTACATTCTCCAGACCGAAGGCGTGGATATCGCCGAAGACAAGGAAGATGAAACCAAACACGCCGAACCCATCATCGTGGCTGAAATCACGACCAGCATCCCCTCCATGAGCGTATCGGAAGCCGTCATGCGCATGGATCTGGCCGATCAGGACTACATGCTGTTTAAAAACGCAAAAACAGACACCCTGAACGTGGTTTACCGCCGCCCTGACGGCAATATCGGCTGGATTGACCCCTCCCTGCAGGCAGGCTCCGCAGGGGCCAAATCCAAAGTTGCATAAATCTTGACCTAAAGGCTTGATTTACATAAGATAGAGGCCATGAAACGCGATTTTCAGCGCCTCGCCTCAAATACAGCAGCCGCAGCCCTCATCTTGGGTGCGGCTGCCGCATTTTCGCCAGCTGCCAGCGCACAGGAATCTGGCCTGAATACCGCCGCCTTCCTGAACGGTCACGCAGTCGTCCTGCGCGAAATAGGCGAAATGCCCTCCCGCAAAATCGATATTGCCGATTTCTCGACCGTCGGCCTTCCCCCTTTCGGCTACGTCAAAATGTGCAATGAAGTCGCGCACGCTGATATCTGTGAGGCCGATGCCACGCCGCTAAAGCACACCACTCCCCGCATCCTCACCGCGAATGACTGGAAAATCCTGAACGACGAACTGGACTGGATGCACGATAATTTCGTGCCCGCCAGCGACCAGGCCATACACGGTGAAACCGAGCGCTGGATCCCCTCCATGAAAGGGGACTGCGAGGATTTCGCACTGATGTTCCGCCAGATCATGATGAAAAAACACAAATGGCAAAACCACCAGTTGCTCATGACCGTCGTACGCGATGAAAAAGACGAAGGCCACGCCATATTGGCCCTCCGCACCGACCGCGGGTATCTGGTTATCGACGTGAAAAACAAATCCATCGTCCCGTTCGAGAGCACGCCCTACAAGCTGGTCATGATGCAATCGCCCGAAAACCGCAAACAATGGGCATACATGGAAAACCGCCCGTTTTTGTCGATAAACCCCTTTACCATCCAGACGGTAGCAGCCCCCAAGTCCCTTCTAACAGTTGCCTTGCGGCCCGCGCAGTACTAATCTCTTTCCATGTTTGGAAAAATCGGAAGTCTTCTATTTATCCTCGTAACGCTGGCTGGCGGCGCCTATGTTTACGGCCCCTACGCCACAACCACGTCGCTCACCAAAGCACTGGAAGCCGAAGATGCGGCAGCCGTACAAAAATACGTCGACTTCGATGCCGTAAAGGCATCCTTCTCCGATGATTTTGCAAAACGCCTGAACCTGCCCGTAGAAAAAAAATCCATCGGTGAAATGATAGTGGGCGAAATAACGGCGGGCTTCCTGCGCCAGCTGGTATCCCCCGATTCCATGGTCCTTGCCCTCAAGGATGCCGAACACCGCAAAAACATGGGCCTGTCCTCAAGCGTGTCCGATGTGGTGGTACACGGCAACTGGATAGGGCTTGAAAAATTTGTCCTCAACAACCCTGATGGCCAGCCCGCAACCCTGCTCGAACGTGAGGGTTTCGGCTGGAAAGTTACAGGCCTGCGGGTCAATTAATTTGACAGAACATTGCAATACGTGCGATTTCCTAAGCCTTGCTTAGGAAAGTAAGTGATATGCGCATCCTGATTGTAGAACCCTCCTTCGGCACATCCCAAAAACTGGAGGCGGATGTAACGAATGAATATCGTAACATCGTCACGGCCGACAGCGCCGACGAAGGCATGTCCATCGCCAAGCGCTACGATTTCGATATCATTCTGGTGAATTCCGTACTCGATGAAGGCACGGGCACAACCTTCATGCGCAGGCTTCGCGCTGCCAAAAGGAAGACGCCAATTATTGTTTACGGCAACCTCTTTACGGATTTGCACACAAAAGTAACCGCACTTGGCCAGGGCGCCGATGATTTCATTACCTACCCCTGCCACAAGGATGAACTGAACGCCCGCATCGAAGCCGTTGTCCGCAGGACACGCGGGTACGCAGACCCTGTCATCGAAGTTGGTAACTTCAGCATTTCGATGGAAAGAAAAACCGTGGAAGTTGGCGGCGAAAAAGTGCACATGACCACGACTGAATTCCTGATACTGGAATTGCTGGCCATGCGCCAGAATACAGCCATCTCGCGTGAAACAATCTTCGATCACGCCTACGGCGGACTTGATGAGCCCGAAATGAAAATCATCGATGTTTTCATGACCAAAATACGCAAAAAACTGCGTAATGCCGGCATCGATGACCTCATCCAGACAGTCCACGGCTGCGGCTACATGATGGTCAACAAGGAAGCATTGGCCGAGGCCAAGGCAAATGCGCAAGCCCGCAAGGCGCAGGCTTACGGCGGCACCGCGCAAGGCAACCGCTCCCAGCCCAACTAGTTACTTCAAACGCTCCACTCGGTGCCTTGGGCCGTATCCTTGATGGTTACGCCCATGGCCGTCAGCGCATCGCGCAGGCGGTCGGATTCCTTCCAGTTCTTGGCGGCGCGCGCGGCATTCCGTTCTGCAATCAGCGCCTCGATAGCGCTTGCATCCACATCACGCTTGATGCTCGCGGCCCATGCCGCAGGCTCCTGTTGCAGCAGGCCCAGCAACGCAGCAGATGCCTTGAGGTCCGCGCCCCTGCCCGCTTTGGCCATGGTATGCAGTTCGGTTATCGCCTTTGGCGTATTCAGGTCATCGCACAGCGCATCCATATAGGCGTCATCTATTTTGCCTGTCCCTGCACCGCTTTGCGCAATCACATCGTAAAAACGGCTGAGCGTTTTTACAGCGTCATCAATCCCGCGTTTGGTCCAGTCAAACGGCTGGCGATAGTGCGATGTCAGCAGCGCAAAACGTATGGCCTCACCGGGCGCGTCCTTCAGCATGTCATGCACCAGCAAGACGTTGCCCAGCGATTTGGACATCTTCTCGCCCTCCACGGTTACAAAACCGTTATGCACCCACACACGCGCAAAACCTGTATTGCCGTGGGCGCATACGCTTTGGGCAATCTCGTTTTCGTGGTGGGGGAAGGTCAGGTCCAGCCCGCCGCCATGGATATCGAAATCGGGCCCGAGGTATTTCTCCGACATGGCCGAGCATTCGATATGCCACCCCGGCCTCCCGCGGCCCCACGGGCTATCCCAGCCCGGTTGGCTTGCGTCACTTGGCTTCCACAGCACAAAATCGGCAGGGTCTTTTTTGTAGGGTGCTACATCAACGCGCGCACCGGCAATTTGTTCATCACGGTTACGGCCCGATAGTTTTCCGTACTCGGCAAACGAAGGCACGTTAAACAGCACATTGCCCTCAGCCTCATACGCATGCCCGCGCGCTATCAGCTTTTCAATCAGCGCTATCATCTCGGGTATGGTGTCTGTTGCGCGCGGTTGGTGGTCGGGGCGCATAACACCCAGCGCCGCCATGTCCGCGTTGTAAATATCGGCAAACTTTTTGGTAATGCTGTCAATCGGCTGGCCGGTCGCGGCAGCCGCATCCATGATTTTGTCGTCAACATCGGTGATGTTCGCAACAAACGTGACCTTCGGGTACAGGTGCATCAGCACGCGGCGCAACACATCAAAGGCAACAGCAGGCCGCGCGTTGCCGATATGCGCATAGTTGTAAACGGTAGGCCCGCACACATACACGCCGATATGGTTCGGGTTCAGTGGCTCGAAAACCTGTTTGCGGCGGCCGAGTGAGTTCGTAAGTTTAAGTTGCTGCGTGGTCATGCGGCCAGTAAACCGCAAAAAGACTAAACTTTAAAGGGGTCGAAATCGCGGGCCTGCGCCTTCCTGATATGGACAGGCAGGTGCGTCACCCCCTCCATCACCAGCGTGGCAAGGATATCGGATCCCGAACCGATCTCGATATTGTCAAAGATACCGATACCAAGGATGGGTTTTTCAAGCGGTTGCTGGGCGGCAAGGCGGCTGCGTACGGCATCGCGCTTTTCAAGGCGGCTTTCGGAAAGATGGTCGTCACCCTTCACCATCCCGTTGGAATCCAGCAGTTCGTGCGCCAGAAGCGATGATTTCCAGTCAGCCAGTACCTTGCGGGCATCGACGGTCAGCTCGACATACTGGTCGGGGCGCTGGGCCGCCACGCTGTTATCCACGAAAACCGGTTTTGGCTGGTGTTTTGAAGGCTGGGGCGTCATGGGCCTTGATATCGTATTGATTTCACTCCATTGTTATACCTGTCAAAAGTAACCAAACCGTAAACAACACCTTGATATTGCTATGTTAAACAAACCTGCAGAAACCATCCCCGTTCCCGCCGATACCGATGAAGTCTGCTGCGATGGCGGTTCAGGCCCCATGGGGCACCCTCAGGTTTTCTATACCTTTGACGGCAAAAACACGGTTTCCTGCGGCTATTGCGGCCGCGTTTTCACCAAAACTGGCACCAAACCCCGCCATTGATTTGATTTTTGGTCTGCTGCCCCCATATAATAGGGGTATGGCTGGCGCCTTCATGGGTTGGCCGACAATGTCGCTTTGAAAAGGACAACAGCTTATGACCACACGACTGACTCTCCTCGACAGCCCCCTGTTTTTAGGGTTCGACCACATCGAACGCTCTTTCGAACGCCTGAAAAAATCGGGCGATGGCTACCCCCCCTACAACATTGAACAGATTGGCGAATACGGCCTGCGCATTACGTTGGCCGTTGCCGGCTTTTCAATGGATGAACTGGATGTTGAAATGGAAAATAACCAGCTCAACATCCGTGGCCGCCAGCAGGATGACCCTTCGCGCATCTTCCTTCACCGCGGCATAGCCGCACGTCAGTTCCAGCGTAGTTTCGTATTGGCCGATGGAATTGAAATTACTGGCGCAGTGTTGGATAATGGCTTGCTGCACATTGATTTGAAGCGCGTTGTGCCCGAACCTCAGGTGCAGAAAATAAAGATTTCCAAGGCTGATAAAAACGGCGAACAGGTTATAGACGTGGAGGGCAAGTGATGAAAACGCAAACGGTTACATTGAAACTTGCGGCAACGGGCGATTTTGCGAATTTTGGCCAGTCAGTTGTGGCCTACGTAAAGAAAACTCATGAAGAAGGCGCCGATGCCTACACCATCTACGGCGCAAACGGTGAGCGCATTGCCGCCGAGGATACGGAAGCCCATGCGATGCAAACCGCACAGGGCATGAATCTCTTTCCGGTAGTCGTCCAGTAAATTGCGGGGTTTAGGCGGCTGCGCGCAAAGCGCCGTCACGCGCCTTGAAAAGGTTCATCAGTCTTTCGCTGGCCGTTTCAGCGCGCAAACGCGCTGTAAAGTCATGGTCACGAAATGCCCTGATGATGGTCGAAAGATCACGCAAGTGTTTCTGCGCCTCGTCTTCCGGTGAAATCAGCACATAAACCAGATCGCACGGGTGCGTTTCCACACCTTTGAAAGCCACAGGCTTCACAAGGCGGGCAAAGGCACACACGCGGTTAAGCACAAGAGTCGTAGGCGCACGGCAGCTGATAACGGCAACCCCGTCACCGATGGCGCTACCACCCGCAGCTTCCGATGCCATCAGAAGTTCTATCGCAGGTTCGGCGCGTAAGCCGCAATTGGTTTCCAGTTCGTGGGCAATCTGCCTGAATACTTCACGCGGGTGGCTGGCACGAAGGGAGTAGAAAATACTGTCGGGAAGTGGAAATGGAATGCTCATTACGAATCAATCCTACGCGACGTTTTGGTGGCGCGAACTTAGACAAAATGCCGCGTTACTGGCAAGGTTTCTTTGTTAATTCTCAACTGTTAAAAAATCGTTAAGAATGGGTTTTACTTACCCAAACTTACCGCGTTGCGAAATTTTTACTCGGTAATGCGTATTCCAAAATGCCGCAGGATGGCGGCATACGCGAAAAAGACAGCGGCCGTAACCGCCAGTGAAAAGAAAATACTGACCCAGAAATTGATTCCTTGGCGCAACATGATCGGGCACAGGATAAAAAATGTCAGGGTAGGCAAATGCGCCCAGAAAACATTGCGAAGGAACACGGCATTACGCTCTAGATCCGCCGATTCAATATGAATCCACATGGCTGTCAGAAGCGATGTTAGCGGAATGGATACAAGGACCGAGCCCCAAAGCGGCGAACGTTTGGCCATCTCGCTTGCCAGCGCGATAAGCAAACCAGATACCACAGCCTTGACCACAAGCATCATCGGCAAACCCACTTACAGATAGTCTTTGGTTAATACTTCGGCAATCTGGACGGCGTTAAGCGCAGCCCCCTTACGCAGGTTATCTGCCACACACCAGAAGGACAGGCCGTTATCAACGGTCTGGTCGGCGCGCACGCGGGATACGAATACATCATCCTCGCCGGCAATTTCGGCGGGGGTTATAAATTCCATTTCGCTTTCGCGCTCGATAACACTGACGCCTTTGAACTTTTTCCATGCGGCACGCGCCATCATGGGCGTCATCTCGTTTTCAAATTCCACATTCACGGCCTCCGCATGGCCTATAAACGTGGGCACGCGTACGCACGTGGCGGCCACCTTGATGTTCGGGCCAAGGATTTTCTTGGTTTCCACCATCATCTTCCATTCTTCCTTGGTAGCACCGTCATCCATGAAAACATCGATTTGCGGAATAACGTTAAAAGCAATCTGCTTGGAGAAAATCTGGCTCTCCATGGAATCGGACACGAAAAATTTGCGAGACTGCTCGAACAGCTCGTCCATAGCATCCTTGCCGGCGCCTGATACCGATTGGTAGGTCGCCACAACCACGCGTTTTACCGTCGCGAGGTCATGTAGCGGTTTGAGCGCCACAACCATCTGGATGGTCGAGCAATTGGGGTTGGCAATAATGCCCTTCTTCTTGTAACCGGCTATAGCCTCTGGGTTTACCTCGGGTACTACCAGCGGCACATCGGGGTCCATCCTGAAATGGCTGGTATTATCAATCACCACGGCGCCAGCCTTGGCGGCGCGCGGCGCGAATTCGGCCGATACTTTGGCCCCGGCCGATGAAAGCACGATATCAACGCCCTTGAAGTCAAAATCGTCCAAAGCCTGCACCTTCAGGACTTCCTTTTCGCCATAGGATACCTGCCGCCCAGCCGACTGGCGGGAAGCCAGCGGTATCACCTTGTCGGCGTTGAAGGCGCGCGCTTCCAAAGTGGCCAGCATTTCATGCCCCACAACCCCCGTAGCCCCGACAACTGCAACCGTATAACCCATGGCAAACTCCTTGTTTCGGCGTCATAAAATCATCCATAACACCGAATGTCCAATACATTTCTAGCTATGGATGCCCCGCCCCAAATCATGTAAAATAGTGAGGTATAATTTTCCATTGCAAAAGCGGTATGGGCGATGCTTGAAGGGCAGCAAACGGATTTTCTTTCTGTAATCGATACCGCACCCTTCGGGTTCTGCCTTGTTAATGGCCGCGACTATACGATTACCTACGCCAACCCTGCCTTCGGCCCGCTTATCGGCTACCGCGGCATCATCAACAAACAACCCCTTGTGGACTTTCTGGGCCCTGAGCTCGAAATGGTGCTCTACAACCACCCCCGCTCCTTCGAGCAGGAGGTCGTGGTCCAGATCGTAGGCAGCAAAATTGACCGCACGCTCAAGGTGAAGGGCGAATTACTCAACTACAAGGGTGCCCCCTCCTACGCCCTCTGGTTCGTCGATATGACAACCATCAAGGCTTCCGAGGAAAAACTGCGCGAGGCCATCAGGGCTTCCGAGGCCGCCGCGCAAATGAAATCCAACCTGCTGGCCACCATGAGCCACGAAATCCGCACGCCAATGCAGGCGGTTTTCGGTTTCCTTGAACTTATCGGGCAGGAAAAAATCGCCCCCAACATCGAGGAAATGATCAACACGGCCAAAACATCCGCCCACGGTCTCCTTGAAATTCTGGATGACGTCCTCGATCTCGCCAAACTCGATGCCGACAAAATGGAACTCGATATCTTCGAAGTCCCTGTCCGCATGCTTTGCCGCGGCACCATCGAGGCACTGTCCGTCAAACGCCACGGCAACGTGGCCCTGCTCGATGATATCGAACAAGGCGTACCCTTCGTTATCAAAGGTGACCCCAAACGCCTGCGCCAGATCATCATCAACTTCATGAGCAACTCGCTCAAATTCACGAAGGAAGGCTCGGTCACCCTGCGCGTAACCGCCAAGGCCGAGCGCGTAAAACCCACAACACCCGATGGCATCGTCCTCCGTTTCGAGGTAACCGACACGGGCATGGGCATGCCGCAGGAAGTCTGTGACAAGCTCTTTCAGGCCTTCGTACAGGCTGACAACACGACAACCCGCAAATTCGGCGGCACCGGCCTCGGCCTATCCATCTGCAAAAAGCTTATCACCCTCATGGGCGGTGAAATCGGCGTCTATTCTACTGTTGGCAAAGGCTCGACCTTCTGGTTCGAAATCCCCACGCAGGCCGTTACATCCATGGATGCCAACGCCAAACTACCCTCCCTCGATGGCTTGGCAGTACTGGTGGTGGAAGACCACCCGCAAGGCCAGAAGGAAATCGTATCCTCCCTCAAATCCATGGGCGCCGATGTCGAGGCCTGTTCCTTCTATCAAGAGGCCCTCGACCTCATTAAACGCCGCCCCTTCGATGTCGCCGTCATCGATCAGGGCCTACCCGATGGCACGGGGCTGGAGCTGATGAAGGAGATATCCCTCATCCGCCCCTTCACGGGCCTTGTCATGTACACCGTGCACGATGATTTCAGTTTGCAGCATGCCTTGCGCTCCATGGGCGCAACATATCTTTCCAAACCGGCGAGCCGCTTGGGTCTGGGCGAAGCCGTCAAAGGCACTGCCAAACAGACAGGCGGGCAAGTGCTGGCAGGCCCGCGCCGCCTGCTGATTGCCGAGGATACGGATTTCGTCCGCAACATCCTCCAGAAGCAAATCGCCTCCATGACCGACCTCGAAGTCGATTTTGCCCTGAACGGTGTCGAGGCCTTGAACGCCCTCGAAACCGGCAAATACGGCATCATGTTCTCCGATCTCCATATGCCCGAGATGGACGGCTACATGCTCATCAAAGAAATCCGTGACCGTGAAAAAGCCGATCCGTCGCTCGGGCATTTCCCCGTGATTGTCCTGACAGCCGACGTACAAATGGCCCAGCGCCAGTATTACCTCAAGGAAGGCTTCGATGAATGCCTCCTCAAGCCCGTATCGCTCGGTCAACTCCGCCACCTGCTGGTGCGTTGGGGCCTGATGACGGAAAATCAGGGTATCGAGGCTCTGGAATCCCAGAAAAAGGCCGAGGCCGCCGATAATTCAAACAAATCCCCTGCCGAAAAACCCGCTATTGATCTGGAAGCCATGCAAACCCAGATGGGCGCGGTTGATGCCGGTACCATCGAAATGGTCGGCATGTTTGCCGAAATGACAAAACCTCTGGTGGCCCGTGTCCGCAAGGCATTCGATACCGACAACGCGCACGATCTGGAAGAAGCCGCGCACAGCCTCAAAGGTGCGGCCCGTTCCGCCTGTTGTGTGGCCTTGGGGGATGTAGCCGCCGAACTGCAGGAAAAAGCGCCCGAACTCGATAAATGCGAGAGCCTCGTCAATGGTGTCGAATACGAATTTGCCCGCATCGTAAAAGAAGTCGCGGAATTGACCAAAAAGTATGCAGCCTGAAAAGTTTTAGCCTAACCTTACCTCATGACCGCTTTTATCGTTGTATCCATGACCGCCGCAATCACTGTCGGCATCTGCTGCCTGATAGCCTATGAAATCATGCGCATTATCTGGGAAAAATTGCCAAAGCTAACCATGCAGCCACGCCTGCGGGTGCCTTTGCTTATTGGCCCCATTTTTCTAAGCCATATCCTTAGCATCTGGCTCTATTCGCTGGTCTATTTCGGTATCGAGAATTTCACGAAAATCGGCGCAATCGTAGGCCAAGGCAAATCGGTTGGCCTTTCCTACGATACGTTTCTGGATTGTTTGTACTTCTCCGCAACCACATATACCTCACTCGGTTTCGGTGACTTGACCCCGACGGAAAACATCCGCATGCTGGCCGCGGCTGAAGTATTGAACGGCCTTGTCCTGATTGCCTGGACAGCCTCGTTCACGTATCTGGCAATGGAAAAATTCTGGCCGCTGCCCCACGGCGGATACCGCCGCAGGTCATCTGACCATCCCCAATAATCAGCCAGCTATTACGGGCAGGCAGGCGCCACGCGCTTGACCCAGATGCGCAGGCACTTGGTGGAGGCAGGACAACCGTTGCTACCGGTGCCGTCAACATAATCGGCCTCGCACTGCGTGAATTGCGCATCAACCTTCTGCATGGCTTCAGAAAGGTAGGCATCCGTATTGGTCGTCGTTGTCTGGAAGAAGACGCCGGTAAACGTCACGCCGTCGATAGTCATGTTCGTGCCGTTGCGGTATGTCCAGGGGTTAAACAGTGCCGGCATGGCAGGCATGAAACGGCCTGTAGAACCGCCAAAAATTTGCGAGTGCTGTGCTTGGTTGGGGCTGCCGGGGTTATTGCCGGGGCAGCGCAGGTTGGCCACGTTTTTATCAGCCGCACGAATGGCAGGCGATGTGGGGAAGTATGTTGAATCCGGCTCGAGCGGATAGTTGGGGTGGTACCCTGCCACGTTGATGGACCCATCCCCTTGCGGATACTGCAAAATGCAATCCTGAATGGCGGCGCGCACCATTTGCACCTGCCCGTTGAGTTCAGCCGCAAGCTTGAAGCTGTTTTGCGTGCGGGTTTGCTGCGTGGCCGGCTGCATGAACGACGCCGTAAGCGCAGCAATCAAAGCAATAGCAATCAGGATGTATATAAGCGCGCTGCCGCGGGCAGTGCTGTGCATATTCATGGCTTGGCCCTTCTTCTAAAAAAGACAGGCCCATCATAGGGCCTGTCGCGAAACACTTAAAGCGCGATTTTATTAGCGCTCGACCAGCGTGTAGAAGAACACGTAATGACCACCGGTACCGTTCTGGAAGCAACCGAAGGCTTTGTTTTTGAACCAGTTGGGCGTGC